>CANFJV010000026.1 GCA_947447225.1 Acidimicrobiaceae bacterium
CTGCCGGCGTGGCCGGAGCAGCAGGCGCAGCAGCGACATTGGTCAGTTCAACGACAGGAGTACTGACAACAGGCGCCACGGTCTCCGTTGGAGCTGTTGCAGTTGGCGCTGGAGCTGGAGCTGGAGACACTGGTGCTTCCGGCGTGGCTGTTGCTTCAGCCTCAGGTGCTGGGCGCGGCGCAGGGCGCACAGGGGCTGCTGGCTGCTGGCGAGTAGAGGAAATCACCCGACGAGGCGGTGCAGCCTCTTCAGTCGGCACCTCAGGCGCTGCTTGTTCAGTGGGGGCAGCAGCCGTCGTGGTCGTGGTCTTTTTCGTCGTCTTCTTTGGCTCAGCCTCTTCTGGCTGAACATCGCGTCGAAGGCCTTCGTTGTCCGCTTTACGCCGGACTCGGTCCGCTTGTGCGTCTTCAATCGACGACGAGTGGCTCTTCACGCCAATTCCGAGCGCGATGGCGAGGTCAAGTGCCTCTTTGTTGGTCAGTCCAAGCTCTTTTGCAAGTTCATGGACTCGGATCTTCTTCGTCGCCAACGGTTCCTCGGTCTTCTCTGGCCCTGCCGTGATTCGGCGGGCGTTCCATCATTTCACACAGGGAAGGTCTCCCCGCCCAACTTCGCCGCCTTCCTCTGTTCGAGTTGGGCGACTTCGTTCATCAACCTCGTGATTGAGTCCTCGCCAACGGATTGCTTGAGTGCCTTGGCAAACGATCCTCGCTTTGCCGCAACCTCTGCACAGTGTTGACTGCAACACAACCAACCTCCTCGACCGGGACTAGTGCGACTGAGCACCACATCTCCTGCATTGAGGGCAAACCGAACCAGTTGGTCGCTAGGTCGACGACTTCGACAAGCGACGCAGGTCCGAATGGGAATTATTCGGCCCCACCTTCGTCTGCAACGTCCTCTTCGGTCGTGATGGTGATGGTTTCAATGACTTCGACTTCACCGGTTGGCTCAACGACCACGTCAATCGTGTCGGTGATCGTTGTTCCTTCGGACCATTCAGTGGCAGAAATAGCGTCGCCGCCTTCTGCAGGAACCCACACTTGCTGGCCACTTTCATCTTCAATCCACTCGCCCTCGGCCCAGCCATCTTCTTCTTCTTGGAGTTGGGTTTCAGACTTAATGTCGATGCGCCACCCCGTCAATCGAGCGGCGAGACGAGCGTTCTGACCTTCTTTACCAATGGCAAGCGAGAGTTGGAAATCGTTCACAATCACGGTGGCCGTGCCGGAGTCTTCGTCTAGACGAACTTCGCGAATCTTGGCCGGCTGCAATGCATTTTCGATGAGTTGCACCGTGTCGTCTGAGTAGGGAACCACATCAATGCGCTCGCCATTCAACTCATTCATAATCATGCGAACGCGACTTCCGCGAGCGCCAACGCAGGCGCCAACTGGGTCAATCGCTGGGTCATTTGACCACACGGCCATCTTGGTTCGGTGGCCGGGTTCACGGGCCATGGCCTTAATCTCGACAACACCAGAGGAAATCTCTGGAACTTCCAATTCAAACAGACGCTTCACCAAACCAGGGTGGGTGCGGCTGACCACAATCTGTGGGCCCTTTGCCGTCTTTCGAACTTCAACGATGTAGGCCTTGAGTCGTGCAGCATTCGCGTACTTCTCATAGGCAATCTGCTCTGCTTGTGGCATCAGTGCTTCAACTTTGCCGAGGTCGAGCAAGGTGTAGCGAGTGTCGGCTTGCTGGACAATGCCCGTCACGATGTCGCCTTCTCGGCCTGCGTACTCGTCATATTTCATGTCGCGCTCAACTTCACCAATTCGCTGCTTCATGACCTGCTTGGCTGTTTGCGCAGCAATGCGGCCAAAGTCGCTTGGCGTGTCGTCCCACTCGCGAATGACGTTGCCGTCATTGTCGAGCTCTTGTCCGTACACTCGAATTTCGCCATTGTCAGGGTCAATCGTGACCACTGCCTCTTCAGCCGCGTCTGGTCGACGCTTGTAGGCGGCCACGAGGGCGTTGGCTAAGGCGTCGAGCAAGGTCTCGACTGAGATGCCCTTCTCGGAGGCGATGGCACCAAGGGCATCGAGGAACTCATAGTTCGTCTTCGTCATTGTGTCGCTGCTCTCTCTTCGGATTTCGGTTCACTTGCAGTTGTTGTTGCGGCACCTTTGGTTGCAGACACTGCTCCCCCAGGTGCTTTTGGAGATTTGGGTTTCGGCTTTGCCTTTGATGGAGACGGCTTCGCTGGTGATCCCCAGTTGAAGACGGTTCGAGCCTTATCAATCATCGAAATTGCGATCGTTACCGGCTCGCCCGACTCTGGAATGACGACAATTTCTTCATCTGTTGCTGCACTCAAGAGGCCATCGACTCTACGAATGTCGCTGTCAGCAGACAATTTCACGGTGATCGTCTCACCAATCGAGCGCTTGAAATGGGCCGCAGTTCGAAGTCTGCGCTCCACACCTGGACTCGAAATCTCAAGCGTGTAGCGGCCAATGCCAATGTCAAGCTCGTCGAATCGCTCAGAAATTGCCCTCGTTGCCTTTGCAATGGTGTCGAGGTCAACCCCGCCTTCTTGATCAACCGTGATGCGAATGATCTGTGGGCTTCGGTCGAAATCAATCAATTCAAGGTCAAATTGGGCAAGGAGAGGCTCAATCACGGGGATCATCACATCTTCCATGGCCTCTCCTTTCTCACGCACACCTAAAAATAACGAAACGTGGGCTGCAGCCCACGTTTCACCGGGTACTTCGACTGCAATAGCACCGCTAAGGGTACCAGATGGTCCCCTGAAGCGCAGCGATACTACTGAACGAGAGAGCCTATCGCAGATCAGTAAATGGTCCCGAGAGCGCAACTTCGCCTTCGGTATCGTCACGTCGGCGACGCCATTCAACGATGCCACGCTCAAGGCCTTTGCCCCCAAGCACCAAGCGAATCGGCACGCCGAGCAAGTCAGCATCGGCAAACTTCACCCCAGGTGAACCGTCGCGATCATCGTAAAGTACGGAGAATCCCTCGCGCAGAAGCTGTGAATACAACGCATCGCCTGCTTCTTCAAGTGCTGGATTTCGGTTAGCGCCAAGCGTCACAAGGTGCACATCAAACGGCGCTACCTCCTTAGGCCACATGAGTCCCTTGTCGTCATGGTGTGCTTCAGCGAGCACGCCAAGGAGTCGAGAGACGCCAATGCCATAGCAACCCATCCATAGTGGTTGCTCGGTACCGTCTTCGTCCAAAAATGACGCTCCCGTCATTTTGGTGGAGTACTGGAGACCTAGCTGGAACGTGTGCGCAGCTTCAACAGAGCGAACAAGCTCCAACGGATTTGCACAAATTGGACAGGCGTCTCCTGCTTCGACCACCACAAAGGAGCCAACCGCATCTGGAATTGCGTCGCGTCCAACGACCACGAACTCATCATGGGAATCTGGTGCATTTGCACCGCACAGCCATGGACCAGTGCGAGCCACCAGTTCATGGTCAACCACGAGTGAAATCCCTGCCTCGTTCAGACCAACCAGTCCAATCGAACCCTTGTGAAGGCCCGGATGCGCCTTCAGTGCTTCATCATCAACAAGATCCCAACCATGCGGAAGTCGCACTTCGCGATCTCCGCGGACTGCAATGACGACGACGTCACCTTCGGCGTTGGTGGCGGCAATTGCCTTCACCATTTCTTTCAGTGAAATACCCTCGGCGGCAAAGTGCGCGACCACTTCCTCCATCGTCGCGACGCCTGGCGTTGCAACGCTGCGCCGCTCGGGTAGGTCACTTGGTGCAGGCGACACGCCAACAATTTGCCGCTCGGCAGCCTCAGTGTTGGCGTGATAGCCACACGACCCACATGAGGCAAAGTGGTCTTCGCCAATGACACTTGGCACCATGAATTCATGGTTGACGTCACCACCAATAGCACCAGATTGCGCAACGACGGGCGTGACGTTCAGTCCAACTGCTTGGAAAATCTCCAAGTACGCCGCTACGGCGCGCTCATAGGAGACCTGCATGCCCTCGGGGTTTCGATCAAACGAATACGCATCACACATGACGAGTTCTTTGGTGCGAACAAGGCCATAGCGAGGGCGCGCCTCATCTCGAAATTTTGACTGGATTTGATACACCGTGACGGGAAGTTGGCGATAGGACTCAACTTCTTGGCCCACGGTTGCGGTGACCACTTCTTCGTGTGTTGGCCCAAGCACATACGTGCCACCACGACCCTCGACCGTCAGTGCAGGCAGTGCGTCGGTGCCAAATCGAGCAGAACGGCCAGATTGGTCCCACAATTCAATTGGGCTGAGCGCTGGCATCAGCATCTCTTGCATGCCTGCTCGGTCAAGCTCTCGTCGAACAATGGCTTCGACGCGATGTAAGACCTTGAGGCCAAGCGGCAAGAAGGTATAGACCCCAGAACTCAGGCGACGAACATATCCTGCTCGGACCAACAGTGCATAGCCTTGGCTATCGGTGTCTGCTGGGTCTTCACGAAGGGTCCGGAGAAGCAGTTGGCTCATGCGCATAGTCAGTGAGGCTACAACCTCACTTCAACGGCACTTGCGAACTAGCGATCGGTTTTGCGACGTATTGAGTCGATCTTGACTTGCGCCTGGTTGGCGTCTGCACCTTTTTCGTCAAGTAACGCAAGTCGATCCTGCTCGGCGGCAGCCGCCGCCTTAGGATCCTTCGCCGCGAGTCGTGCCTCTACACCTTCCGCAACGAGTCGTTCGGCCTCTTCAACGAGCGCTTCGACCATCTCGTCTTCTTTCACCACTCGCACAACTTCGCCCTTGATGAACAAATGCCCTCGGTGCTTGCCTGCCGCAATACCAAGGTCGGCATCGCGAGCTTCACCGGGACCATTAACCACACAACCCATCACCGCGATTTGAATCGGCAAATTCCGATCCTTCAAGGCCTCTTGCGCTGCGTTGGCAACCGCAATCACGTCAACTTCGGCTCGTCCACATGAAGGACAAGCAATGAGGTCAAGACCCTTGCGCTCACGAAGCCCCATTGATTCAAGCAACATTCGTCCGGCGCGTGCTTCTTCCACCGGATCGGCAGTGAGCGAGTAGCGAATGGTGTCACCAATACCTTCGGCCAGCAACGTGGCGATTCCGGCTGTTCCCTTGAGCAGGCCACCAGGCAGTGGCCCAGCTTCGGTAACGCCCAAATGCAACGGATAGTCAAAGGTCTCACTGGCCAGGCGATATGCCGCGATCATGAGCGCAACTGACGAGGCCTTGACCGAAATCTTTACATCGTCGAAGCCAACTTCTCGGAAGTAGGCAAGTTCCATTCGAGCTGACTCAACGAGCGCCTCGGGTGTTGCACCACCGAAGCGCTCATACAAATCAGGATGGAGCGATCCGGCATTGACGCCAATACGAATCGGGACGCCTCGGTCCTTTGCTTCTTGTGCCACCAACTTGATCTCTGAGGCCTTGCGGAGATTGCCAGGGTTTAAGCGAAGGCCATCCACACCCGCTTCGAGCGCGGCAAGTGCCATCTCGACGTGAAAGTGAATGTCGGCGACAATTGGCACTGGTGACCGAGGAACGATTTGCGCCAGGCCTTCGGCCGCTTCTGCTTTGTTGCAGGTGCAGCGCACAATGTCAGCCCCGGCGGCGGCGAGTTGATAGATCTGCTGCAGCGTTCCTTCGACGTCCGCTGTCTTCGTCGTCGTCATCGACTGAACAGAGATTGGTGCTCCCCCACCAACTTGAACCTTTCCGACGGTGATCTGTCGAGTGGTGCGTCGAGGGGTGAGTAACTCTGCTGAGGTCTCCATCACTCCATTGTGCCGGGTTTTTTACCGTGGCGTGCGCCACGATGCTCGCTTAACGGGTAAAGGGATTTGGCGCAGGGTGCACAATGTCGAGATAGAGCGACGAAAGCACCAAGAACGACAGAATGGCAACAAAGGCATAGGTCACTGGCATGAGTTTGGCCAAGTTGGCTCGATAATGCGGCTGGCCGCGACGTGTTCGGATGCGCTCGTAGAGCGCAATAGCAACGTGACCACCATCAAGTGGCAACATCGGCAGCATGTTGAGGAGTCCAATCGCGACATTGATCACGATCAACAACTCAATGAAGGGCTGCCAACCAACCGATGCCGCCTGGGTTGCCACACTCACCATTCCGTAGATCGACGTCGGTCGCTGCGACAGCGCGGTTGGCGAAGTTGCCGTACTTGGGTGAGGGTCGAGCTGTGCGAGCTGCGCAAGCCCAGTCGGGCTCAGGCGCTCGGCCAAACCCTGCACCGTCTGGGTCGTGAGTGACCAAACAAACGAGCCCGATCGCGCGGCGGCAGAAATTGGACTCGTTGCAACGGTTGCGGTCTCAACTTCAAGTCCGGCAATGCCAATGACGCCGTAGCCATTGGAAAAACCGGTGGTTCCTTCGGGAACATAGGGCTTCCCGGCGATGAGCACTTCCCTGCCATCAACTGGAGTCACCGTGACCTCTCGGCGATTTGACCCGCGCTCAATCGTGAGAGTCACTGGCTTGCCAACACTCGAGTGAAGCGTCGAGGTCAACTCATCAATTGAGGTCAGCGGCACACCATTGACCTTTTTCACCACATCGCCAGCGGTAAGTCCCGCCGCCGCTGCAGGGCTTGTGCCGGAGAAGTTCGCAATCTGACTCAACTTCGCCCCTGTTGTCACCGAGGTGCCTGAGGCCCAAATCAAAATAAAGGCTAAGAACAGCGCAAGGAGAAAGTGCACCAACGAGCCAGCGGAAGAAACCAAGATGCGCTTCCAAAACGCTTGGTTCATATACGACCGCGGTGCATCAGCCGGGTCAATTACTTCGTCAGCGGTGAATCCAATGATGCGGACGTAGCCACCAAGTGGAAGTGCCTTAATGCCATATTCGGTTTCTCCCCGGCGAAACGACCACAGCCGAGGACCGAATCCGACGAAAAATTGCGTCGCTTTCATGCCCGTCCATTTCGCCGTGGCGAAGTGACCAAGTTCATGCAACAGCACCAAGGTCAAAATCGACACAATTGCGAGAACCGTCCAGCCGTAGCCCGCAACGACCGCCAACACGGCAACACCACAAAGGCCACCAAGTCCAGCGAGTCCGCGAGCAGTCGACAGCGGTTCCGCTGTTGGTGCAACTTCTGTACTTACCTCTTCAAGGTCTACGTGGTCGAGCATTGTGCAACCACCGTACGCGCTCGCTCACGAGATTGGGCATCAGCAGCAATCAGCGCGTCAATCGAACTCAGCGGATCTTGCGAATAGAAGTCCAACGTGGTCTCGACGATCTTGGCAATTTGCCCCCACGAAATGCGTCCCTCAAGAAATGCGTCAACCGCAACTTCATTTGCCGCAGATAGCCATGCTGGTGCTGCTCCGCCAAGACGACCTGCTGCGTAGGCAAGGTCCAGGCACCGAAATGTGGCTCGATCTGGTGACTCAAAGGTGAGTGTCGTTGCCTGAAGAAGATCCAAGCTGCCAAAAGGAACGGCAAGTCGATCAGGGTAACTGAGGGCAAAACCAATAGGAAGGCGCATATCGGGATGAGAGAGTTGCGCAATGGTGGAGCCATCAGAGAACTCCACCATTGAATGCACGATCGATTGCGGATGCACGACGACGTCAATTTGATCAAAGGGCGTGCCGAACAGTGCATGGGCTTCAATGACTTCAAGGCCCTTATTCATGAGCGTTGAACTGTCGACGGTGATCTTTGGCCCCATTGACCAGGTGGGGTGCGCCAATGCTTCCGCCACCGTCACTTCGTTCAGCGATGCTGCAGTTCGTCCTCGAAACGGACCGCCGGAGGCGGTCAAGATGAGTCGTCTGACACTTCGGTCACTGCCAGATATGCCATGGAGGCACTGAAAGATCGCACAGTGTTCTGAATCAACTGGTATCAAACTTGCGCCCTCAGTTGAGCGAACTCGTTCAACAAGTGGTGCCGCGGTGATGAGCGATTCTTTGTTGGCAAGGGCAAGGCGCTTCCCAGCGGCAAGTGACGCCATCGTGACGGGTAGACCGGCAAACCCCACGATGGCGTTGACGGAAATATCGGCCATTTCCGCCGCAGCGGTCAATCCATCAGCACCACAGGCGACTTCGGTCGTGCCAGGTAATGCGGCCGCCACCGTAGCAACATCACTTGGCTGATCAACAATGACCAGCCGGGGCCGATATTTCCTCGCTTGTTCAATCAATCGATCAATCGATCTCGCCGCAGACAGCGCCACGACGTCAAATTGATCTGGCGACTGATCAATGACGTCAAGTGTTTGCTCGCCAATTGAGCCAGTAGAACCGAGAATCGCTACTGAAGGCGTCACGAAAAATTAAACGTTGCTTTAGGCGAAGCCGAGGGCTCGGACCAAGAAATATCCGACCGGCAACATGAAGAGCATGCCATCGACACGGTCCAAGATGCCCCCATGGCCAGGAATGCTCGAACCGGAGTCCTTAAGACCAAGTTGCCGCTTGATCGCTGATTGCGCCAAGTCGCCAATTGGGGCGACAACCGAGGTGACAAGCGCCAACCACAAAGCGGAGCCGAAGTCCCATGGATGCACAAGTGCGACCACGGCGAGGCAAACCACAAAGGTGCCGAGCGTGCCACCCAGCAATCCTTCCCAGGTCTTGTTCGGGCTGATTCCCGGGGCCATTGGGTGTTGCCCAAGCCGGCGACCGGTAAACAGTGCGGCAGTGTCATTTGCCACCACCGCAGCCACGATGCCAAAGAGTACGGCAACACCATGGCGAGAAGTAAACAGCACCGGGTTCAAAATCAGCTCACCGTAGGCCCCACAGACGCCTACCCAACAAAACACGATAAGTGAGGTGCCAATTCCAGTGATGGGATCGTCAACATCGACCTTCAAGAAGAACCAAGCGAAGATTCCAACGACGGCCACGAGCAACATTGCCGGAATCGCTTGTGGGCCGTAGTTGTACGAACCCCACAACATCAAGGCAGTGACGAGGCCAGTCACAAACGTTGCTGGGCGATAGCCAACCATTCGGAACATGCCGAAACCTTCAAACACACCGGCCAAGGCCACGAGTCCAACGGCAATTCCTGAAATTACATTTCCTAGATTGAGCGCTGCAAGCAAGACCATGCCAAGACCGAAACCAACGGCCACTGCAAGGGCGATGTTTCGCTGCTGACTTCCTTGCGCGAGAGCGTGGGCTGGCAGTGCAGGAAGGTCTGGACGACGACGACGAACTGGCTTCGTGGGTGCAGCAAGCGGCTCTGACAGAGTCTCCGTTGCTTCAGCGTCGGTTGCTCCTCGCTCTGAGAGGCTTCTGAGCTTGCGTCCTCGCCGAACGGGGCGTTCTGTTGCGACTGCTTCAGCCTCGTCTGTGGTTGAAACTGCTGCCGCAGACAACGCCCCTAGGGTCGAAAACAGCTCTTCTTCTGTAGGAATTGATTCATAGGCGTCGGCTGAAAAAGAACTTGCATCGGTGGCAGAAGTCGTCGTTGAAGCGACCTCAGTATCAAAGTCCCAGGGCTGGCGCTCTACCTTTTCTTCTTCGGTCTCAGTAACCGAGGCCGAATCATCAGCAAGCATTGATGCTTCAAACGCCAAGGAGTCCTGCTCCCAGTCCGCAGCGTCTTCACGCCACGTTGGTCCACTCACCGCATCGGTGTCACCAACAACATTGAGTTGCCCCGTAGGCGGATCGGCCCAGTGTGGAAGTTCTACAACCGGCGCACTTTCGACATTGCTCTCGGTGTCTGCTGGCACCTCAGCGCTCGCGCCGACTGGAGTTGCTCCGCTAATGCGGACGCCGCTTGGTGACGTGGCAGCGTCGTCAGTCGCTCCCGTTTCGCCTAAGGGCAAGGTTTCGTTCACATCGTCAGACTTCAAGGAGCTCAGCCTCCTTTTGGGCAAGAAGGCGATCGACCTTTTCAATTTCAGATTGGGTCAATTTGTCGAGCACCTTCTCGGCTCGCTCGGTTTCATCAGTTGAAAGGCCCTCATCTTTCACCAGACCATCAAGATCATGGCGGGCAGATCGGCGAACGTTTCGAATCGCCACTTTTCCTTCTTCTGACTTCGTGTGCACCACTTTGACCAGTGATCGTCGACGCTCTTCCGTCAGCGGAGGAAACGAAAGGCGAAGAACAATGCCGTCTGAACTCGCATTCAAACCAATGTCTGAATTCTGGAGTGCCTTATCAATGGCATTGATTTGTGACTTGTCAAATGGTGAAATCACCAAAAGGCGTGGTTCTGGGACGGAAAAAGAGGCAATCTGCTTCAGTGGCACCGTGGTGCCGTAGTAATCAACGGTGATGCTTTCGACCAAGGCAGGGGTAGCTCTTCCGGTGCGAACACCAGAAAATTCATGCTGGACTCGCTCGATGGCTTTCGCCATCTTCTCGGCCGCTTCGTCGATCACCAGTTGGATGAGATCGTCACTCACGAGACCAGCGTACCAATCTTCTCTCCACTGAGCGCCCGAAGCAGATTTCCGGGCGTCATGATGTCGAAAACGAGAATCGGCAAACCGTTGTCCTGGCAGAACGTGATCGCCGTGAGGTCCATCACTCGGAGGTCCTTGCTCACCACTTCCATGAACGAAATCTCATCAAAGCGAGTGGCATCTGGGTTTGATCGAGGGTCGGCGGAATACACGCCATCGACTCCCCCGTGGGTTCCTTTGAGCACCATCTGCGCTTCGATTTCCGCTGCACGCAACACTGCAGGCGTGTCGGTGGTGAAAAACGGTGCACCCATGCCGGCGGCAAAAATCACCACACGACCCTTTTCCAAGTGGCGAATCGCTCGCCGACGAATGTAGGGCTCAGCAACTGCTGGCATTGGAATAGCAGACAGAACGCGAGTTGGCTGATCGAGCTGTTCTAAGGCATCTTGCAGCGCCAAGGAATTGATCACCGTGCCAAGCATGCCCATCGTGTCTGACGTTGCACGATCCATACCATCGGTGGCACCGGTCATCCCTCGCCAGATATTGCCGCCACCAACCACGATGGCAATTTCCACGCCGAGTTGATGAATGACTTCGACGATCTCCGCCGCGAGGCGGTGGACCGTCTGGAAGTCAATCGTCTCATCAGACGCTGCGGACGCGAGCGCTTCACCGGACATCTTGAGGACGATCCGCTTCGGCGTCGCACGAGCGGTCACTTGGATCTACGCCCCAATGATGATCTGGGCGAAGTTCGCAACAGTGGCAGAACCGAGCAACTGGGCAACGCTTTGCTTTTCGTCTCGAACATAGGACTGCTCAAGCAAGCAACGCTCTTTGAACCAACCATTAAGGCGACCCTCAACGACCTTTTCGAGTGACGCTTCAGGCTTACCTTCGTTGCGGGAAATGGTCTCGATGGTCTCACGCTCTGCAGCCACTTCGGCTGCTGGAACTTCGTCGCGACTCAAATACTGCGGCTTGGTGAACGCAGCATGGACAGCGAGGTCGTGCGCGAGTTCTTCGGTTCCACTGTTCAGCACGACAAGAACAGCATTCACGCCGCGGCCATCCTGGCTGTGCAGGTAAGCGTCGGCAACTTGGCCGTCAGCAACCTCAAAACGCACAACCTTGCCAACCGAGATGTTCTCTTTGAGCGTGATGAGCATCTGCTCCACGTCACCGGTGAACTTCGACATTGCGTCTTCGCCATCGGCTGCGACCGCTGCTGCCATTTCATTCACCTTGGCAATGAAGTCAACTGACTTCGCCACAAAGTCAGTCTCACTGCGAAGTTCAACGGCTGCGATTGCATTGCCGGAACGCACAACGGCAACTGCACCTTGTGAAGCGTCACGGTCAGTGCGCTTTGCCGCAGAGGCCAAGCCCTTTTCACGGAGCCACTTCGTCGCCGCAGCGACATCGCCATCATTTGCTTCGAGTGCCTTTTTGGCATCGAGCATGCCAACGCCAGTTGATTGGCGAAGGCCTTGAACGTCTTTTGCGCTAAATGCTGCCATGGTTACTCCGCTCCTTCAGTTGCAGCCACTGGGGCTGGTTCGGCGACGACAGGCTCGGCAATCTTGGCGGCATCAGCTTTTGCAGCCTGCGCCTTCGCCCGAGCGGCGTCACGGTTATGGAAGATGAACTTGCCTTCGACCACGGCGTCAGCAATCACCCGGCTGAGCAGAGCGCCGGAGCGAATGGCGTCGTCATTGCCAGGAATGACGTAGGTGATGATGTCAGGGTCACAGTTCGTGTCAACGACTGCCACCACTGGCATGCCGAGCTTGGTGGCTTCGGTCACAGCAATGTGCTCTTTCTTCGTGTCAATCACAAAGATGGCGTCAGGAAGCTTGTTCAGGCGAGCAATACCGCCCAAGTTTCGCTCAAGCTTCTCGAGTTCACGTGTGTGGCTCAACGCTTCACGCTTTGGCATACCTTCAAAGTCGCCAGCATCACGCATGACGCGCAGTTCTTGCATGCGCTTTACCCGGGTTGCAACCGTTTGGAAGTTGGTGAGCATGCCACCAAGCCAACGCTGGTTGACATAGGGCATTCCACAGGCATCGGCATATTCAGCGATTGGACCTTGGATCTGCTTCTTCGTGCCGACGAACATGATGGAGCCGCCGTTGCCGACCAAATCACGCACGTAGGCGTAGGACTCGTCGATGCCCTTCAAGGTCTTTTTCAAGTCGATCAGGTAGATCCCGTTGCGCTCACCAAGGATGAAACGACGCATCTTGGGGTTCCAGCGACGGGTCTGGTGGCCGTAGTGGACGCCAGCGTCCAGCAACTGCCGAAGTGAAACAACTGCCATGATTCCTCCAGTTGTGCAAACGTCAGGCGCCTCTCGGCGACTGTGGACTGACGTTCGGACTGCTTCTCAGTACTTCCCTCACGCTTTGTGAGCCACACCAACCTAGCAAACAACGATGCAGGCTCGCGACCTCACGCCCGAGGATGCGTTGTGCGGTACACCTCGGCCAGGCGTTCTTTCGAGACATGGGTATAGATCTGTGTGGTTTCGAGACTCGAGTGACCAAGCAGTTCCTGCACAAGCCGGAGATCTACCCCACCATCAAGCAAATGCGTCGCAAACGAATGGCGGAGCGCATGGGGGTGCACGGGAGTGGCAAATCGCAGGTCCAAGATGCGGCGGACATCACGAGGACCAAGCGGCAACCCTCGACGATTGAGAAACACCAGATCGTCTGGCGTCGTTGGAGTGGCCACTTGTGGCCAACCAAGTTGCAACCACCGCTCAAGTGCCTCCACCACTGCGTCATGGAGGGGAAGAATCCGCTCCTTGGCTCCTTTGCCGAGAACTCGCACGCTTCGACTGGTGAAATCAAGGTTTCCTCGACGAATCCCACACAATTCACTCACTCGCAGACCGCAGCCGTACAGCAGTTCTACGACTGCCAAGTCTCGCCGGATGTAGGCAATTTCAACCTCGCTGACGTGTTCGGGAGCTGGTTGCAGCCGTTCGTCGAGTCCATCGAGCACCTGAAGGAGATCGCTCGCAGAGACCACAACGGGAAGGCGACCTGCACCTGAAGGAGCCGAAAGGCGCTTCGCTGGATCAATCGCGACAAGGCCACGCCGTCTCGCCCAGTCAAAATAGCTCCGAAGTGAAGCGGCTCTTCTGGCCAAGGTGGCCCGTGCAAGCCCGCGTTGCGCCTCCGTAGTCAAAAATTCCCGCAGGTCTCCTCGGGTAATCGCGGAGGGTTCGACGATGCCTTTTGACAACGCAAAGTGAAGGAAAACGTCAAGATCGACCAGATACGCCCTTTTCGTGGCGGCCGCATGTGTCGAAAGTGAACGCATCCACTCCTCGAGTGCGAAAACCTCCGCACTCACTGCATCACCAGTCAGCCTTCCCAGGAAACCCGAGGGGCAGACGACCACAGGTGTTCAAGGTCGTAAAAGGCTCGGGTTTCGTCCAAAAACACATGAATAAGGACATCGCCGTAGTCCATGAGCACCCAGCTACCGTCATTTCGGCCCTCAATGGCAAGTGGTCCTCGCCCATAGGTGGCTTTTGTTGCCGCTTCAATTTCGTCAACCAAGCTATCAACTTGGCGAAGGTTGCGACCTTCGGTCACGACGAAGGCATCGACGACGCTCAGGAGTTCTTTCACGTCGAGTACCAAGGTGTTCTCACCGAGCTTGGCATCTGCAGCCCGAGCTGCCACCTTGGCGAGGGCGTACCCATCACTTGGTTCAATCTCAACTGTGGTCGCCACCTCGACGTCGGTCGAGTCAGTTTCGCTACTTTGCAAGTTGCACCATCAGCAGTGCCAAAGAGAAGACCGAACCCATTGCACCGAGGCAGGCTGCCCCAATCATGTTGCGGTGGTGCTGCGCATGGCGCCTCGCTGACTGGACCGCCTGGCGATCAACCTGATCTTCAGAGGCTGACGCCAGAAGGAAAAGTTGTGGCGGTTGCGTGGCTGGTTCGTCAAGCACGGTCGGCGCAAATGCGGACCACTGGTCCCGCAAATGCCGAACTGCATGAGGTGCTTCGCTAATTGCCATTATCAACAGCGTACAACCCTTCTTGGGTAATGCGAAGGAAAACGTCGTTCGGCAAGCACTGCCGCCGAAATGCCTCGTTGAGTCCACTTGCTCGTAAATCGGTCGAGGCACAAGGGTTGTCAAGACCCTGAAGATATTCCACCCGCCACGAGGGATCGAGCGTCAACGGTGCGCACTGTGGTCTCGGTGCAATCGTCAGCGTGACCAGAGCCGCCAAGTCATTGGCGCGATGCCACAAAGAAATTCCCGCTGCTGCGTCGACGCCAACAATCAGATAGATCGACAGTTCTTCGCTTGCCTCACCGAGCATCTCTTCAATCGTGTCGATACTGAAGGTTGCTCCTTGGCGACGGATTTCTCGATCGTCCACCGTGCACTTTGCTTCACCAGCAACGAGCATTTCCGTGAGCTCATAGCGAAGCCATGCTGGAGCAAGTTCCCGATCCCGTTTTTGCCATGGATCTCCCGCTACGACAAGTCGGACCTCATCAAGTCCAAGTTGGTCGCGACTTGCCCGAGCCACGGCCAAATGCCCAAGGTGGGGAGGATCAAACGTCCCGCCAAACACCCCAATGCGGCGCGGCGAGGTCATACGTGGGATCCGAAATGATCAACAAGGGGAGCAACTTCGCAAGATTGCACAGGCAAACCTTAGAACCGACAATGGGCGCGACGGAGTGACGAGTCCATCCGTCCTAGGCTGCACGCCATGACGGAGTCGACTTGGAGCCCAACCTCATGGCGTAGCCGTGAGGCAGCGCAGCAGCCTGAATGGCCAGATAAAGACGCGCTGAGCAACGTAGAGGCGCAACTTCGTGCGCTACCACCTTTGGTATTTGCTGGTGAGGCTCGTTCGCTTACTCGCGCACTTGGTGCCGTGGCCCAGGGTGAAGCATTCTTGTTGCAAGCGGGTGACTGCGCAGAGTCCTTCGCCGATTTTCGCGCCGATGCCATTCGAGACAAGCTGAAAGTCATCTTGCAGATGGCCGTCACTTTGACCTACGCCTCTGGTGTTCCAGTAGTGAAAGTGGGCCGAATTGCCGGCCAGTTTGCCAAGCCACGATCGTCAGCGACAGAAACGCAAGGTGACCTCACCTTGCCAGCCTTCCGCGGCCACTTGGTCAACAGTGAACACTTCACCGTTGAGGCTCGCCAGCCCGATCCTGACCGTCTGCTTCAGGCCTATCAGCACTCTGTTGCGACCTTAAATCTCTTGCGAGCCTTCACCAAGGGAGGCTTTGCCGCACTACGCCACGTCCATGCGTGGAACATGTCCTTTGTCAAAGATTCCCCAGCTGGTGAGGCCTACGAACACGTTGCTCAAGAAATTGAGCGCGCACTTCGCTTCATGTCGGCCTGTGGCATTGACTTAACTGCTGACGGCAACCTTGATGAAGTCGACTTCTACACCAGCCACGAAGCATTGCTTCTCCCCTATGAAGAAGCCTTGACCCGCCAGGACTCATTGTCGGGAAACTGGATCGACACCTCCGCACACATGTTGTGGATTGGTGATCGCACTCGTCAACTCGATGGCGCACATGTCGAATTTCTCCGAGGCGTGATGAATCCAATTGGGCTGAAAGTCGGTTCAAGTATTGACCTTGGCGAACTTGAGGCACTTTGCGAGGCGCTCAACCCTGAACGCGTTGCAGGTCGCTTGACCCTCATCTGTCGCTTTGGTGCCGACAAGATTGCCGACAAGCTGCCCGCCGTATTGGATCGAGTTGCCTCGGCCGGTCACCCAGTGGTGTGGGCGTCAGACCCCATGCATGGCAACACGTTCTCGGCTGGTGGTGTGAAGACTCGCTCCTTTGGCGCAATTGTCCAAGAGTTGCAGTCCTTCTTCGCCATTTGTCGAGACCACAAGGTGTGGCCTGGAGGTGTGCACCTTGAGCTCACCGGTGAAGACGTGACTGAGTGTCTCGGTGGTGGAGACGCAATTGGTGAGGTGGATCTCCAACGACGCTATGAGTCCATTTGCGATCCGCGCTTGAACGCAAGCCAAGCCATTGATTTGGCCTTCTCGGTCGCCGAGCTCTTACGCGGTTAACGAGGGTTTTACGCGTTGTAGCGAACGAGGAACCATGTTCCATCAAAAGCGGCGAACTCCGTAACCGAACAGTGATCGGTTCGTAGACCAAGGCGGCGCGTTTCGGGGCCACCGAAAACGAAATGCAACATTGCCGCCTCAATGACGCCTGCATGCGTGGCCACCACCACCGTCTTTGCTGGAAATTCCTCAACCAACCGAGTGAGTGCGCCAACAACACGGGTGGTGAACTGCGCCCAACTTTCTCCCCCGGGAGCAATCGGCGTGGTTGCATCCTCGTCCCAGTCCACCCCGCCAAAGCGCTCTTCATACTCACGCCAGGTCAAGGTGTCTGCTTCACCGGGATGGAGTTCGCACAGGTCATCTCTTGGTGCAATACGAACGACTCGCTCGAGGGCACTTGCCAAATGATCTGCAGTTTCTTTTGCCCGAGGCAAGGTTGACGACACGAGGATCTCCGCGCCCAAATACTGGCCTTCTCGTTGCCACTTCTGCGCCAACAACGTTGCTTGGCGGTTGCCAAGTTCGGAGAGTCCCGAACAGCCCAAGGGGCCACCAAAATAGCCATCGAGGTTGGCCATGGCTTGTCCGTGACGAACGAGCACAATACGTGTGGCCGTCTCGGGAATCTCACCAATGGTGCGAATGCCCTTTGGAGGTCGAGGACCGTGGGTCATCAGGCGAGGTCGCCAACAAATGCTTCAAGTTGGCGAAGTGTTCGACATTCAATGACGCCTTCGCAGTACTTGGCATAGTCAAAGATGATGGAGTCACCAGAACCCCAGTAGTCACGAGGCTCAGGGTTGAGCCAATAAACATGCCGAGCCTTTTCCGCAATATCGGCGACCACCCACGCTTCGCTGGCGTGATAATTGTTGCGCGCATCACCCAAGATCAGCACTGTCGACTTCTTCGTAATCTCATTCCCCCATCGCTGGTGAAAGCTTCGAAGCGCATGCCCGTAGTCCGAGTGCCCATCTAAGTAGACGACATCTGCTTCAGTGTTGATGCGATGCACCGCTTCGGCGGGGTCCTCGACCCCATCGAAAAACCGAGACACTTCATCAATGCCATCAATGAACACAAAGGAGCGAACCTTTGAGAATTGGCTACTGATGGCATGGACAAGATGCAAGGTGAATCGTGCAAAGGACGCCACCGAACCGGAGATGTCGGCAATCACAATGATTTCAGGCTTGGAAGGTCGTGGCTTTTTGAACCGTGGGTCAATCGGCACGCCACCGGTTGACAAGCTTCGTCGGACGGTTTGGCGCACATCAAGCGTGCCTCGCTTGCCGAGTCGCCGACGCCGAGCCAGACGCACCGCCAACTTGCGAGACAGCGGCTGCAGCACCCGTCGAAGCTGCACCAGCTCTTCTTTTGTTGCATGCATGACGTCAATGTCTTCTGGAAGTGGTTTCCTTACGGACTTGGCCAGCGCTTCGGCGCCACGATCCTCAACAAGGCGCTTTCTGATTTCTGCCTCAACCGCCTTTTTCAGGCGTTCGATGCGACGGTCAACTTCGGCCTTCAGCAATCGGTCATCGAGTGTCTCGGGAGCGACACCCTTGGCCGCTCGCAGCTCATCGAGCAATTCTTGAGACACGCCTTCCAAATTGAGATTGCGCAAGGTGCGATAGAGGTAATAGGTGCCACCCACGGGACGACCAGGCTCCATACCGGCATAACGACGCACCGCACCTTGTGCGACTCGACTGAGCTTTCTCGTATCGCCCTCTTTGAGCGCCTTCATCAACATGTCGGCGAGCTCTTCGGCGCTCATCTCACTGCCGCCACCGCCACCGCTGCCCTTCAGATTCCCGTTTCCAGTGAGATCTGATGCGTTGGCCTCTTGACCATCGGCAAGTTCACCAAGATCAAGCTCGTCGTCACTGCCCTCGCCTTGGGGTGCATCGCGCTCGGCGAAGAAGACCTCAAACGCCAAATCAAACGCGGCGTAGTGCTCTTGGTTTTTCACCATCGTCGCCGCAAGCGTCGACTTAAATGTCGTGCGATCAGTAAGCGCAATATGGCGAATGGCTTCTGCGGCGTCTAAGTGCTCGGTGAGTGAAACCGGGAGTCCAGCAGCACGTAGCTCAATGACGAAACCCGATAACAGGTCAATCACGTCAGCCAGCCACGCTCAGGAGTTCTTTGCGTGCACGCTCAATGTCGCTTTGATACTTGAGCAAGATGTGCAGAGTCTCTTTGGCCGACTCCGCATCAATGCTGTTTTTGCCAAGCAGCACCAAGGTTCGAGCCCAGTCAATGGTTTCTGACACGCTTGGCGCCTTCTTCAGTTCCAACGTCCGAAGCGCCCCGGCAATGCGAGCAACTTGCTCGGCCAACTCTGTCGTAATGCCCGGCACGCGCGCAGCAATGATCGCCTGTTCGCGCGCTAAGTCCGGGTAGCCAACGTAGAGGAACAGGCAACGACGCTTCAGTGCTTCTGAGAGCTCTCGAGTGTTGTTTGACGTCAAGAACACGAGCGGGAATTGGGTTGCCTTGACCGTACCGAGTTCAGGAATCGATACTTGGAACTCCGACAAGATCTCGAGCAACAGTGCTTCGGTTTCGAGTTCAACACGGTCGACTTCGTCAATGAGCAGCACGACGGGGTCCTTCGCCCGAATGGCCTCGAGCAATGGACGAGTCAACAAGAACTCTTCAGAGAAAATGTCCTCTTCAAGCGCATGCCACGAATCTGCCGTAACCGGAGCGCCTTCGCCTTGTTGACCGGCCTGGATCCGAAGCAGTTGCTTCCGGTAGTTCCACTCGTACAGTGCCTTTGATTCATCGAGGCCCTCGTAGCACTGAAGGCGAATGAGTCGAGCACCAGTGATCTCGGCAATGGACTTTGCCAGTTGCGTCTTTCCCGTACCAGCGGGTCCTTCAACGAGGACTGGCTTGCGGAGGCGATCGGCCAAATA
>CANFJV010000027.1 GCA_947447225.1 Acidimicrobiaceae bacterium
GAAGCCATCACCGCCAAAGAGGTCCACTACGCCTACCGACAAGACCACGACGTGTTGATCAATGTCTCCGTTGCGCTTACCCCTGGCGAGCGCCTTGCCATTGTTGGGCCATCTGGAGCGGGCAAATCAACACTTGGTCGCCTGCTTGCGGGCATTGATGGGCCTCGGCTTGGCCGCATTGACGTCGGTGGCACCTCGCTCACTGAACTTGAGCTTCACGAATTGCGTGGCCATGTCGCCCTCGTCACCCAAGAGCATCACCTGTTCATTGGCTCAGTGCGCGACAACTTGGTCCTTGCCCGACCACGCGCAGACGATGAGGAACTGCTCGCTGCACTGCGTGCGGTTGACGCACAAGAGTGGGTTGCGACACTGCCCGAAGGACTCGACACAGAAATTGGCACGACCGGCTATCAACTCTCGCCGAGTCAAGCCCAGCAGATCAGTCTGGCCAGATTGGTCTTGGCCGACCCACACACCTTGGTGCTCGATGAAGCAACGAGTCTTCTCGACCCAAGAGCAGCTCGGCACTTGGAGCGCTCATTGTCTGCCGTTGTGAAGGGTCGAACAGTGGTCGCCATTGCCCATCGCCTCCACACGGCCCATGATGCGGACCGAGTGGCCGTGGTGGAAGAAGGTCGCATCAGCGAACTCGGCACCCATGATGAACTATTAGCAAGCGGCGGCTCATATGCCGCACTGTGGCGAAGTTGGCGTGACGACGCTGACGAGTCGTCGCCCTAGAGAAAAAGGCGTTATGTCGATTCGAAAACTAGTCATTGCCGCAGTTGCATCGGTGATCTTGGCTGCAGCCGCCATTGCGGTGATTGCGGTGGTGGTGCAACCCGCGTCGCCAAAGCAAACAGACAATGAACGTCCCGTCTCATCGGTTGAGGCACCAAATGGCACAACAGCGGGCACCACGCCAACGTCAACGGGGATGGTCTTTGTTGCCTCCTCGACACCGACGGGGAATTTCTTGACCGAGATGTCGACCAGAGACGGCAAGAGAACCCACAAGATGGAACTTGAAGGAACGGGGGCAACGACCTCCATTGCCGTCAGTGGGCACCAGGTCTGTGTGGGCTTTGATGGCCAAGACCATGGTGGCCTGCTCAGCTGCTTTGACAACAGATCAACGACACACACAACGTCGTGGGTTGCCCCAGGTGCCGTCCTTGATGCCAACGGCAGAAATGATGGCGTTGGTTTTGATCTGTTGGTTGATGAAGGTGGACAGAAGTTCGGCGTCACGGTTCGCTTGAACGAGGCGACCAACACCTTTGCCGTCACGCGTCACACCAAGTTGCCGAGTAGCGCCATTTCATTGGTCGCCCTCGCCAATGGCTCGACCTTTTATTCCCTTGGAAGTGACGGTGTGATTTCTTCGGTCGATGCCACTTCTGGCAGCATCCGCTTCACCGTGCCAACCAACAGCGGTGCTACTCGACTTGCAATCTCTAATGACGAGACGCGTCTGTATGCGCTCGTTCATGACAACACAACGTCTCGAGTCGACGTCATTGCTGTCGTGTCCGGAAAGGTCGTGAGCACCATCAAGGCAGCCCCTGACGTGAACTGGATCCTGCCGACCATTGACAATGCACGACTCGTCGAATTCGCCGGCACACCGTCGAGCGGATCAATTGAGCAATATCGCTTCTTGAGTTAGAAAACTATTCCCACTCAATCGTGCCCGGAGGCTTCGACGTGATGTCGAGCGCCACCCGGTTGACGCCATCAACCTCGTTGATGAGGCGATTGGCAATGCGCTCAAGCAGGTCGTAGGGAAGGCGTGCCCAGTCGGCCGTCATGGCGTCGTCAGAGGTGACCGCCCGAATGATGATTGGGTAGGCGTAGGTGCGTCCATCACCCATCACGCCAACGGTGCGCACGGCCGGCAGAATAGCGAAACTCTGCCAGAGGTCTCGGTAAAGACCAGCACGGCGGATTTCTTCGAGCACCACGTGATCGGCATTCGCCAAGATCTCCGCTCGTTCTTTGGTGACTTCACCAATGATGCGCACGCCGAGGCCAGGACCTGGGAACGGCTGGCGCCAGACCAAGTCACTTGGAAGGCCGAGTTCTTCACCAACCGCACGCACTTCGTCTTTGAACAGTGCACGCAGTGGTTCAACGAGATCAAAATCCAAATCTTCGGGCAGACCACCAACATTGTGGTGCGACTTGATGTTGGCCGCATGGCCAGAACCCGATTCAATAACGTCTGGATAGAGGGTGCCTTGCACCAAGAACTTCGGTCCTTCGTCTCCGGTCCCTGCACCAAGTTCACGAGCTACTTCTTCGAAGATGCGAATGAACAGTTCGCCAATGATCTTGCGCTTGCGCTCAGGGTCGGTGACCCCAGCCAAGGCTTCGAAGTAACGATCTTCGGCCCGCACGTGAATGAGGTCAACCTGGAAGTGCTCACGGAAGGTCGCGTCAATTTGGTCGCCTTCGCCTTTGCGCATGAGTCCAGTGTCGACAAAGACGCAGGTCAATTGGTCGCCAACGGCTTTGTGCACAAGGGCTGCAGCAACGGCAGAGTCGACACCGCCAGACAACGCACACAGCACCTTTTGCGTCCCAACTTGGGTCTTGATGGCAGCAACTTGGGTCTCAATGATCGATGCATGGGTCCAGGTGCCAGGCAGGCCGCACACGTCATGCAAGAACCGTTCAATCAGGTCTTGACCATGAACCGAGTGCTGCACCTCAGGGTGGAATTGCACGCCATAGGCCCGAGCTTGCGTGTCGCCGAACAGCGCCACTGGGGCGTCTTCACTTGAGGCCAAGACGGTCACATGGCTCGGCAACTCGGTGATCGAGTCGCCGTGGCTCATCCACACGTCAGAGACCTTCGGGAAATCAACCGTGAGGGCAGAGTCTTCATGAATGGTCATGGCTGCTCGGCCATAGCCACCACGGCCCGTGGCGGCAACCGTGCCACCCATGGACTGGGCGAGGAGTTGTGCGCCGTAGCAAATCCCAAGAATCGGAATACCGAGCTCGAAGATTTCCTTATCGATCGTTGGCGCTCCCTCGGCATAGACCGAACTTGGACCACCGGACAAGATGATGCCCTTGGCCCCTTTGGCCTGAACTTCTGCCGCAGTAATGGTGGTGCGGACGATCTCAGAATAGACCCGAGCTTCTCGGACCCGACGAGCAATCAGTTGCGCATATTGCGCACCGAAGTCAACAACGAGAACGACGTCGGTCAATGCCCCATGCCGACGTTCTGTGAGCGCTGGAGTTGCTTGCCTTCGGTCTGCAGTGCTGGAGCAATCATGACTTCAGCCTTTTGGAATTCCTTGACCGTCTGGTACCCACAGGTTGCCATTGACGTGCGCAGTGCACCCATCAAGTTCATGCGGCCGTCGTTTTCGTGTGCTGGGCCGAGGAGTACTTCTTCCAAGGTGCCACGGACGGTCGTCTTCACCCGAGCACCACGTGGCAGCGTTGGGTGGAAGGTGGCCATGCCCCAGTGGAACCCTCGAGCAGGCGCTTCAACCGCAGACGACAGTGGCGAGCCAATCATGACGGCATCTGCACCACACGCAATGGCCTTGGCAATGTCGCCGCCTTTGCTCATGCCACCGTCAGCAATGACGTGGCAGTAGACACCGGTCTCATCCAAGTGGCGCATCCGAGCACCGGCAACGTCGGCAATCGCAGTTGCCTGTGGCACACCAATACCAAGCACACCACGAGTGGTGCAGGCATTGCCGGGGCCAACACCAACAAGCACACCAGCAGCCCCAGTGCGCATCAAGTGCAGTGCGGCTTGGTAGCTCGCACAGCCACCAACAATCGTTGGGATCTCGAATTCACGAATGAAGGACTTCAAGTTGAGCGGCTCAACCGTCTTTGAGACGTGTTCGGCCGAGACGACTGTTCCTTGGATGACAAGAAGGTCAAGGCCGGCGTCTTTGATGGCTTGCTGCATGAAGGCAGTTCGCTGTGGGGTGACCGATGCCGATGACACGACACCAGCCGCCTTGATTTGACGAATGCGCTCGGTGACGAGTTCAAGCTTGATGGGCTCGGCATACATCTGCTGCATGCGAGCCGTTGCCTTGTCATCGTCGAGTTCACGGATCTCATCAAACAGTGGGGTTGGGTCTTCGTAACGCGTCCACAGGCCTTCCAAGTTGAGGACACCAACACCACCCATCTTGCCGAGGGCAATGGCGGTTGCTGGGGAAACCACACCATCCATGGCAGACGCCATGAGTGGAAGTTCAAACTTGTAGGCATCGATCTGCCACGAGATGTCAACATCTTCGGGGTCGCGGGTGCGACGGGTTGGAACAATGGCGATGTCGTCAAAGCCATAGGCCTTTCGGCCCGACTTAAAGATGCCGATCTCTACCTCTGACGCCATGGAGCCCTCCGCTCATCGTCGACTACTCGAGCCGTCTCCCCAAACAATCTAGTGGACGTGACCAAGGCCTGATCCGGGTGTTTTACCCCTTCAACCCACCTGCGCGTAGAACGCAGGCAACGGTCTGTTGCGGGAATTGGCCTTCGGTTTTTGTGGCACAGCCCTCAATTGCCTCACTTGACAGTGGCAGTGGGGTCACGTGGTTGACGTGCTGCCAAATCACCGTGCCGTCGTTGAAGCGAGGCTGAGTCCCCATAATGGCGGTCATCTCCGCTTCGGCCAAGGCGTTGTCGGAAATGATGGGAATGAGGACAACGTCAGTGGCCTTTGATGCATTGATGAACGCTGCGATTTGTCGACGTTCATCACCGGTCAACTTCTTCACATGAATGGAACTCATAAAGGAATGGAGCGCTCCTTCGCCACCAGTTGGCGGGACCAGCCAAGCGCTTTGTGTGCCATTGGTTGTCGGCACAAGGACGTAGCCGCCAACGAGTTCGTAGGTGAAGCCCGAACGTGCTTGATAGGTCATTGGTGCACTTTGCAGTCCGAAGCCAGAGTCGGGATACGGAACCGTGAGGAGTCGACCATTCGGTGTCGGATGCGCGCCATAGGTCGTGAAAAACGAGGGTTCAACAAAGTTCACCGTTGACGGGAACGGAACGGTCGCGACCAACACTTGTTGGAAGCCGACCACAACAACAGCACTCAAGAGCGCTACCGCCGTCACGAGTCGCCCTCTTGGCGCAAGTTGCCGTCGAAGTGCCTCCCAGCCAACAAGACACAGAATGATCGCGGCAAAACCAACGAATTGAACAAGTCGGCCTGGAATGAGTTGCTCTACCACCGGAATCTTTGTGAAAAGGCGCCATGGCGCCCAGCCAAACAGCACTTCGGTGGTCCCGCTCACGCGCACATCAACGCCGAGTGACAACACAAAGGTCAGCGCGCCAACTGCGGCCACCACTTGCACCAAGCGATCTCGTCGCAACCAGATGCAGGTCGCAACGACCGTCAAGATCATTCCCCAGCCAAGAAAACTCAGTGGTGCATTCGGCAAACCGGGTTTACCCATGAGCGAGGTAAGCCGGTCACCGTGGCCGAAGCCAACGGAACTGTTGACAAAGCCGACCAGTTTGTTGCCAATGGAATACTCCGCGCCCCAAGGACTGCCGGTCGTGTGACGTGGTCCGAAGAATTCCACCCACAGTGGATACGCAAGCGCCACCACCGAGATGCCGCCAGCAGCGACGAGGGCTTGGGCTCCTCGGCGCCAATTGGCCACCAAAAACCCCGGGCGAACAACGGCCAGCACCAAGAGTCCGAGTGCCACTTCAAATGCCACCATCGCAAGAAGTTCTGATCCGGTGAAGAACTGCACAATGACACTCAGCGCACCAAGCACACCAGTGCGCCATGGACTACGGCGGCCTTCAACCAGTGACGCTGCCAACAAGATCACGACCGGTGGAAAAAACGTAACGGTTTGGTGAAGATGAGCAAAGCCGAGGTGACTCATCACATAGGGGCTCATCACCCACAGCACGGTTGCGGCCAGCGCCAAACCAAACGACGCGGTGAAGCGTCGAGCGAGCAACATCATTGGCCACGCGCAAATGGCCGGCGTGACGACGACGGCCACATTGAAGGCCAAAATCGGTCCAAACAGCATCGTGATGGGAGAAAGCAAAAGCGCCGGAAACATCACCGACGTATTCACCATCAAATTGACGCCACCTGAACCAGCAAACAAATACTGACTGAAAAAGGGATTGAGTCCATGGGTGAGCGCATGAGGAAGCCAGCCCATAAACCAGACCTGCTCGGCCACGTCTCCCCCGGGCATAATCAGCGAATTAGCTGGATGGCCACCGAAAAACGCTGGCGCATCACAAAGCAGCGCAAGCACGCCAACAATCGCCATTGCTGCCAGGACATCGAGTCGCATCGCCAAGGGACCAAGACGCAGCGACCGAGGTGATGACCTCTGCAGTGGCTCGTGCGCGCTCATCGAGGTTCTCTTTGGCGCGAGGGTTGGGCTTCGCTCACCTTTTGAGCGTAGTGAAGACATTGCCGCTGCGGAAGTTGATCGACATACCAGCCACGAAGCTCGGACACCTTATGGCCGAAGTTTCGCAGCATCAAGTACACAGGTGGCAGCGGCGATTGGTGGCAAAGACGAAGTCGTTGTCGCGCAGCTGCGAACAACTTCCGGCGAGACGTCAAGTGGTGTGACCTTGTTCGACACACTCCACCACAGCACACCATCGAATTCGTGAGGTGCGGTTCCCATCGTGGCCGCAAGTGCTGCCGCGGCAAGGTGTTGATCGTTCAAGATCGGCGCAAGCGCAACGGTCGTTGTTCCTCGCTCGACCATGGTTCGAGCGAGGAGTTGACGCTCGGCAACGCTCAAGTTGTTGGCCGAGAACGGGCCAATGAAGCGACGCAGCAGACCCTCACCGCCCGTTGGCGGCACCTTCCAGATTGAGGCGGTCGAGCCGGTCGTTGGAACGAGGACATACCCACCAACAAGGTCATAGGAGTAGTCAGCAAGTGCTTGATAGGTCATTGACGCAGGCTCAATACCGGCACCTTGGGCTGGGTAAGGAAAGACAAGCAAACGAGCGTTTGGACCTGGGCTTTGGCCGTAGTTCTTAAAGAACGCTGGTTCAATGACCTTTTGGTCCGTCGTCGTTGGGAACGGGGCATTGGCGGCGAGCACTTGTGGCATCACCACAACCCCGATGCCAACAACTGCGAACAGGCGAACGATGGATTTCTTCGCGGCGCCAAGTTGCTCTCGTGCCGCCTCGGCACCAAGCAGTGCCAACAGCACCACGGCAAAGCCAACCGGTTGTGCAAGTCGACTCGGAATCAGCTGCTCAAACAGTGGCAGATGGTTGACGAGTTGCCATGGTGCCCAGCTGCTGAGGAGCGAGCCGTCATTTCCTAAGCGGACTGAGACCCCAAGCGAAGCCACAAAGGTAATGATGGCGACCAGCGTGAGTGCACGAACCTTCGGATCCGAGAAGCGCAAGACCGCAGTTGCCACTGCGCTCACCACAAGACCAACGCCGAGAAAAAACAGTGGCTCTTGGGCAACGTCTGTTCCCGATACCCATCTCGACAGACGGTCGCCATGGCCAAGACCAAACGGAGCAACCACCACGCCTTTGAGGATCACTCCAAGGTCGTAGTGCTCGCCCCAAGGACTGCCGGTGGTGTGCCGCGGACCAAAGAACTCCATCCATAGGGGATAACAAAGCAACGCCGATGCAACCGATGAAGCGACCAAGAGTGAACGTAGCGATGCTTTCCAGTTCGCGATGAGTACTGCACGCTTCACCACAAGCAGCACCAACAAGCCAAGCGCGACCTCAAGGGCCGTCATCGCCAACAGTTCTGACCCGGTGAAGTACTGGGCAACAACGGCAAGTCCACCGAAGATTCCCGTAGCGACCACGCTGCGCTTTGCGTCGATCAAATCCCATGCCAACAGCACAACAAGTGGAGGGAAGAAGGTGACAGTTTGGTGAAAGTGCCCTTGGGCAAGATTGGACACCACATACGGCGACAGCACCCACAGCACCGTCGCGACCGTCGCCAGCGTCCACGAGGCACTCAGTCGACGAGCGAGGACATACATCGGCCATGCACACACGACTGGAGTGAAGAGCACCCCGATGTTGAAGGCCAAAATTGGACCACCAAGGAGCGTCACGGGCATGAGCACGAGTGCCGGGAAAAACACCGACGTGTTCGACATCAAGTTGACCCCACCGGACCCGGCATACAGTGCGCTACTAAAAAATGGGTTGTGTCCGTGGAGCAGCGCATGCGGCAGCCAGCCAAGGAACCAGACCTGCTCGGCAATATCGCCACCCGACGTCATCAGCGCAACATTTGGGTGGCCGCTTGCGACCATTGGCCAGTTGAGAGCGACGGACAACGCCAAAACCATGGCAAGACAACCAGCAAGACCACGAGAGAAACGGCGGGTGGCGATGGTCTGCTCTCCCACCGACAGATCCCCCATTCGTGTAGGTTGACCCGTTGTCACGATCAAAGCGTAGCCATCAAGCACGTTGTCGTCGCAGCGCTCAACTTGCCACCGCTCTCCGAGATGACGGCGGAACTCAGATCGTCAGCGAGAACAGATCAACGGCCAAATGGACGGGGCCGGCATACAACGCTGCGGCATCGTCAAGCCAGTCTTGCTCGGTGCCTGGTTGCGGGGCGGGCACCGGGTGCGTGAAGACGAGTGCCCCAACACCACCTTCGGCTGCAGTTTGCGCTGCGGTTTCGGTCGTCGAGTGGTAATCCAAAATGTCGAGGAAGCGTTGCATGGGAACTTGTTCG
Source organism: Acidimicrobiaceae bacterium (assembly GCA_947447225.1). Taxonomy (GTDB): domain Bacteria; phylum Actinomycetota; class Acidimicrobiia; order Acidimicrobiales; family RAAP-2; genus CAIQEU01. The sequence goes on from CANFJV010000027.1 coordinate 8,747, forward strand.
ACCAGAGCTCGGCGGATCACCGTTTGCACATAGAGATCTGCTCCAGCGACGAGACGGCTGAGTCCTTCACATGGCACGGTGTCGCCGGCAATCACCGCGGATTTCCCTGACGCTTCAAATCGATAGCCAACCGTTGGCGCAACCGGAGCGTGATTGGTCGGCTCAGCCAATACCCGCACTACTCCGTCGTCAAAAACAACACCGGAGGAGACCTCGTGGACCTGAATGACTGGCCCTTCGTTTAAGTCATCGTGGTGCGCGATGCGGTAGCCAATGTCATCGGCGAGCATTGCAAGGGTTCGGTCGACAAAGCGCTGCGTGCCAACTGGCCCAATGACGGTTAGTGGACTCGGCACCGGCGACATAATCCATCTTGAGGTGAGGACATCATTGAAGTCCGTGATGTGGTCACTGTGGAGATGGGTCAACAACACCGCAGTCAACTGTGGTGCCGAGCACCATGCGGCTGCCATGCGCATTTGAACACCGCGGCCACAATCGACGAGGAAATCTCTTCCCTCGGCTCGAATCAGCGTTGATGGCCCAGCTCGGTCCGGTGACGGAATTGGGCTACCGGTTCCTAGGGTGATGATTTCCACGATGTGCCCCCACAGTGCTTTGCTGCCAGACTTTTGTCAGCAGGTCTGTCGATACCTTAGTGAGCGGCGTTCGCCTGAACCTGCGATGCTCGAAGGACACAGCGGACCACGTCGCTGACGTTCGCACTCGCGCCCCGCGTTGCGCAGCGGGCAACCACACGTGCATCACCGCGATGAAACGTTGCGCCGGAAACACCTCGCCACACGAGCACCGCTCCCTTCACTTCGGGGGCTCTGCCAATGAGGGCAGTGATCGCAGCAGCGATGCGTTGACCGCCGGCGTGGGTCGGAACAATCGCAATGGTGGTGGGGTGACGAGAATTGATTGCGTTGGCCACGAGGGCCAGCGTGTCGTCACTCGGCAGCGGCTGTGCGAGATCACTGCCAAGGGCGAGCAGTGCGCCTTCTTCTCCGCCAGGTTGAACCAAAAACGCTGACGCGGTGCCAGGTTCTGCTGGCACGGCTAAGTACCCACCGAGAATTTCATAGGAGAACTTGGCTTCTGCCTGCCAAGCCAGCGGCGCAGAGAGCCCCGGTGGCGTCGACGGATACGGCAAAAACAACACCCGTTCATGTGGACCGGGGTTCCGCCCGAACTCGCTCACCCAGTTTGGTGCGGTGCCAGCACTCGACACCGTAAGCGGGAGGGACTGATTGACCACAAGCGGCACGACCGCCACGGCCACAACGGCACTGCAGATTGCCGTCACCAGCAACGGTCGACCAGCAACACGTTGGGTCAAGACCTCATGAAGGCGAGTGAGGCCAATCACGAGCGTCACGGTGACGAGGGCGTCGGTCGCAAACGCCAAGCGACTGACGGTTAATTGCTCAAGCACTGGAATGTGCACGACGAGGCGCCACGGCATCCAACTGAGCACTTCATTGCCGTCACCACGGCGCACCATGAGCGCTTGGCCCAAGTTGGCCACTATCAGCACCACCGTCGACGGAAACAAAATCCTGATTCGCCGGTCGCCTCGCATCGTGATGCCAACGGTCAACAGTGCGGCGGCAACCGTCCATCCAAGGTAATTAATGGGAGCACCGTCGGGACCAAGATTCCCAAAAATCGACGGAAGCCAGCTCAAAATTTCATGGGGATGACGTGGGTCAACCAGGTCAAAAAGCCCCGCCCCTTCGGCCGAGTTGGCCCATGGCGGACCGGAAAAGTGCCGAGGGCCGAACAGCTCATAGGAAATGGGAACGACGAGCAGTGGCACCGCAACGGCCAAGGCATAGGGAAGTGCGCGAAGTGATAGGGCAAGCCATCTCGCCACATCTTTACCAACCACGAGTGCTGCGACGACCAGCACCACTGCTGCGGTCACTGCTTCAATGGCCAACATTTCTGCGCCAACCGAGTACTGCACGACAATGAGCAGACCAGCAATAAGACCTGTTCGCTTTGGCGTACGGTCCCCACGCACCAGATCAATGGCGAGCAGTCCAGCAAGCGGGAGTACAAACGCAAAGGTCAGTTGCAGGTGGCCTACTCGCAGGTGGCTGAGCATCGCCGGACACAGTCCAAACGACACGGCACCAAGTGCTCCAATGACGAACGAAGTGGTCACTCGGGTGAGCAACGCGTACATGGCCCAACCGGTCAGCACGGGGGCAAGGACAAGACCAACGTTCAGCGCGAGCACTGGGCCGCTCAGCGCGGTGAAGGGACTGAGCAGCAGCGCCGGGCCAATCATTGACGTATTGGCCATGAGGTTCACCCCACCGGATCCGGCGTAGGCCAGCGAGGTGTGCAGCGGACTCAGTCCATGGAACACAAGGTGTGGCATGAGCGAAAGGAACCACATCTGTTCCGCCACATCGCCACGCTTTGACAAGGTGAGCGTCGTGCCGGCGCCATGCGCCCAGGCTCGAGCATTCAGGACCACACCTAAAACCACCAGCATGGAAACCACGCCAAGGTGCGACCGAAGCCTTCGGTTCGCTGCGGTCACCTCACCTGTGCGCGTCACTTGTCTCCTTTGCGAACGCCAACGACACTACCGAGGACCGATGCCAAGAACATTCCGACGTACTCAGGTATCTCAGGAAATGTCCGCAACGAGCCCGACCGCCAAGTGGCATAACTCATAGAGCATGCGAGCGGTCGCACCCCAAATCGTCTCGCCTTCAGTTTCAAAGAAGAAGATGGGATAAGAACCATCCGTTGAGCGAGGTGCGGGTCGGTCTCCCCTACTCCAGCGCTCTTCTCGAAAGATTCCGGTGTGCATGAGTTGGTGAAGAGAAACATCAAAGACGCGGCTGACTTCATCGGGAGAGGCCACCGTGGCCGGCCGTCCTTTGCTCACCGCAACAATTGGTGTGATGAACGAGCCTGATGCCAAGGTGACAACCGGCGTCAGCCATCCAACGACGTCAATGAGACCAAGGTCAAGGTCGACTTCTTCATTTGCTTCACGTAGCGCGGCGGCGAGTTCATCTTCGCCATCATCAAGGCGACCACCAGGAAAGGCAACCTCACCTCGGTGTGTGCGCAAGCGGCTTGACCGTCGGGTCAACAACACCCGAGCAAGGCCTGCTTCTTCAAACAAGACGCATAACACGGCAGAGCGTCGAGTTGCTTGTTTTGGCACCAAGGTGTCAAGCACCGGATCAAGATCTCTGGCATAGGCAACTGGGTCCACCGGCGCAGCTCCGAGGTGACCGAGTAATGACAGACCTTTCAACACACTGGCGAGATCAAGTGGTCGCCTGCGAGCGTGCTCGTCAACCTCCCAGCCGGGGAGACGCCCCGGTTTCCACGTGTCGGGGCGAGGAATGCTCTGTTGTCCCCCTTGCGTCATGGGCAAACCTTAGGGACAACCGCCTGCGCCCATGACAAAGGCCGGGCGCAGTGCGCCCGGCCATGTCAAAACTTCCACCGAAGTGGGTGGGCTACATCATGCCGCCCATGCCACCCATTCCGCCCATGCCGCCCATTGCTGCAGCAGCTGCGCCGTCGTTCTTCTCCGGCTTGTCGGCAACAAGTGCCTCGGTCGTGAGCAACAGTGCGGCGATCGACGCTGCGTTTTGCAGCGCTGAGCGAGTGACCTTGGCTGGGTCAATGACACCGGCCTTGACGAGGTCAACCATTTCGCCGGTTGCAGCATTGAGGCCAATTGCGCCTTCGGCTGCTTCGACTTCTTTGATGACCACTGAGCCTTCGAGGCCTGCGTTGTAGGCAATCCAGCGAAGTGGAGCGTCGAGTGAGCGAGCAACGATGTTCGCACCCGTTGCTTCATCACCGGTCAGCGTTGCCGCAAGTGCAAGCACGGCCTTGCGGCTACGCACGAGTGCGGTGCCACCACCGGCAACGATGCCTTCGTCAACCGCTGCACGGGTTGCCGACAACGCGTCTTCAATGCGGTGCTTCTTCTCTTTGAGCTCAACTTCAGTAGCGGCGCCAACTTTGACGACTGCCACTCCACCGGCGAGCTTGGCCAGACGCTCTTGGAGCTTCTCGCGGTCCCAGTCGGAGTCCGTGTCTTCGATTTCGCGCTTGATCTGTGCCACACGACCAGCAACGCCCTCAGAGGAACCGGCGCCATCGATGATGGTGGTCGAGTCCTTGGTCACGACAATGCGACGAGCAGAACCGAGCAGGTCGAGCGTTGCCGTCTCCACCTTCAAGCCAATCTCTTCTGAGATGACCTGCGCACCGGTCAAGATCGCCATGTCTTCGAGCATGGCCTTGCGGCGCTCGCCGAAGCCAGGGGCCTTGACGGCAACCGAGGTGAAGGTGCCACGGATCTTGTTCACGACGAGGGTGGCCAAGGCTTCGCCATCAACGTCTTCAGCGATGATGAGGAGCGCCTTGCCGGTGCCCATGACCTTTTCGAGCACTGGCACAAGGTCGTGCACATTGCTGATCTTGCCGTTGACGAAGAGCACGAGTGGGTCTTCGAGGACGGCTTCTTGGCGCTCGGCGTCGGTCACGAAATATGGCGACAGGTAGCCCTTGTCGAACTGCATACCTTCGGTGAGCTCAAGCTCGATGCCAAAGGTGTTCGACTCTTCGACGGTCACGGTGCCGTCTTTGCCGACCTTGTCAATGGCGTCGGCCAACACTTCGCCAATGGCGGTGTCGGCGGCCGAGATGGAGGCCACTTGGGCAATCTCGGTGCGAGACTCAACTTCTTTGGCTTGCTCTTTGATCGAGGCAACTGCAGCCTTGACCGCAGCTTCGATGCCGCGCTTCAAGCCAGTTGGCGAGGCGCCGGCAGCAACGTTGCGCAGACCTTCTTTGATGAGGGCTTGTGCCAACACGGTGGCCGTCGTGGTGCCGTCACCAGCAACATCGTTGGTCTTCGTGGCAACTTCCTTCACGAGCTGAGCGCCCATGTTCTCGAAGGGGTCTTCGAGCTCGACTTCACGAGCAATGGACACACCGTCGTTGGTGATGGTTGGGGCACCAAAGGCCTTGCCAATCACGACGTTGCGACCCTTTGGTCCAAGGGTCACTTTGACCGCGTCGGCCAACTTGTCGACACCGGCTTCGAGGCCACGGCGGGCTGCCTCGTCGAACTTCAGAATCTTTGACATCTGCACTCCTTTTCGGGTTGTAAAACAAGGTCTGTGCCTCGAAGCGAGTGGCTTCGAGGCACAGACCTTGATGACTACTTGGTCAGCTTGGCGAGCACGTCACGCGAGTTGAGGATGAGGAGGTCCTCACCGTCAACGGCAATCTCGGTGCCGCCATACTTCGAGTAGACGACCTTGTCGCCGACTTGGACGTCAAGGGGAATGAGCTCACCGGACTGCTCGGCACGGCGGCCTGGGCCGACGGCTAAGACTTCGCCCTGCTGTGGCTTCTCTTTCGCGCTGTCTGGGATGACCAGGCCTGAAGCGGTGGTCTCTTCTGATTCGTTTGGCCGAACAACAATCCGGTCGTCGAGTGGTTGCAGGTTCATTTCGTGTGCCTCCTTGGCGCTCGTTAGCACTCTAGGGTTGAGAGTGCTAATTGTAGCGGACGTATCCGAGGGTGACAACACTTCTTACGGCTGCAGTCGAGTGACCTGCCAACCAGCTGGAGTTCGCTCAAAACGAATGCGGTCATGGAGGCGATTTTTTTGGCCCTGCCAGAGTTCAATTGCCTTTGGTTCTAAGCGATAGCCGCCCCAGTAGGGCGGGCGGTCAATTTCGCCATCGCCAAAGCGTTCCATCGCTGCTGCTTCACGGGCGATCAGCGATGCTCGATCAGGCAAGGGCTCGCTTTGTGCCGATGCCCAGGCGCCAAATTGATGGCCACGTGGTCGGCCATGGAAATAGTCATCGGCTTCTTGAGCGTCCACCATCACTACCGTTCCCTCAGCCCGCACTTGGCGCTCAAAGGGCTGATGAAACAGACAAATCGCCGCCAGAGGAGTTGCAGCCAAGGCTTGGCCTTTTCGAGAGTGTTGGTTCGTGTACCAGGTGAACCCACGAGCATCGAGGCCTCGGAGCAACACCATGCGAACCGATGGCGTGCCATCTTCGTCAATGGTCGCGAGCGACATCGCTCGGTGTTCTGGCACCACGCCCGAAGCATCGTCTAACCACTGTGCCGAAATGGCGAGTGGATCGCTTTTTCCATACGCGGCCAGCAGATCATCAACCCTGTTCATAGCTGTGGGTGTCGCTTGGCTAAGACCTTGGCTAAAAAGGCCGGTGGGGCGTGACGGGAAAACTTTGCTGCCACCTTGTTCACGAGGCCGGGAATGACCACGCTGGTGCCTTGACCGAGCCCTTCAAGGCCCGCACGGGCAACTTTGTCGGCCCGCACCCACATGATCTTCGGCAATACATTGACCGCCTCTTCGCTAAAGCCGGCTGCTTCAGCGAAACCGGTTTCAACCGGGCCAGGGCACAGTGCAGTCACGGTGATGTTGGACCCGGCCACTTCAGCGGCTAACGCATGGGTATAACTCAACACAAATGCTTTGGAGGCGCCGTAGGCGCCTTGGCCGGGAAGTGGCTGGAACGCAGCGGTTGAGGCCACATTCAAGATCGCACCAGCTCCGGCCTCGACCATGAAGCTAAGCACTTTGGTGGACAAGGCAACGACCGCTTCGACATTGGTACGAACAAGAGCGACCTCTCGCTCAACCTCAGCACGAGACGCAGGCCCAGTCGTGGAAAATCCGGCGTTGTTGATGAGCACCGATGGCGTGCGACCAGATTCGGCCACCTTCTTCCACAACAACTCACGGCCAGACTTGGTCGAAAGATCGGCCACCACAATGAGCACTGGCGCTGGGGCACCACTTCGAGCAATTGCGTCAGCCAACGCGACCATGGGTGCTTCACGTCGAGCAACGATGGTCACGTGATGGCCGAGCGAAGCAAGTTCGGTGGCGAAGTGAATTCCGAGTCCCGATGAGGCTCCGGTAACAATTGCCGTGGTGGTGCTCGATGGTCGAGGAAGTGCCATGGAGAAAGCCTAGAGCGATGGCCGAAGAACTCGTTAGTCCTTGAGCGACAGCGACGGTTCCGGCGCCAAGGTGAATGGATGCGCGCCTGCGTTGTCGTAGGCAATGGACCCGGCCAAGGCGACCATTGCGGCATTGTCGGTGCAAAAGTCCGGGCCAGCAAGTGCCAAGGCCACGTGTTGTTCGACACATGCTGCCTGCAGTCGTGCTCGCAACTCCGAGTTGGCCGCCACGCCCCCGGCAAGTGCCACCGCTTTCGCACCAGTTGCAACCACGGCAGCCATCGTCTTTTGCACCAGCACATCGGTGACCGCTCGTTGAAACGACGCACAGAGATCTTCCGTCTTCGCCGCTGGGTTGAGTTCAACCGCTCGAAGCACCGACGTCTTGAGGCCAGAAAAACTGAAATCAAACGGAACATCTTTGAGCGCCCTCGGGAAGGCAAAGGCTTCCGGGTTGCCGAGTTTTGCCATTCGGTCAATGCCGGGGCCACCGGGATAGCCAAGACCTAAGAATCTCGCCACCTTGTCGAATGCTTCACCCGCTGCATCGTCAATGGTGGCGCCGAGAACTTCGAAGTTCGAGCGACTCTTCACCAGCACAAGCTCAGTGTGGCCACCAGAGACCAGCAACACCACTTTTGGATACCGCTCTTCGGCGCCTTCCAAGATTGGTGCGACCAAGTGGGCGGCCAAGTGATTCACCCCAACAAAAGGCACGTCCCACCGTCGCGCTGCGGCTTTGCCAAACGACAAGCCAACCAACAAGGAACCAACAAGACCTGGACCGTGGGTCGCGGCAACAAGATCGAGGCCAGGGTTGGTTGGGTCGAGATGCGCATCACGCAGCGCTCGCTCCACCACCGACGCAATCGCCTCAACATGGGCTCGGCTGGCGAGCTCGGGCACGACGCCGCCAAAGCGGTCATGGACATCGAGCTGACTTGAGATCACTGAGGACAACACCGTGTCACCACGCAACACCGCAGCAGCAGTGTCATCACACGACGTTTCAATACCAAGCACCAACCGCTCCGTCATTGCTCCTCCGAAAGGGTTCGCACCATCACCAAGGCATCATCGCCAGTCGAGGCGTAGTAGTTCCGACGAACCCCAACCGGAGCGAAATGTGCACTGCGATAGAGGGCTTGCGCAGCAGTGTTGGTGGCGGCAACTTCAAGCAGCATTCGGTCACACTGGAAGGCAGTTGCCGCTTCAATGAGTGCGGCGAGCAGAAGGCGTCCAACCCCACGGCGCTGAAATGCTGGCAAGGTGGCAATGGTCATGATGTGGGCCTCACCGGCCAACACGGCAAGGCCGGCCCAACCGGCAAACTCGCCGTCTTGTGTGGCGGCGAAGTAGCAGCGGTCCTCGCCTCGAAGTTCATTGACATACAAGCGACGTGACCACGGCTCAGAGAACAACGCTGCTTCGACCTCAACGATGAAGTCGAGGTCTGCTTCTTCCATGGCGCGCACCGTGATCATGGCGTGCTCGGATCGTTGCGCACGATGAAGTTGACCTTTGCATCTGCGTCGCGCAAATACAGCGGTCGAAGTTGGCTTGGTGGCAACCACGACGAGGTGGGCAGTTGTTCGGCCAGCAGTCCAACTGCACCAGCGTGCGCAGTAGGAGACCCCGAAGCGAAGGTTCGTCCTGCCCCGGTCAAGATCTCTTGTGCAACGGTTCCCCCGTCACCACAGATCACCATGGAAGGCGAGATGATCTCGACCAATCGCTCTGGGGCGACCACGAGTGGACCAGTGGTCGGCACCGGCTCGAGCGCCTCGCCGTCAAAGAGCTGCACAAACACTTCACCGCGTCGGGCATCGACGAGCGCAGCACGTGGTCCGACGGCAACCGTTGCGAGGGCAAACAAACTCGTCACTGGAATCACCGAAAGTTGACCAGCGACGCCAAAGCCTTGCGCCATCGCCACGCCAACGCGTAGCCCCGTGAACAGCCCTGGACCAATGTCACAAGCAATGGCCGAAAGGTCTGAGAGTTGCACGTGTGCTGCGTCGAGGACCTCGTCAATGAGGCCCATCAGCACCTCGGTGTGGCGGCGAGTCTGTGCAACTGCTGCTTCGGCCACGATCACGCCATTTGCAACGAGTGCCGCTGACGCTGCGGTGGTGGCAGTTTCGAGCGCGAGGATCATGCCGGACCGCTCACGTCCGCCTGCAGGCCACGGCGGCCAAGTGCTTGAAGAAACGCCTCGGCACGGTCGTCACCAATTTGAACAACGACGGCTCGCGCCGTCTCCCCAGTTGCAACGAGTTCCACCGTGAGGTTTGGCGCGGGAAGCTGGCCACCTGCTCGTTCCATCCACTCAACAACAACCACGGTGTCGTCATCAAAGAGATCAAACAGTCCAAGTCCTTCAAGCTCTGCGGCATGGTCGACCCGATACAAATCCACATGAAGCAGTTCTTGCACCTGCGTCGTGCAGCGATGGTGGTGAATGAACGTAAACGTTGGTGACCGAACGGTCGACGTCACGCCGAGGCTTTTCGCAATACCCACCGTGGTGGTGGTCTTGCCGGCGCCAAGGTCGCCACGAAGATCAACGAGATCGCCGCCACGGAGAACCTCGCCAATCGCACTCCCAAGCTCGTGGGCTTGCTCAGTGCCATTGGTCGTGAGGCAAAACGAGGTCACAACTGCCCCAAGTAGGTGCCGGCCAAACGAAGGTCATGCCGCATGGCTTGTTCAATGTCGGGTCGCCCGCGAAGGGCTGCGGCTGGGTGAAACGTCGGGACGATCGTGCGCCCATCTTTTTCGTAGGCCTTGCCCCGAAGCGTGGTGATGCCTTCTTTGGTCGAAAGCAACTGCTGCGCGGCGGTGTTGCCAACCGTGAGGATCACCTTTGGCTTGAGGTAGGCAAGTTGGCGCTCCATAAAGGGCCAACAGGTGGCTTGTTCTTTTCTCGTTGGCGTTCGATTCTTTGGTGGCCGGCAGCGCACCACATTGGTAATGGTGAGCGACTCGGGCGACAAGCCCAACTCTTGTTCAACGAGCCGACGCAGCAGCATTCCCGAACGTCCAACAAAGGGCACACCGGTTTCATCTTCTTTGGCCCCTGGTGCTTCACCAACAATGAGGAGTCCGTCTTTGCCATCACCAATGCCAATGACGGGCTGTGTGCGAGTGGCATGAAGACCACACGCAACACAGGCGTTGATGGCCAAAATGAGCTCTGGTGGTGCGGGAAGAACACTGCTCACAGGTTCGTCACTTCGTGCGACGGGGCACCCGGGCGCTGATGGCGCACAGGACTTCGTAGTGAATTGTCCCGAGCAAACTCGCCCATTCATCAACGGTGATGACTTCACCCGATTGGCGGCCCAATAAGACCACTTCTTGGCCAACCTCA
>CANFJV010000028.1 GCA_947447225.1 Acidimicrobiaceae bacterium
GGCTTTTGGGCTTGGGACCCAGTAGAAAATGCTGCGCTCATGCCGTGGCTGGTCGGGACCGCCTATCTCCACTCGGTCATTGTGCAAGAACGACGGGGGCTCTTTCGCGTCTGGAACCTCTCACTCGCCGTTTCGGCATTTTCGCTCACCGTGCTGGCGACATTTTTGACGCGCTCAGGAGTCATCCAAAGTGTCCATGCGTTCTCTGCCGGCACATTGGGGCCAATTCTCATTGCCGCCTTTGCGCTGTCGGTGATTGTGGGATTTGGTCTCATTGCCTGGCGTGGCGACCGCATGCGAGCACCCGTTGGCATTGATGCACCCTTTGGTCGAGAAGGTGCATTTGTCGTCAACAATGTGGCCTTCGTTGGCTTCACGGTGGTGGTACTGCTTGGCACGGTGTTCCCACTGTTCTATGAAGCCATGCAGCATCGCCAAGTAACCGTTGGCGGGCAGTATTTCAATCTCATTGCCATGCCGGCGGCGATCTTCGTGTTGTTTGTGATGGCACTTGCCCCAGCCATGAGTTGGCGCAGTTCATCGCTGCAGGTGCTGTGGAAGCGTCTGCAAGTCCCTGCCTGGTCAGCAGTTGTGCTGATGATCATTCTCGTCGCCACTGGCGTGCGAGGCATGCTGCCGATCTTTGGTATCGGCCTTGGTGGGTTTGCCTTGGCTTCTGCGGTTCGCACCCTCGTGTTGTCGGCTCGAGCCACGCGCCGTCAAGGTGGCAGTTGGTTGCGTGCTCTATCGGGTCCAACCTCTGGCGGAATGATTGTCCACGTGGGTGTGGTGATCTTGGCCCTTGGGGTGACGGCGTCATCAGGATTCGTGCAGCGGACGGAACTCGCCTTGGCGCCAAGTCAAACTCGTCACTTTGACGGCCACACGTTCACCTTCTTGGGTTTTCACCAGTTTGCCGATTCGGTCAAAACAGGAACCGAAGCGGTCATTCGAGTTGATGGCAAGGGTCTGTTTAAACCAGCGGTATCGACCTTCATTGGACGTCCCGATCAAGCCGTTGGCACGCCGGCAATTGACAGCTCGTGGCGTGGTGACGTCTATCTCACCTTTGATGCGGTTGGCGGCACTGGTGAGTCTTCGGGTGCGCAGGTAATCCCAAATCTCAAAGAAGGGTCAGTGGCAATTGGCATTGTGGTTGAGCCGCTGATTGCATGGATTTGGGCTGGTGGACTCATTGTTGGTATTGGCGGCGTGTTGGCGGTTATTCCTCGTAGGCGTCGAGGTGTCGCCACGCCTCAGGTCACCGATGAGGCGTCAGCGCAGAGCGAAAGGGTTGAGGCATGAAACGCCAACCCATTCGTATTGCCGCAGCTGTGCTCGCACTGTTGGTTTGCGGGTTCGCCGTGTTGGCCGCCACTCGGCCAAATTTTGAGGCCAGTGCGGAGAACAGTCCACTCGTCGGCACCGTGGCGCCAAGTTTTTCCACTTCTTCTCTTGACGAAAAGCCGTACTTGCTGAGCGACCACCGAGGTCGATACGTGGTGCTCAACTTCTTTGCCTCGTGGTGTGGACCTTGCAAGCAAGAGGCCCCCGAACTCGTGGCCTTTGCGTATGAAGCAGCACGCGACAAGGTACCCGTTGACGTCGCGTCAGTGGTGTTCAATGACGCAGATCTTGAGGCGCTCAACTTTGTTCGAACCATTGGCCAGCGGTGGCCAGCGCTCACCGATCACGGTGGTCAAATCGCCGCCGACTACGGCGTGACTTCTCCGCCAACAACCGTGGTGATTACGCCTGCCGGCAAGATTCTCTCGGTGCTCATTGGACCAACGACGTCTTCGCAACTTCGCTTGCTCATTGCTCGAAATGAGCGTGGATAGTGCGCAAGATCTTCTCGCCACTCGTGCTCGCGGTTGTCCTTGCTATGACCTTGGTGGTTGCATCGGGTGCTTTTGACGCAGCAGTTCCAAGTCAACGCAGTCGTATTGCTGCACTACAAGCAAGCATCAAGTGCCCAAGTTGCGAAGGCCTTTCGGTTGCGCAGTCCAACGCCCCGTCCGCGGTCGCCGTGCGGCAGCGAATTGCCCGGCAAGTTCGTGAAGGTTCGACCGATGCCGAGATTCGAGATGGCCTTGTTGGAACCTATGGCACGACGATTTTGTTGGTGCCACCGAAGTCAGGCCTCACCCTCATCTTGTGGGTTGGTCCACTGCTCATCGCCGTTGGTGGCGTGAGCCTCCTTGTCGTGACCTTTCGAAGGAGTCGTCGTGGCCGAACGTGATCGTCTCTGGCAGCTTGACGATGCGATCTCGACCATTGCAAAGTCCATTGCTGATGCCGAACAAGAACACGCTGCCGGTGAACTTTCGGCCGAGGAACTAACGAGCATTGTTGAAAGTGACACGGCGCGGCTGCGAGTCGTAGAAGCTGAGCGGGCCGAACTGCTCGCAAGTGTCGAAACTGGCGAGTACATAGAGGAAGCCCCCCGACCTCGCAAGCGCTCACCATGGAAGCGAAATGTTGGGATTTTCTTGATTGCAGTGGCACTCGGGCTCTTTGTGGTGTCGTTTGCCGGGGTGCGACTTCCCGGCCAGCAAGCCACCGGGACCGTGAGCCAGACCGATGCTCGTGCGCTGCATGATCAGTTGATTGAGGCGGAAACCGCAGCCGGAGCAGGAGATGCCGGCCGGGCGCTGCAGCTGTTCAATGCCATCTTGAAGAAGCAACCGCAAAACGTCGAAGCGCTGGCTGAATCAGGTTGGTTGACCTATCAAGCTGGGCTCATTGGCCAACAGGCCAGTGCGATGACCGCAGGAGCCAAGTTGATTGATCGCTCCATCACCCTTGACCCAGGCGCACCTGCTGGTCATCTCTACGCTGCGCTCATCGCTGCTCGCGAAGGTCGGCCAAGGTCTGCCATCGTGGCCGAGGTCATTGCCTTTGCCCATGGCTCACCAGCACCGTGGTTGGTGAAACTGGCCCAGCCAATTCTTGATCAATATGGCGTCAAGGTGCCGAAGAACTAGCCCTTTGCCAGTGAGCGCAGATCACGCACGGTCTCGCTGAACGCACGGTCGAAGTCCTCCACACAGGTCCAAGGTGTTGCCCAGGACACCGACAGCCGCACCGAATGTTGGGCATCGCTTCCCATCGCGGCAAGCACAGGACTTGGTTCGAAGGTCTCACTTGAACAAGCCGAACCTGAGTGCACCGCCACTCCACGACGATCGAGGCCGACCACAATGGCTTCACTTGCCACGCCATCTACTTCGAGTGACACAAGATCAGGAAGGCGTGACGTTGACAACGTTGGTCCAATGACTCGGACTCCCTCAACTGCGGTTGCTTTGGCGATGAGCTGGTCAAGCAACAAGCGAAGCTCGGTGGCCTCGGTGCTTCGATGAGCGGCATTGTCCAGCGCTGCTGCACCAAAACCAACCGCGAGCAACGTTGGTTCAAGGCCAGCACGCCGACCGCGTTCTTGCGCGCCACCAAACAAGAGAGGTCGAAGCACTGATCCTCGTGGCACGGTGAGGGCGGTGATGCCTGCAGGCCCTCCCAACCCTTCGCTGGAGATCATCACGTAGGCATCAGCGATCCAGGGCTCTGGCGCGAGGCGTCCAGCTTGGGTGGCGTCGATCACGAGGGGAACCGACGCCGCTTTTGCCATTGCCACAATGGCGCCGATGGGCTGAATGATCCCGGTTTCTTGGTTTGCCCACTGACAGCAGAGCACCGCAGGATTTGTTGCAAGTGCACGCTCAACCGCGCCAAGGTCGACAAGGCCAACGTCGTTGACGGGCACGGTAGTCACCTCACCGAGTGCCGCTGCATGTTGGTGAAATGAATCACGCTCAACCGCAGAGAGCACCGTGGCTCCATGTCGCCGTTGGTGAATGCTCGAAAGCGCCGTGGCAACTGCTTCGGGAATGCCACTGAAAAAGGTCACCCGGGAGCTCGCAAGCTTGAGTGACGCACCAATCTGCTCGCGAGCTACTTCCACCGCATCTCTGACGATGCGACCTTCGGCGTAGTTGCGACCTGGGTCAGCGCTTGGCAGGTCGAGTGCGTGGCGGAGGGCGTCAATGACTGCTGGTCGAAGCGGCACCGCCGAGGCCGAATCGAGGAAGAGGCGAGGCAATGCCCTAGACGGCAGTCCGACAGGCATCGTCACCACGAGCCTTGGAGGTGAACTGAACGGGAGCAACAATGGTGCCGCCGGACAGCTCATCAAGCAGCCCGGCAACCATGCCGCGATCAACCGCACATAACACCGGCTGGTGGAGGGCGGCTTCGCCAAAGGGGCATTGGTCAGAAATCAAGGTGACTGTCGACCCCTCACCTTCGGCGTGGGCAGCAAAACCGTGTGAGGTCATGGCTGAAGCCACGGCCTCCATGGTGGAGCGAATGGAGCGTTGGCCATTTTCCTTGCCCATTTGACGAGCCAAGTCGCGACCATACGCATCGCCGACTTCTGTCGCCACCTTCTCGGCGAGTGTCGGTCCGAGCACTTCTAACGCACGCTGCAACAGTCGAACAACCAAGTCCTCGCGATGGGTGAGATCTTCCAAGCCGAGTGTTTCGGTCGCGCAGCTGTAGCGACGAGCTGGACGGCCAACCTCACCAGCTTGGTGGACGGTTTCAGACCGGACATAGCCGCCAGCAACCAGGCGATCCAAGTGGTGCCGAGCAGCGTTTGGGTGCAGTGAAAACGCCTCAGCGAGTTCTGCCACGGTCATCCCGGGCTGCGACCGAAGGCGGAGGTAGATATCGCGACGGGTGGGGTCGCCAAATGCCGCAGTGACGGCAGTAACAAAGGTGGTGAACGATGCACCACCATCTGCGCCTTCGGCTCCTGATGGCAGCGGGCGTCCGTTTGTGGGCTGTGCCATGGTCACTAGTCTACCGAGGCGGTTTGTTTTCAAGCCAAACTTCGAAAGTTGCTCTATGGAACCCAACGACACCCCACTGTTGACCTCGCTCGGCGAGATTATTGATCCTGAACTCACCGTTGCCATTGGCCCACTTGGGTATCTCCGAGGCCTTTCCGTCAAGGGCAACTCGGCCGAAGTCACCTTGGCCTTCCCAATTGGCGCATGGCCAACGGCCGATGAGGTCTGTGGACTTGTTCGGCACAAGCTCAATGACCTTGGGTATCCCGGTTCTGTTGTTGTCCAAGCAACGATGACCGATGATGAGCGCCTCACCCTTCGCCACACGCTTCGTAGCGAAATGGAAGACGAACACCAAGGCCACCATCACTCAGACCCGAGCCCAAAGATTTTGAAGTCCGATTCGTCAACGCGCATTCTTGGCATCTCGTCAGGAAAAGGCGGCGTTGGCAAGTCATCGGTCACGGTGAACTTGGCCATTGCCTTGTCGCAGATGGGGAAGAACGTGGCGATTCTCGACGCCGACGTCTACGGTTTTTCCATACCGAAGATGCTTGGTTGCGATCACGACCCGGTCGTACTTGCCGACATGGTGATCCCCACCGCCACCCACGGCGTGCGGTGTTTGTCAATGGGTTTCTTTGTCCCAGAAGACCAGCCCGTTATCTGGCGTGGGCCAATGCTGCACAAGACCATTGAGCAGTTCTTCGGTGATGCTTTCTGGGGGCCAGTTGACTTCATCTTGATTGACATGCCGCCTGGGACTGGTGACGTTGCGCTCACCTTGAGCCAAGTCGTGCCAAAGGTTGAGATCTACGTCGTGACCACGCCACAAAAAGCTGCGCAGCGTGTGGCGCAGCGTTCGGCCTATGCGGCTCGCAAGCTCAAGTTGTCGGTCCGTGGCGTCATTGAGAACATGAGTCACTTCACTGGTGACGACGGCAAGCGCTACGAACTCTTTGGTGCAGGTGGCGGACAGACCTTGGCCGAAGACCTTGGTATTCCACTACTTGGTCAAGTGCCACTCGTGACCGCTCTTCGTGAAGGTGGCGATGAAGGGCTTCCCATTACGATTTCTGAGCCGGACTCGGAGGCTTCACAAGCGTTTGCGCAACTCGCAACCAAGATCGTGGCCCAAGGACCTGCTCGCGTCTATCGCCAAGAGTTGAAACTGTCCTAAGCAGGCCCTACCCGGTAATGGACTTCGGCAATCGTGCCGGGTCCCAACCAAGCAGGCTCACTGCCGAGCGGAAGGCAAAGCGGTCGGTCATGCCGGCCACATAGTTGACCGCTGCGGCAACAGCGGCAGGTTCGCCGGCATTCAGTCCGCCGAGTTGGACAACGTCGGGGATGAGGTTGGGCGTGTCGCTGAAGTGCTCAACGAGCGCTCGAAGGACGTCAATGACGGCATTGGCCTGTGCTTTGGCTGCATCTCGCAGATAGATCTGCTCGTAGTTGTGCTGACGAAACGCCGCCAATGCCTCTGCGGTACCTGGGTCCATGCCAATGTGACCGGTCTTCAGTGCCGTTTGTACGACCGCACCGACAAAGGTGCCGATTTGGCGTGACCTTGTCTCGCCGCATCGTTCCACCACAAGGTGGGGGAGTTGCAGCGGGGTCACGATCCCCGCTTCAACGGCATCTTCAAAGTCATGACAGACATAGGCAATGCGGTCGGCCCACGAGACAACTTCACCTTCAGGGGTCGATGGAGCTGGACGTGACCACGAGTGGTTGCGAATGCCGTCAAGTGTTTCGACGCAAAGATTGAGGGGAGCAAGTGTCACGTCGGCACCCCATTGCGCGTGATTAAAGCCACCGTCGACATACGGGTCGAGAGCGTCTTCACTTGCATGCCCACCGGGGCCATGGCCACAGTCATGACCTAACGCGATGGCTTCGGCGAGAACGACGTTGAGTGAGAGCGCTCGAGCAATTCCGGCTGCGACTTGGGCAACTTCTAACGCGTGCGTGAGGCGAGTCCGCTGGTGGTCTTCTGGATAGACAAACACTTGGGTTTTTCCAGCCAATCGACGAAATGCCGACGCATGGAGGATGCGGTCTCGGTCGCGCTCAAAGCACGTTCGCCACTGGTCGGGTTCTTCTTCTCGGACGCGGTTGCCACTACCAACTGAAACAGTTGCGCCTTTCGCAAGTTGACGAAGTTCTTCGGTCTCGCGAGCGGGGCGATCGTTGACAACTGGTTCAAACGTCGCGTGTGAGTCCGCGTGGGCAACACGGAGCGTGTCAGATGGTGCATAACCACCCATCGTCGCCCCCCAGAGGCGACCTCGCTCAGTCAGATCTGCTTCGAGGTCCTTGGTCATGTGCTCAAGTCTGCCTCAGCGCTGTAACTTGGGGGTGCTCAGTCGGAGCGGAGAGTGGAGGACAACTCGTGGACGTTCGTATCGGAATTTCGCAGACGCCGAAAGAACTTGAGATCGAACTCGATGAGGACCGCACTCGAGCAGAGATCTTGGAGAAGTTGTCCGAAGACCTCGCCAACGATGGTGTGATGACCCTCACTGACAAGCACGGCAAAACCATCCTCGTGCCGGTCAAGAAAATTGCGTACGTCGAAGTGGGTGCTGCTACGGCAAACCGACGTGTCGGCTTCGGCAACTCCTGAGCCGGAAAACATAGGGCTCCGTGCTCGACTACCACCTTCATCTTTGGCCACACTCCAAGCGTGAGACGCCAATGGTCCTTGACCAATTGGCCGCATACTGCGAAAAGGCACAAGCAAATGGCGTGGTGGAGATTGCCCTCACTGAGCACCTCCATCGCTTCACCCAGATCACTGATGTCGTCGGGAACTTCTGGGAAGGAACACCTGGCGAGGCACACCTAGAAGCCTCTATGGCTTCATATTTTGACCACCATGTCCAAGCTGACCTTGAGGCCTACGTTGAGTTGTGTCTTGAAGCCAAGCGACAGGGATTGCCCGTCGTCATGGGTATGGAAGTCGACTATTACCGAGGCCAAATGGACGCTGTGTCACAACTGTTGGCGCAGTATCCCTTTGACGTATTGCTCGGGTCCATCCATTGGATTGGCATTTGGCAGTTTGACGATGTCGATGGTCAATTGGCGATGTCGGAGTGGAAGGCAAGAGACGTTGACCACTGCTGGGACGCCTACACCGAAGCGTTGGAAGAATTAGCGGCCACCAAGACCTGTGATGTGTTGGCCCACCCGGACCTCGTGAAAGTTGCCGGGTATCGGCCCAAGTCGACCACTGAGTGGTGGGATCGCATTGCTGACGCGGCGGCGTCATCGAAGATGGCAGCGGAAGTGTCCTCGGCTGGGTGGCGCAAACCGGCCAATGAGCTCTACCCAGCACCAGGGTTACTTGATCGACTGGTAGCTCGTGGCGTTCCGCTCACGACGGCATCTGACGCCCACAAGTTGGACCACGTAGCCGATCGGGCCGGAGATCTGTTTACGGTGCTCCAAGACGCCGGGGTCACTGAACTCCAAGGCTTCACTGCCCGCGAGGGCCGCAGTGTCCCGTTGGCCAAGAAGTTGGATTAATCGTGGCGACACTGGCGGAGCTCGCCAATCTTCGGACCGACCTTGACCCCAATTCGGTCGATCACCTCCAACGCTTTCTCGGCTCATGGTCACTCATGGCCGACTTGAGTTTTTCTGACTTGTTGTTGCTCGTTCCGGTTCCGAGCCCTACGGCGCCGTTGGCCTACGTCGTCGTTGGCCAGATTCGTCCCAACAACTGTCCGACGCGCCTCACCCATGACTTAGTTGGCCAAACGCTCGAACGTGAGGGCGACGAGCCTGCGCAACCTGGACGGTCAGAACAATGGGAATTAAATGGCGCACCGTTCTCGCCCGCCCTTCGCATTGAGTCGTTCCCGGTCAGTTTTGACGATCGACGAATCGCGACAGTGCTGCGCTTGACCGGCGGGCTGCAACACACGGTGTCGCTGTATGAACAGCTCTACACCGATGCGTATAACCGGCTTGCTCGAATGGTGGCAGAGGGGGCATTTCCCTTCGCCAACGCGGACGTCTACGTCGAAGGTTCTCCGCGGGTTGGCGACGGCGTCATTGTGGTTGATGGTGCCACGCAACTTGAGTTTGCCTCGCCAAATGCCGTCAATGCCCTTCACCGACTTGGCATTTTTTCGCCACCTGAAGGTCGTTACTTGGATGAATTGTCGACAGACCTCTCCGTTGTCAGTCGAGCACTTGATGTCGTTGAACCCCTCGTCGCTGAAGTTGGCCGCCGAAGTGAAGTGGCGGTTCTTATCCAAGCGATTCCACTGGTTGCTGCAGGTGGGGTCACAGGTGCAAT
This sequence comes from Acidimicrobiaceae bacterium, assembly GCA_947447225.1. Taxonomy (GTDB): domain Bacteria; phylum Actinomycetota; class Acidimicrobiia; order Acidimicrobiales; family RAAP-2; genus CAIQEU01. The sequence goes on from CANFJV010000028.1 coordinate 9,166, forward strand.
CGTGTTGGTGCGAGACGTCACCGACGTCCGTCGGCTCGACCGTTTGGTGCTGTCGAAAGACACGGCCATTCGAGAAGTGCACCACCGCGTGAAGAACAATCTCCAGACGATTTCGAGCCTGCTTTCGCTGCAAGCCCGCCGGGTAAGTGGGCAAGAAGGTCGCTCTGCGCTGCTAGAAGCTGAACGTCGCGTTCGCTCGATTGCACTTGTCCATGAGGTGCTCTCGCGAGAGCCCAATGATCAGGTTCCCTTCGATGACATCATCACGTCGCTTGTGGCAATGGCGCAAGACTCGGTCGTGACTGACCAGGCCGTTGAAATTGTCGTCAACGGAGACCTCGGTGAAGTTGACGCAGAAATTGCAACACCACTCGCCGTGGCGCTCGCCGAGTTGCTGCAAAACGCCGTGGAGCACGCCTTTGCTCGCCCTGATGCGGCAGTTGAGGTTGGCGGCCAATGGGTGATTCGTCATGAAGAGTTACGCGGTCGAGTGCAAATTGACTTAGCGAGTGATGGACAGGGCATTGAAGTCGTCATTACGGACAACGGGCGAGGACTCCCGCAGGACTTCTCCATTCAAACGACGTCGTCGCTTGGTCTGTCGATTGTGCGAGACCTATTGCAAAGTCAACTCGGAGGAACGATTGACATGCGCCGCAACGACGAAGTCGTTGGCGGTGGAACCGTTGTTCGCTTTACGGTTCCCTTAGGCCAAGAGCGGTAATTAGCGGTTGGCGTTGGCTCGACGTCGAGCGGCGAGCCATTGCTTTCTCACCTTGCGGCGTTCCTCTTCGGACGTGCCACCCCAAACACCAGACTCCTGGTTTGTTGCGAGGGCAAATTCGAGGCATGGACCTTGAACGTCGCATTGGTTGCAGACGCGCTTGGCCGAGTCGATTTGCTCGATTGCGGTGCCCGTTGCGCCAATGGGGAAGAACATTTCGGCCTCGGTGTTGCGGCACGCCGCAACCTCACGCCACGCTTCAGCGTTCCAATCAATTGAGCGATTCCAGATCAATGCCATGTTGTCCTCCTGAAGCGAGTTCTTGTTCATGCCCCCTCAAGGCCTGCCTGAGTGGAGCTGCTCGTTGCACTTCGCCACTTGTGACACAACGCACAAGCGGTAGAACGTGTTCTAGTTCTTCGAAAGAGGCTCTGCAAGTTACTCCTCAGTCACCGGTGTGATGTCCGGATCTGCGCGACGATGAGCATGAAGAAACGAGGAACGATGACCACGGTTTACGCTCACCGAGGCTGCACGCTTGATGCAGTAGAGAACACCCTTGAAGCCATGGCTGCCGCCGTTGCACTTGGTTGCGATGGGGTGGAACTCGACGTGCATCGCACCCAAGATGGGGTGATCGTGGTGCATCACGATCCGACCTTGGCTGATGGTCGAGCAATTGCCCAGATGAAGGTTGGCGAGCTGCCGGAGTTTGTCCCAACGCTTGTACAAGTGTTGGAAGTCCTCGGAGATCTTGCGTGCAACGTGGAACTAAAAAGCGACCCCAGCGACCCTGCCTATGACGCAACAGACAGCTATGCCGCAGCGGTCGTACAGGCGGTCCACGATGCAGAAGCGGAAGAACGAGTGATCTACTCGAGTTTTGATAAGCCAACAGCGGAACACGTCGTTGCCCTTGATCCTTCCGCCAAGGTTGGTTGGCTCGTACCCGTTGGCGCGAAACTCTTCGACCTCATTGAGGAGGCACGCACCGCAGGTTTCACCGCCATTCATCCCTTTGTGTGGTCAGTGACCAAAGAGGGACTTGACGCTGCGCATAGAGCGGGTCTTGAGATCAACACCTGGACGGTCAACGGTGAAGCAGATCTGTTGGCAATGACCGCTTTTGGGGTGGACTGCATCATCACGGATCGACCTGACCTGGCACTCAAGGCAATTGCTGGAACCCTCAACTGAATTGACCCCGCCGACAACCCTCTAAGATGCACGCCATGAACGTTGTCGTCTGTGTGAAGCAAATTCCCGACCCGGCCGCGCCGCAATCGCTCGAGGCCTCTACCAACACGCTTGACCGCTCTGGCAAGTTGATCTTGGACGATTCCGACGCCTACGGCGTTGAGATGGCGCTCCAATTGGTCGACAAAGCCGGTAGCGGAGAAGTGACCTTGGTTTCTATGGCCCCGAACGGCGAAGTCTCCGGACTTCGTACCGCGCTCGCCATGGGTGCCGCCAAGGCAATCCTTGTGTCTGACGATGCCTTGAAGGGCACCGACGCACTCGGTACTGCAAAGGTGCTCGCCGCTGCGATCAAGCGCACTGAGTTTGACCTCATCTTGGCTGCCACTGAGTCCTCAGACGGCTACACCGGCACCACGCCAGTGCAGATCGCTGAACTGCTCGGCCTTCCATCGATCACCTTCGCGAAGTCAGTCACCATCGACGGCTCGACCGTCAAGGTCGACCGCCAGACCGAGTCTGGCTATGACGAGGTCACCTCGCCACTGCCGGCGCTTGTGACCGTGACCGCTGGTGTGGTTGAGCCTCGTTACCCTTCCTTCAAGGGCATCATGGCTGCCAAGTCAAAGCCTGTTGACCAGGTGACGGTTGCCGACCTCGGTCTTTCAGCTTCTGACGTTGGCGCTGCTGGCTCTGGCCAGACCATCACCAAGGTCGTCGACGCTGAAGCTCGCTCAGCCGGTGAGATCGTGGTTGACGAGGGTGACGGCGCTCAGCGCATCGTCTCGTTCCTCGAGAACCTGAAGCTCATCTAACCCACGCTTACCCGCACGTATCCGCGAATTCGTACCGCTCAAAGGAACTAAGAACATGGCGATTGACAAGATCCTCGTCCTCGTTGAATTGACTGAAAATGGCCCTACGGCTGTTTCGCTCGAACTGCTCACCGCTGCTCGTGGCCTCGCCACGACGGTCGAAGCCCTCTCGTGGGGCCCTGGCGTTCAAGCCGCTGCTGCAACCATTGGTGAATACGGCGCAACAACGCTGTATGACGCAGGTGACATTGGTGGTGCCCTTCCGGGCGTGCCAGTTGCTGGTGCCCTCGTTGGTGTGCTGCAGAGCTCAGGTGCAAGCGCAGTGCTCATCCCGACCTCGTATGACGGTCGTGACATTGCAGGTCGCCTGTCAGCCAAGTTGAACGCCTCAGTGCTGACCAACGTGACTGGCCTCAACGACGATGGTGGACTCACGACCGAGCACCCGATCTTCGGTGGAACCCAAATTGCGCACGCAAAGTTCACCGGATCCGCCGTTGGCATCTATGTAATCCGTGCGAAGTCCTTTGCCGCTGAATCAGCTGGTGGCGCTGCTGCTGCGGTTGTTGCCGCTGCTGTTCCAGCCGCTGACGCAACAGGCGCCGCAACGATCGTTGCTCGCCACGTTGAAGAGCGCACTGGACCGAAGCTTGACGAAGCAGCAGTGGTGGTCTCCGGTGGTCGTGGCCTCGGAAGCGCCGACAACTACTCATGGATCAACGACTTGGCCAAGTTGCTGAACGGTGCTCCTGGAGCATCACGTGCCATCGTTGACGCTGGCTGGGTTCCTTACAGCCACCAGGTTGGCCAGACCGGTAAGACCGTGAAGCCCACCGTCTACCTTGCTTGTGGCATCTCGGGTGCCACCCAGCACTTGGTTGGTATGAAGGGTTCCAAGAACATCATTGCGATCAACAAGGACCAAGAAGCCCCGATCTTCACCGTTGCCGACCTCGGCATCGTTGGTGACGTGAACAAGGTGGTCCCAGCGCTGATTGAGGCACTGAAGGGTCGCTAAGCACTCTTGCAGTTCTGATTTAGAGAGCTCCCGCCCTGATGGGCGGGAGTTTCTCTTTTCCTTCCGAAAGTGTTGTTCTAACTCGCTCTGAACGTTTCCATTGAACGCTCAAAGTGCTCTTCAAGAAACTCACGCTTTGGGTGGTGTTGTTCAGCGAGATGGAGCGGCGCACTCTGGAGACTCTCGTAGTTCTTGTAGATCCTGAGCTTTGGTGCAACTTGGACCTGCATGTTCTTTGGATCGATGGTGAGGAGATGGGCGTCGAAGAGCGAGTGAATATCACGCCGCAAGATGAGACCACCATCGAGGTCATGTTTTCCAGTAGTCGCAAAACTTTGAATGTGTGCCGCCTCGAGTACTTGTGGCGGCTGTGGCCCGAGGACTGCGCATTCAGCGCCAACTCGTTCGAGAAGGCGGAATCTGAATTCTCGCTGCCCCCGGCGTCGAAGCACCATTGCCTCTTTGAATCCACCGATGATTTCAGCTTCAGCAAGTGCGGTTTGCTCGGAACGAAGATTGATGGTCCGCTGACTTAAGACGGTCAAAAGGTTGTGGATCCTTTCTCCGTCAAGCGGCCGGATCGCATTTTGGGAATTTTTGACCGTCGTGAAATTCTCAAGGGTTTGTCGGCGCTGCGGAACAGCCGCCTCATTCCAAGTGTCCGGATAACAAGCCCGATAGTTAGTAACGAGCTCCTCGGTGAGCACTGCAGACGCTTCACCAAACTCCAACTTGCAACTCGACCTACCGCAGCGATACTTGAGTGCTTTGGTCACACGGGTCGTGAGCGCCGTAGATCTGCAAGCAGGGCATCGAGTGAGCATGACCAGGCAATTGGGCGTGACGTCGATGCTTTGAATGATGGCCCATCCTGCAACAAAGTTGTCCTGTCGGATCACAACGAGATCGCCAGGTGCAACTTGCTGCGAGTTTGGAACATTGGAGTTGTAGGAGTAGTGGGAATCGATGACGTCGTCGTAGATCGAAATTCCTGTTGAATGAGTCTTCGTATGAAAGGCCCAAGCCTTCGGGGCTCTCGTTCCCGCTGAACTCACACGTTGAGCTTATGCCTTGAAAAATCTGAGGTCAGAATGGTTTTCTGACCTGGGAAGACGGTGAATGGGCATTAGCTGGATCTAAATAAGCGGCCATGGATACGGCGGCCAGTGACCCTCTTCATTCGGAATGGGAAGTTCCCCAGCGAGTCGGAGGCCCGTCACCCGAGCCATGGTGGCCTCAACTTCGTCTTCATGCAATAGGTGGTCAAGGATTTCTGGAAGTCCATGAGTGGCCAAGTGTTCGAGGGTTGCCTTCACCTCTTCTAAGAGGGCGGTGGCGGAGAAGTCCCAAACGACAGTTCGAAGTTTGTCTTCTTCGTGAAAACACAAGCCATGGTCAATGGCGAAGAGACCGGATGCTCCTCGAAGGATATGACCAGCTTTGCGGTCTGAGTTGTTGGCAATAACATCAAACGCGGCCAAGGTCTGAAACCAGGTCTCGAGTGCTTCGTCCTCTCGAAGAACGAAGTAGTGCTCTTCAGGGTCGTGGTCGATGTACTGCGCAATGGACCCAATCCCGAAGTCTTCGTCATCACGGGTGGTTGTAAGGGGAAGAAGTGGCAAGTGAAACGCACGAGAAAGCTCTGCCGCAGCTACTTCTCTCCGCCAAAGTCCGGCTGGAAAGTCCCACAGCGGCCGCTCGCCACGTTCAGGTTTGAACACTGCCAGCGTTGAGTCCTCGCCAATTGCAGCGGTGCACAGCAGTGTGGCGTTTGACGAGCCAGCGACCCTTCCATGAACCGTGAGGGTTCCTTCAGCGAGGACCTCAATGAGGCGAGATTCCTCCATCTCAGGTGATGGGTGCTCGATGGCCATTCGTCCGAGGGCAATCATGACCGCGAGGATCAAGGGGGAGTGCGCACAAAGGGCAAGGCGGACGTCCACCTTCGACAATTCTCGTCGCGTGGATTGCAAAGGCTGCTGCTTGTTCACGACTGAGTGAGATGAGGACATGGTCGCCACCGTCGTCGTCGCCACTTAGTTCATCGAGTTCCAACACAATGCGCTGTTCGTCTTCGTTCACCATCACGTTGACGTCACCGACGGTGAAGTCAACATCGAGTTCTGGCTCAAGACCGAGATCTTCAGGCAAGTGCTTCGGGCGACCCATTTCCTTGACGAGTCGAGCGAGGTAGGTCGACAAGGTGGCAACTTGCACCTTTTCAATTTTGAGGGTCATGAGGCGACGGCCTTCACGAATCTGCAGCAAGAAGAGTCGTTGTCCAACTTCACCAATGACGCCAACAGTGAAGCGGTCGGGTTGATCAAATCGGTAATCAGTCATGAAGGGACAAGCTCCGTGAGGCTAGAAGTGGCATTCACACCAAGAACCAAGACGCCATGGTCTGAGAACGCAAGCGTGGTGATGGAACACGGTGAAATAACGAGACGTTGGAACTGATCAATCGGCGTGCCGGAGGCCATTGCAACAATGGCCTTAATGGGGTCGGCATGGCTTACCGCAACAATGGAGTGACCTTTGTGGCGTGCGGCCAGATCGGCGACGGTTGAAAATGCTCTCGACTGCATCTCAAGGAAGCTCTCGCCACGTGGGAACCGAAAGAGCGAGGGTGCGCTTTGCACGGTCTTCCATTCGGGAAGCTTCATGAGGTCACTGAGCTGCTCGCCGGTCCAGTCGCCGAAGTCGCACTCAAGGAGTCCTCGTTCAATGATGACGGGAAGGCCGAGGATCTTGCCAATGGGTTTTGCCGTCTCACGAGTGCGCTCAAGTGGCGAGGCATAGACCGCAACTGGAGCAGTTGGAAGTTCCCCAAGGCGCTGGGCGGCCCTTTCTGCTTGAGCAACTCCTGCTTCTGCCAAGTGAAGCCCCTTGGCGCGACCGGGCAACACCTTGCCGGTTGAGGGAGTGACACCGTGGCGCACGAGGTGCACCACCGTCATCTGTGGCGCAGTGGCCTTCGTTGATTTGGCCACGGGTTAGGCGGTTGGCGCAGCAGGTGCGGGCAGGCGACCGGGCATTGGGACGGCGGTTGCTGGCCAACGCTTGCGACTGACGCCAGCCAAGCGGCGGAGCAGTGCCAAGGCTGCTGGGTCATCATCTCCAGGTCGAAGTTCGACGGCACCGGCGGCAACCATTTGGTTGAGCAGGTCGCGGCCCTTTTCGGTACGAACAATCGTAAGGGTCCAGTCGGAGAACGTACCGATTCCGCCCGTTGAGATGTCGGCGTGCTCGGCGGCAAAGTCCGGGCAGGACTTGCAACCTTCTCGAGTCCACGCATGGGCTTCTTTGAGGGGCACCTCGTGGTAGCCACCATCATGGGTCCAGATCTGGAAGACACCTTTGATGTTCATCTTCTTGATCATCTGGCGAGTGAGGCCATATTTGGCTTCGAACAATTCCTCGAAGATGGCGTCATCGAAGGTCTTCGAGCACAAAAGGCCAATGGTGAGTGAAAGGCGTCGGGCAATCTTTCCGGCCTTTCGTGCCTGCATCGCACCTGGTGCCGAGGCTTGGCAGCCCATGCCAACAAGCGCAATGCGTTCTGCGCCTGCTTCAACCGCAGCTGGGTAGGCCAAGGTGTTGGCCGAGTAGGTGTAGCGGGACCCAGCGGTTCGCAGCACGCCGGCGCGGTCAGTGACGACGGCAGGGGCAGCCTTCCAAGAGGTGCCATCGCCTTCAAGGTCGGACACGAGCGCTGCGTCGATCACGTCATTTTCGAGGGCAAACGTGAGCAGGGCGGAGACAAAACCACCGTCTTGGCCTGCTTCGTGCAGTTCAGGATCGGTGGCCCGAGCCAAGAAGATGTCGAGTGACAAACCAGCAACATCTTCATCGGTGCGTTCACGACCGAAGAGGTGCTGATCGATTTGTGGTTCCCACTCTCGAAAACGTGGGCAGGCACGAGTGCACATCGTGCAGCCCTTCTGGCCGTGCGTGCAGTCTTCACGACCGCCATCGATGTCCAAGTGGAAGGGCTTGTAGTTGCCCGCCTTGTCGTCGTAGTTCAATACGTCGTGTGGACAGGCGATGATGCAACCGGCACAACCGGTGCACAAGCCCGAGGTCACGACCTCGGTGAACAACTCTTTCCACTGGGGCTTTTCTGGCTTCACAACTTGAGTCTCAGACACGCCACAACCCTACCGCCGAGCGTGTGGTTCTGGCACTTTCTTTCTGGCTCGGCAAGGCGTCAATGTTGATTGCTCAAAGTGGTGAACGTTCGTGGAACTTGTGTGACACTTCGGAGATGGAAGTCCTCATTCGAAACCTGGAGTATCGAGACGCCGACGAGTGGAACGTGCTGTTTAGGTCCTATCTCGACTTTTATGCAACAAGCCGCAGTGAAGAGGCCATGGCCCGAATTTGGCGGCAGGTGCTGGGTTCTTCTCCCCAACTTCAGGGCGTTGTAGCCGAGGCAGGCGGCCGAGTTGTTGGGCTTGCTCATTTTTGGTTCCAACCATCAACGTGGGCAGAAGTAGCCAATTGTTACTTGGAAGATCTCTTTGTGGAGAAGTCCGCTCGCGGCCAAGGGATTGCTCAAGCACTCATTGGGGAAGTGACGTCAAGAGCGCAAGATTTTGGTTGTACCGAGCTGTTTTGGATCACCGCACAAGACAACGTCGTAGCTCGCAAGACCTATGACAAGGTGGCTACGAAGTCGACCTATGTCCGCTACGAGATTGATCTCAAAGAGACGAGGTAATGCAGGTGAAGCGTTAGCGTCGAGTTGTGCCAGAACTTCTCGAAGTAGAGGCGTATCGCACCATCTTGGAACCAACAATTGGCGCCACCATTGCGAGCGTCACTGCCGACGCCCTCGTGTGTGGGGCAACACCGAATCCATGTCCGACGATTGGCCAGAAGATCTCGGGCGTGCGTCGCCATGGAAAGTTGTTACTTGTCGACCTCGGTGTTCACACCATTGGCATTCATGCCCGGATGACCGGGACCATCTGTGTTGACGGAGTCTCACCGTTTCCGAAACTTCGTTATGCACCGTCAACGAGCGACAAGCGTTTTGTTCGTCTGAGCGCCACACTCGACGATGGAAGAGTGATCGATCTTCACGACCCACGGAGACTCGCCCGGGTGACGGTCGACCCTGACGTTTCAGGCCTTGGACCAGATGCGTCAGTCATTAACGCAGTCCAAGTCGAACGAGTCCTCGGAACTGGTACTAGTCCGGTGGCACTCAAAACTCGCCTGCTCGATCAATCCCGAATTGCGGGGCTCGGCAACCTACTTGTTGATGAAGTCTGTTTTCAGGCTCGCCTTGACCCAAGTCGGCCAGCGACATCATTGACGAGTGAGGAGCGCACGTCACTCGCGAAGCAAATTCCTCGCACCCTTCGCCAACTTGGGAAACGAGGTGGCTCTGACATGGGGGCACTCCAGGAATTTCGGCACCGTGGGGCAAACTGCCCACGCTGCGGTGCACCACTTCGTCGGGCCACTGTTGGTGGCCGGACAACGCTGTGGTGCAGTGTTGAACAACAGTAATTTTGGATTCCACAGAGTTTGAGTTCGGTCGGCTAAACAAGAGCAATGCACGCCATTGAAACTTTCATGCTCCACTACGGCTACTACGCCTTGTTTTTGTTTGCGGTCCTCGAATCA
>CANFJV010000029.1 GCA_947447225.1 Acidimicrobiaceae bacterium
CCGTTGGCATTCACTGCGGCAATGGTGAAGGTGTAGGTCGAGCCGTTTTGAAGACCAGTGATGGTTGTTTGGCTGGCAGGTGCATTCACCGAGATCGGACTCAAGGCTTGGCCGCCAAGAAAAGGGGTGATGGTGTAGCTCGAAAGTGCAGAACCGTTGTTGGCGGGGGCGGTCCACGTGAGGGTGACCCGTGCATTACCGCGCACACCACTGACCGACGTTGGCGCATCAGGAGTTGTTGAGTGCGGCGTTGCGACGCTCAGTTGATAAATCGCTCCATAGTTCGCCACGTCACCGTTGGACTGAAACGAGTCAACGACAAACATCGTTCCGTCGCCATCAAAGGCAATTCCTGACACTGCACCGAGCAGCGAACCGAGGGTGGTGCTGGACACGGTGCCGTCGGGAGCAATTTCGATAATGCGGTCGATACCTGGGTCGGTGATCCACAGGTTGCCTGCAGGGTCAACGCTGAGTTGCGACGATCCTCCTCCAGCCGAAGCACCAAGGTCGTAGATCTTCTTCTGTGTGCCATCAGGGGAAATCTTGTAGATGAACGCATCGGCGGCTGCCACACCAGTTGGGTCGACCGCTCCACCATCGCCGACGTAGAGGTTACCGGCATTGTCGAGTGCAAGTCCATTTGGATCAGAGAAACCCGAACCAACCACCGTTTGGGTATAGGTCGAACCCGATGGTGTGAGTTTCACCACTTGCGAGTGGTTCGGCCCTGCGCCACCGACATAGATGTTGCCATCCGCATCCATTGTGAGTGCTGCAGACCCGGGCACAATGCCGGTCATGAGGGTGACCTCGGTGCCAGCGGCGGTGAGTTCTTTCAAATTGCCGTCGTAGTCGTTGGCAAAGAGATTGCCGCTGTTATCGGCAACCACACAGCCCGGGCCATATGGGCCCCACGCTTCTACCGGGGCGCCAGGTCCGTTGAAAGCCAGAATCCTTGAGTTGTAGAAGTCAGCAACGAGCAAGGTGCCGTCGATGTCCACTTGTGCGCACTGGGGATAGTTGAGACCAGTCGACAACAGGGTTGTAGCGAACACCGCGCTCGCGCCAGTACCAATCGAGGGATTTGCCCCGACACTGGACCCGACGGCATTTTTCGCCACCACGTTGATGGTGTAAATCGTTCCATTGGTCAGGCCAGTGATGGTGCATGACAAGGTTGCGGTTGAGCACGACTTTGCACTTGGTAGCACCGAGGCGGTGTAACTCGTAATTGGCGAACCGCCATCTGAGACCGGAACAGTCCATGACACCGTGATGGATCCGTTCGACGTGGTGCTGGTGATGCCCGATGGTGCCGAAGGCGCCGTTGCCGCAAGGGGCTGACGAACCGCTCCTTGCGCAATCGACGGTGTGGTAAGGACCGCAGCAACAACGAATGCAACAAGACGAGCCGTGATAGCCCACCTCGACTGGGCCGAATGGTGTGTGCGCAACCCTGCCGAAGAGGTCACCGCCGGTCGCTGCACAAACTTGTCGTCGTGGCGCATCGTGATCTCGATCGGGTGAACGTAACGGTCAACAAAAGGTGGCGACGAAGCATTGGTAACGCCGCACCATTGACGCTACCGGCAACCCATCAATTCACCCGGTCGCAACCGAAGCAATTCCTGAGGAACTGCAGGGTTTTTGCTGCGTCAAACCGATCTTCACACCATCACAATGGTGGGCGAGGGGGGACTTGAACCCCCACGTCCTTTCGAACACTGGAACCTGAATCCAGCGCGTCTGCCTATTCCGCCACTCGCCCGAGTAGAGGCACCATCCTACAACCTCCTACCTTCGGCTCAAAAAGCGTTTGGGTCGGCCAAATCGACTGACAGCAGGCATCCTTGACCGGTAGAGTGTCGCTATGGGAATGCGGCAGTTCGAGGAGCGCCTCGGGCGTCTCATGGATGGCACGCTGGCTCGACCGTTCCGCAAGCACTTGCAACCGGTGGAGATTGCCCGCAAGCTCACCCGTGAGATGGACCTCAATCGGAGGGTGTCGGCACGCGGCCTTATTGCCCCCAACAAATTCGTCGTTCATGTGTCGCCAGCCGATGCGATCCGCTTTGCCAGCTTTGTTGACGCGTTATGCCGCGAACTTGTCGTGGCGGCAAAAGAACATGCACAAACTGATGGTTATTCCTTTGTTGGGACCGTCGTGGTTGAGATTTATGAGGACTTGGACTTAAAGACCGGCGACTGTGATGTGGAAGGCACCTTCGCCGAAATTGCGAAAAAGGCCACGCTTCGTAGCCAAAGTGGTGACACCTACCCACTGTCCGAAGTCGCCATTTCGGTAGGCCGCCAAGGCGACAACACGATCGTGGTGCATGACACCAACGTGTCTCGACGACATTTGTCCATTGTGCAAGTTGGACCTCGCTATATCGCAAAGGACCTTGGTTCGACCAATGGGACCTACGTCAACAAGAAGAAAATCACCGAGGTGGCCTTAAACGACGGGGATGTGATCACCGTTGGCACTGCAACCTTGACGGTTGAATTGTCATGATCGACAGCACAAGTTCGATGTTGGCTGCGAACTACGCCGGATGGGTTCGACCAATACAGGTCTTCATCATTGCGTTTGTGTTCTTGTTTTTCCTCCGCGTCATTCGCGCCATTTTGGTGGAAGCGAAGCCACCAATTCGAGAGAAGAAACAACCCCGAGTCCAAGCAGCCACCACCTCAAAGCGCCAGTGGCTCTACCTCACCGTCAAAGCACCCGAAGATGCTGCGGGTGAGCGCTTCCCGCTCAATGGTCCGCTCACCATTGGTCGCTCAGCTGAATGTGACGTCAATTTGACCTACGACCAATTCGCCAGTGTGCGCCATGCGCAGATCACCATCAACGGTGACGCCATCACGGTTGAAGATCTTGGTTCTCGCAACGGAGTATGGGTCGATGACGAGCGCATTGAGCAGCCAACTCGGGTGAAAAGAGGTGACCGCATCCAGGTCGGTGAAACGATCTTTGAGGTCACCCGATGATGCTGTTTCGCACTGCGTCGGCGACTCACGTCGGCACGGTTCGCTCAGTAAATCAAGATGCGGTCTACGAGTCGAACGACTTATGTGCGGTTGCCGACGGCATGGGTGGTGCTGCTGCCGGTGAAGTGGCAAGCACCTTGGCCCTTGAAACGCTGACCAGCCACTTCGCCATTGGTGGGCTGAGTTCAAACTCTCTCGAACGAGCAGTGATCGCTGCCAATGCTGCGGTGTACAGCGCCAGCCTCACGGATGTCTCGTTGGCGGGAATGGGCACCACGGTGACCGCGATTGCACCGGTTGCAACCGATGAAGGCGACCGCGCTGCGGTGGTCAATGTTGGCGACTCACGTTGCTACCTGTTGAGCGATGGCGAATTAATCCAACTCACCTATGACCACTCGGTCGCAAGTGATCTTGTGCGCCACGGACAACTGAGTGCAGCTGATGCGGCACAGCACCCGCAGCGACACATGTTGACCCGAGCACTTGGGGTTGCCGATTCGGTCGAAGTTGACCTAGTTGAGTTTCCGACGGTCGCCGGTGACCGCCTGTTGATTTGCAGCGACGGTCTCACTAACGAAGTCACCCATGACGACATCGCCGCGATTTTGTTTGATGAGCGCGACCCCACCGATGCCGCTCATGCACTTGTTGATGCCGCTATTGCTGCAGGTGGCCATGACAACATTTCGGTGGTCATTGTTGACGTCTTAGTTGGCGACGTTGGACCAACCGAACGCGCACTGTCGTACTACGACACTTCCCCCTTCCAAGAAGGTCTCGGCCATTCCAGCGATGATCTGACGGGGGCAGTCGCAGCATTCAGTGCAGCTGCAGTCTTAGAAGCACGTGATGTTGGCGCTTCTGCAGGACATGTTGAAGATGATGACGAAGACATGGCACACCATGCACTCCATGAGGCTGCCATGGCTGCGTCAACGACGTATTCCAACCCGGTTGAAGCATCAATACGACGCCCGCGACCCTTCACGCTTCGCACGGTGCTGTTCTTCGCCCTTGTCGCCGCTCTCACCTATGGCGGCTACCGCTTTGTTGGGTGGTTCGCCTCAACGCAGTACTTCGTTTCGGTCAATGGTTCGACCATCACTATCTTGCAAGGCCAACCTGGTGGGACCTTGTGGATCAAGCCCCTGGTGGTTGAGACGACAACGTCAACGACCGGACAGATTCTCCCCTCGCGCCTCGCCGATCTCCAACATGGTGTGCCACAGCCTTCAGTCCAAGCCGCCCATCGCTTCATCTCCAACCTCATTGAAGAGCGAACAGCGGCGGTGAACCCAGGTGTGGCGCTTACAACGACGACGACAGTCGCCTGGAACCCGGCGTGGACGCCTTCAACAACGGTGACTGTCGCGACCACCATTCCAGCAGTTACCACCACGACCGCAGTTGTCACGACGACGACGGCACCAACCACGACGATTCCCGCAACCACCACCACAACGATTCTGGCAGGCTGATATGGGTCGGCGCATCCAAGCACTTGCGGTCGTTCTTGGCTCGATGTTCATTTTGATTTTGGCGCAACTCGTCAACATCCAAGTGGTCCGAGCACCAGAGCTCAATAGTTCGAGTTACAACCCTCGAGCCGTGTCGAACCAGATCATGAATCCGCGGGGCCAAATTCTTTCGAGCACCGGTGAAGTGCTCGCCTCGTCAACAAAGTTGCCGAGCGGCGTCTACCAACGCAACTACCCCTTTGGAGCACTCACCTCGCAGATCGTTGGCATCGACTCTCCGGTCTACGGCCGCTACGGCCTCGAAGGCTCCTACAACAGCCACTTAAGCGCCCACGCACTCAATCCGTCGAGTTTGGGGCAACTTCTCGTGCCCGTTCGTGGCACTGACACCATCACGACAACGCTCTCCACGCAGTTGCAATCACTTGCCAACAAGCAACTCGCCGGGCGAGACGGCGCGGTGGTCGTCGTGAATTCACAAACCGGTGCCGTGCTCGCAATGTTCTCCAATCCCACCTATAACCCGACTCCACTGGTGAGCCAAGACCGCGCGGTTGAAGAAGCAGCCTGGAAGCAGGTCACCTGTCGATCATGCAATCCACATCGCTTCTCGGCGCTGGCATCACTCGCCTATCAGTACACGTTTGCTCCGGGTTCAACCTCAAAGGTGTTGACCTCGGCGGCGGCCTACGAACTCGACCCAACCCTCGTCAATAAGTACTACCCCTACACCACCGCACTCACGATTCCTCAGACCACCCTCCAACTGCACAACTTTGGGTTTGGCGGATGTGGCGGAACCTTGGCCATCATGCTGCCGCCATCGTGTGACACCGGTTTCGCCAACATGGGCCTCGACTTGGGCGCCCACAATCTCTCGGCTGAAGCAGAAGCGTTTGGCTACAACAAAAAGTCACCACTCGACCTACCTGGCGTTGCGGTCTCCTCGTTTCCAACCGAAGCCCAACTGGCAAAAAATGCCCCCGAGTTGGCCTACTCGGCAATTGGCCAGCAAAACGTTGGGGCAACTGCATTGCAAAATGCCCTCATTGCTGCAGGGGTTGCCAACAATGGCGTGGTGATGGAACCACATCTCGTGAGCCAAATCCGTGACCAAAACGGCAACTCCGTCTACCACTGGAAGCCAAAAGCATGGTCCCGAGCAATGAAGAAGGACAACGCCGCAGCGCTCACCCAAGTGATGATGAATGTGGCGTCGTATGGAACAGCTGCTGGTGTGTTCCCGCCGTATCTCAATGTTGCGGCCAAGACCGGTACGGCACAAGTTGGCTACCCCGTTGTGACCAACACCCATGACTGGATGATCGCCTTTGGTCCGAACCCGAACCCGACCATTGCTATTGCAGTCGTCTTGCCATTCCAAGATATTGATGCAACCGGTGCAGGTGTTGCCGGTCCCGTGATTCGCTGCATGATGCTCGGTGCACTTGCCTACCAAGCACACCAGCCCGTCATGAACACCGCCTCCACGTGTGCCGCGTGAGCACGACTACTTGCAACTTGCACAACGCATTGGGGTTGCTGCCGTAGGCTCATGATCTGATGGAACCTGTTGCCAACCCACGCGTATTCTCTGAGCGCTACGAGCTCACCCATCTGATTGCCCGCGGCGGCATGGCGCAGGTCTATTTGGCCCATGACCGACTAATCGATCGTCGTGTCGCGCTCAAGGTGTTGTTCCCTGAGCTCTCGGTTGATCAAACCTTTGTTGAGCGGTTCCGTCGAGAAGCGCAAGCTGCGGCGAACTTGGCCCACCCGAACATTGTTCAGGTCTTCGACTGGGGTGAGGACCAAGGCACCTACTTCATTGTCATGGAGTACATCGAAGGTCGATCGCTGTCGACCATGCTCGGCCAATCAACTCGTATTCACCCAAACGATGCAGCCGCCATTGCGGCCAAGGTTGCCGGTGGACTCGCTTATGCCCACCGTCGAGGTGTCGTGCACCGCGACGTGAAGCCCGGCAACATCTTGCTGACAAGTGATGGCGACGTAAAGGTCACCGACTTTGGCATTGCCTTGGCGGTCAACGCCTCAGACAACTTGACCCAAGCAGGTTCGGTGATGGGCACGGCTGCCTACTTCAGCCCTGAGCAAGCCGAAGGCTTAACCGTTGACGGACGCAGTGACCTCTATTCCTTAGGCGTGGTGCTCTTTGAGATGGTGACTGGTCGACCACCGTTTGTTGGTGAGTCCCCGATTGTCGTTGCCTCAAAACATGTGAACGAAGTCGCCCCACTGGCGCGAACGATCAATCCAAGCGTCCCTGCAGCTCTTGAAGCCATCATTTCTATGGCCATGGCAAAGGCACCATCGGATCGCTATCAGTCAGCCGAAGATTTCCGTGCGGACTTGCTTCGCTTTACGGAGGGCCAGCCGGTCGTGGCTGAATCACGACTGCATACCATGGCTGCCACTGGAGAGGTCTCTGCCACCACGCTTGTTGGTGCCGTGGCCGCTGGAGCAGCAAGTGGAGACACCACCTCAATTCCTCTTGATGGTCGGCCCTATGCCGCACCACCAGTCAAAAAGAAGCGATCCAAGTGGATTCTTCCGGTGGTGCTCGTTTCGCTGCTCATTGTGGGTCTTCTCATTGGTCTCATTGCTCGCGGCAACCAACCAGCGAAGAAGGTAGCGATTCCAAACGTTGCCGGTATGTCAGTAATTGATGCTGAATCAGCCCTCGTTGAAGCTGGCTTCTCGGTCAAGCCCGACCACGATGAGGTGCCGTCGGTGCTCATTCCCCTTGGCAGTGTTGCGGGGACTGATCCAAAGATCGCGAGTTTGCAGCCTGAAGGAACGGTCGTCACCTTGCAGGTCAGCCTTGGCGATGTCGCCAAGGTCACCATTCCCGATGTGTCGGGCTATTCGCAAGACGCCGCCACGGCGCAACTCCAAGCCCTTGGTCTGACCGTCATTGTTGCCTACGTTCCTTCACCACTTCCTCAAGGTTCAGTCGTCTCCACCGTTCCTGCGGCCGGCAAGTCGGTGTGGTCAAAGACATCCATTACGGTCAACTTGCCCGTGATCAAGACGCCAACCGTTCCGAACCTGATTGGCCTGTCGCCAGTAAACGCTGGTGCGTCACTCGCCTCTGCTGGCTTTACGGTTGGCACGACCACGCAGAGTTGTTCCAACACTGTGACCACGGGTCTCGTTTCGGCATCAAATCCAAAGGCTGGCTCGACGTCGGCAACGGGATCCTCGGTTGACCTCACCATTTCAACTGGGGTGTGCCAAGTCACGATTCCGTCCTCCATCTATGGTGAGAACACCGGCACGGCCATCACGACCTTGACCGGACTCGGCCTTGTCGTTGGTTCGACCATTGGCAGTTTCACTGGGGACTGCTCCTTGGCCACACCAGACACCGTGGCTGGTGTGGCAACAACTGATGGCGGAACCGCACTCGCGAGTGGCGTTCAAGTCCCCTACGGCTCAACGGTGTATTTGCAGACCTGCTAGCGCAGCGACGCGGCGTGTGCCAAGTCAAGGAAATTTTGCAGCAGCCTCGGGCCCATCGGCGAGAGAATCGACTCTGGGTGGAATTGCACCCCTTCGATCAGCAGTTCTTTGTGGCGAAGACCCATGATGATGCCATCAGCGGTGCGTGCCGTTACTTCTAGGACGCTTGGCACCGTTGCTGGGTCAACAACGAGCGAGTGATACCGGGTGGCGGGAAACGGCGTTGGTAGTCCAACAAAGACGCCGCCGTCTTCGTGGTAAATGTCGGAGACTTTTCCATGCATGAGCGTTGGGGCTGCGACGACGTCACCGCCAAAGACTTCGCCAATGGCTTGGTGGCCAAGACAGACGCCGAAGATGGGGTACTTCTCGCCAAGTTGACGAATGACCTCCATTGAAATGCCCGCATCAGCAGGACGACCAGGGCCCGGAGAGATGACAATGGCATCGGGGCGTAGTGCGTCGAGTTCTGCCAACGTGATCTGGTCATTGCGGAACACTTGCGGGTTCGCACCCAACTCGCCGAGTTCTTGGACGAGGTTGTAGACGAAGCTGTCGTAGTTATCAATGATGACGACGTGGCTACCCATAACTGTCAAGGGTACCGTTCTGCTCGAGGTCTTGGTGAACCGATATCGTTAGCCCATGGCAAAGCGGAAAAAAGCGAAGACGACGTCACCCGGCGGCCGAGTCACCCCCAAAGGTGGCCAGCGCAATACCAAGGTCGGTCGCTATCGCTCACCGGAAGAATCGGGCCGTGTGACTGCTCGGGTTCCAGAGAACGTTAAGCACTCTCCACCATGGTGGGGAAAGACCGCTCTTGGTCTGCTCATTGCTGGCCTCGTGGTGATGTTGTTCAACTGGTTGACCATTTGGCCAGGGTCGTACACGCCGTGGTACTTAGTCGGCGGCCTTGTGGCCTCCGCAGTCGGCTTTGGAATGCTCACCCGCTACCGGTAACCAAGACCCGGGCTTGGGTTCTGGCCCGGAGCGCAACCTTCGCCAAGCACAACGCCCCTCGCAGAACTCTGCGAGGGGCGTTGTCAACAAAGCGACGGTGTGGCTTAGCCGAGGCGCTCGATGATGGTGGCATTGGCCATGCCGCCACCTTCACACATGGTGAGCAGGCCGTAGCGGCCGCCCGTGCGCTCGAGTTCATTGAGCAGCGTCGCCATGAGCTTGGCCCCTGAGGCACCAAGCGGGTGACCAAGGGCAATGGCGCCACCGTTGACGTTCACCTTGGAAAGGTCAGCGCCGGTTTCTTTTTGCCAAGCCAAGACCACCGAAGCAAAGGCTTCGTTGACTTCGAACAAGTCGATGTCGTCAATGGTCATACCGGCCTTGGCCAGCACCTTCTGGGTGGCGGGGATTGGGCCGGTCAGCATCGTGACCGGGTCAACGCCAGCAACAGCAAAGGCGTGGAAGCGGGCCCGTGGGGTGTAGCCAAGTTCTTTGGCCTTGGTCTCGCTCATGACGAGAACCGCCGAAGAGCCGTCAGTGATCTGACTGGCGTTGCCTGCAGTCACCTTGCCATCTTCTTTGTAGGCAGGCTTCAACTTGGCCAAACCTTCGAGGCTTGACTCACGAATGCCTTCGTCACGGGTAGCGAACTCGCCCGTGCCCTTGCCTTCTTCGTCACGGATCTCAACAGACACGATCTCGCGCTCGAAGCGACCTTCAGCGGTTGCCAACGCGGCACGACGCTGTGACTCAAGTGAGTAGGCGTCGAGGTCGTCACGGCTAATGCCCCACTGGTCGGCAATCATTTCAGCGCCGAGGCCCTGGTTGAAGTTGCCCTTGATGGCGGCGTAACGGTTGAACATGGCAGGACCAAAGGGGAATCCCATGCCCTTGACGACCGATGAACCCATGGGCACGCGGCTCATGGCTTCAACACCATTGGCGATGACGACGTCGTATTGGCCGGCCATGATGCCTTGAGCGGCAAAGTGGAGTGACTGCTGCGAGGAGCCGCACTGGCGGTCAATCGTGGTGGCGGGAACCGACTCAGGCCAACCAGCAGCGAGCACCGCGTTGCGACCGACATTGAGCGACTGCTCCGCGACCTGCATGACGCAGCCCGTGAAGACATCTTCAACAATTGCTGGATCGAAATCGTTACGAGCCTGAAGCGCCTTCAGCGTTTCGGCCGCGAGGTCGACAGGGTGCCAGCCGCGGAGTTGGCCGTTGCGCCTTCCACCTGGGGTGCGCACTGCATCGACGATGACTGCATCAACCATGGAACTTTCCTTCCTCTCCCTGCGGACAACCCGTCAGGTGACCCTTCCAACCTACTCGCGAGGAGTCTTCTCGCCGGTAGGTTAGGGACATGGCAGAGATGAAGAACATGGACCGTTGGCTAGGCGATGGCGGAATGGCCATCATGTCCGAGATTGGCGCAGCATTCACTGCCTATGGCGTCGACGGCGAAGACCTCGGGTGGTCGCAAGGAACGTGGACGCCAACCGCTCTGGCCTGCAACCCACACGGCACCGCGCAAGCAGGCGTGCACTCTGTCGTGCTCGACGCCGCCATGAACTTCGCCATCAACTCCGCCCTGTCTGGCCGTGACCGCACGAAGGCAACGCTCGAGCTCAAATGCGAGACCATGCGACCAGCCATGCTCGGCGAGGGATACGTTATTCGAGGCGAAGTCGTCCGCATGACGAAGCAAGTCGCATTCGGTGAAGCAACGGTGAAGGCTTTGGACGGCACCATGATTTCTCGCACGACGGGCACCTTCTTGCTCCACCGTGAAGCACCAAAGACTTAAGGGAAGTCAACACCCGTCAACGCAGCCGTCCACTGCCAAAGCGCCTTGGCGAGGTCTGGGTCAGAGGCGGTTGCTGACGGCTTGACCTTCACCGGTGGACCGAACAGTTCCATCACGTGTTGTGGCCCCAAGTAGTCGCCACCGTGAATGTCATCTCCGAGTGCCCCATACAGCGTTGGCAAGGCGCCGGTCGCGGTCTTTTGACCAAGCTTTGTGGCGAGCGTTGAGAACACCTGGCTGAGCGGCGACGAAGAAGCACCTGGGCCATTCGCCGCCAATTGACTGCGACTCCAACCCGGGTGCGCAGCAACCGAGATCACCGGCGATGACACGGCAGTGAGCCGTCGATTGAGCTCAAGCGCAAAGATCAAGTTCGCCAACTTGGAACGGCCATAGGCCTTTTGGCCGCTGTAGGAATTCGATGACGCTGTGTCGGAGAGATCGAGCACTGCACCTTTGTGCAAATTGGAGGACACCGTCACAATCCTGCCAGCTGGCGCCTGAGCAACGAGGGGAAAGAGGCGGGCCGACAGGGCAAAGTGGCCAACGTGGTTGGTCCCGAGTTGGAGCTCAACACCTTGTTTCGTGTGACTGAGTGGCACACCCATGATTCCGCCATTGTTGATGAGCAGATCCAAATGATCGACCTGGCCAGCAATCACCGTGGCTGCGTTGGCCACCGACGCAAGGTCCGAGAGATCCAAGGGAACAACGCAGATGTTTCCTCGTCCAGCCGTACGTAGCCCAACGGCTGCAGCTTCGGCCTTTTGCGCATTCCTACAGGCGATGAGCACCGTTGCACCCTTGGCCACGAGTGCCTTGGCCGTCTCAAACCCAAGCCCGGAGTTTGCCCCGGTGACCACCGCGGTCTTGCCCTCAAGGGATCCAACGTGGTCAAGTGACCATCGAGAAGAATTCGCAGCCATTACTGATCGTGCCGAGCAGGAATGGCGCCAAGGCGACCAGCTTCAAAGTCTTCAAAGGCTTGCACGAGTTCGGCTCTCGTGTTCATGACGAACGGTCCGTATTTCGCCACTGGTTCGCGAATGGGTTCGCCACCAAGGATCAAGACTTCAAACTCCGCGGTTCGAGAGTCTTGAACGTCTGCGGCAGTCATCACCAATGTGTCGCCGTGACCAAACACGGTCAACTGACCTGAAGTCACCGGGCGACGCTCTTCGCCAACGGTGCCATCGCCAGCTAAGACATAGGCCAAGGCGTTGTATCTCTTGTTCCACGGAATACGCACTTCAGCTCCGGGGGAAACAGAGGCGTGCACCAGCGAAATTGGTGTGAGTGTTGAGCCTGGACCTTTGACGGGGCCAAGGTCACCAGCAATCACTCGCAGTAGCGCCCCACCATCAGGGGTAGTGGCCAAAGCAACATCATCAGGCAACAGGTCCTGGTAGCGAGGGTCGACCATCTTCTTCGAACTCGGCAAGTTCACCCAAAGCTGGATCCCGTGGAAGAGCCCACCAGACATGACGAGGGTCTCTGGTGGCTTTTCAATGTGCAAGATGCCAGCCCCTGCGGTCATCCACTGGGTGGCACCATTGGCAATGACCCCACCGCCACCAATCGAGTCAGCGTGCTCGAATGTGCCCTCAATCATGTAGGTGACGGTTTCAAAGCCGCGGTGCGGGTGCCAAGGGGTCCCCTTTGGCTCACCGGGTCCGTAGTCAATCTCGCCCATTTGGTCCATGTGGATGAACGGATCAAGCGCTTCGTCAGTGACGCCAGCAAATGCTCGGCGAACGGGAAAGCCTTCACCTTCGAACCCTCGTGGAGCAGTCGTCACCTGCACCACCGGGCGAACTACTGACTGCGTGGGGTCCACCACGACAACCTTTGGAAGTTCCAATCGATTCGCTACGGAAACTGCAGGCATCGGGCTCCAATCACTCGCCCAACAACGCCGGGCAACTCTGCGTTCTACAAGGCCAAGTTGGCCACAACTATTCCGACGCCTTATGCCAACCGCTTGGATCAACCACAATGAAGAGTGCTTCTGCTTCTGCAATCAGCTGGTCGCCGTCGCGCACTTCTGAGCGAAGCGAGAGCTTTCGACCACTTCGGTGCTCGAGCCAAGCACGGCACTCAAGCGGCACATGCATGGGAGTTGGGTTGCGATAAGTCACCTTGAGCCACCCGGTGAACGCCAACTCATGGATGATGCCAAGAACGCCACCCATGGTCTCATCAATGATGGCGGCGACCACGCCACCATGCGAGCGGCCTGGAGCGCCTTCAAATGCAGACTCAATGGTGACGTGAGCGACCGAGTGATCGCCCTCAACCGACATCACGGCGTTAATGCCCATTGGGTTCGCTCGACCCGAGACAAATGAATCAGCAAACAAGGACCCATTTGGTCGATCAAGCGTGGCAAGTGGATTCTTCGCCCGTGAGGCCAAGTGGGCTACTCGGGCTTCAATGAGGGCTTCTCTCCGAGGAGGAGTGGCAATGAGTTGTGCTTTTGTCGCTGTCGCCCACTCGGTGATGGCGTCAAAGGTCGCGTCATCGGGCTGATGGGCAACGAGGACGTGCCCAAGGTCGCGAAGTGCACTAGCAGCTCTGAGGCGGGCTTCTGAGGTGAGCTCGAACGGCGCAACCAGTGCCTCATCTTCCATGGCCCGCTCCTCTGCGCGTAGCGGTGCTCTTTCGCACCGCAATGATCGTAGTGGCGTGGTCGAGGAGCCCTCGCTTTGACTTGTCGACTCAGGCCCACTCGCAAGCAACCACTTCGCAGAAGGTCGACCGAGTTGTCTACGTCAGCAAGAAACCTGTTGGAACGAATTGGACCATCGAGTCGGTGTGCGTTCTTCTGTAATACTGCAGCCGGGAACAACCCACCTCAAAGGAGGCGCCGTGATGCGTCCAGTTGCAACGATCTTCCGCTCAGTTGCACTCGCCGCAACCATCACCACGGTGATGACGTGCGCAGTGCCTTTCACCGCCGGCGCAAGCACCGATATCCGCCGGACCGCAATTGTCTCGACGTGTGCTCCAACAGGCAGCGGTTCTCTCTCAGACGCCATTGCAAACGCGGTGGATGGGAGTGTCATTTCAATTCGCGCCAACTGCACTGCGTCACATCCAATTGCCCCAACGTCAGCGCTCCTCGTCACGAAGTCGCTCACCATCATTGGCCGCGAGGACGCAAAGACCACGATTTCTGGTAGCGCGATGAATAGCGACTTCGCCCTTCTCGCAGTCACTGGACCAACCGTGTCACTGAAGAATCTCAACTTCATCCACCTTGGCGAACAAGGAACGCTTACTGGCATCGAGAGCATTTCCAATCTCTCCATCAGTGGCTGCACGTTCTCAGGTGGGTCAGGGGTATCGCTGCTCAACGGTGGTTCGGCATCGATTACGAACACGACCTTTTCGAAGAACAGTTCTTTCCTCGCCGACGTCATCAACTATTTGCAATCGAGCAGAATGTCGCTCAATCACGTCACCTTCGACCAGGAACATTTCGCCTTTGGTGGACCGCTCTTTAACCTCTTTGGAGCACTCTCCATCAACGAGAGTCGCTTTACCAATAATTCTGGAGGCCAAGGCGGCGCGGTCACGACCGCGTACGGTGCGGTGACAATTTCCGACTCGCTCTTTGCCAACAACGCTTCGACCCGCGAGGGTGGGGCGATTTACTCCAAAGGTTCCGAAATTGCGCAGGCATCGCTTTCCATCGAGGGCTCAACTTTCGTCAACAACACCGGAATCTCATCATCAGCGAAGTACCCGGGAATCTGGACCGACTTTACGACGTTGACCATTCGGCACACGACGTTCAACGCCGGCGACGATCGCTGAACCAGCACCTGCGCTCTGCGCAGTCACCGGTCGTTGCACATGGAACGTCACCTGTTATTCCATGAAACTGCTTCGGTGAGTGACTCTTCGCTCGAGAGACCAACCCAATTACGAGAAGCTTTGGCACAAACTGGCGTTGTGCCGAGTTGCACGTTGGTCGTCAACGCCAGCAACCGTTTGCTGATTGATCTGCGCAGCGGGACTTGTTGCAAGGTCTCCTTGGCGCCTTGACCTCAACGTTTCGCCACGATTGAGGAGTAGGTTGGAGATGGCCTTGCAAGTAGTGCTCACTTCAGCACTTCTTCCAAGTGGCGAAAAGAGGCAGTATGCAAACGAAGCTCATTGCGGCTGGCGTTTTGGTGGTGGCGTGGATCGTCACCCTCACTGTCCTCTACCAAAGTGGTCACGACGGTTGGGGCTACCTTGCCGTCGTGATTCCCCTCGGTACTGCTCTAGGAATTTTTCGCAACAAGAGAAAACTCGCGAACCGCATCTCCGTTGTCGGCGTCAAGAGCCCGGCAGGGCTGGCTTGTCCGGCATGTGGCGGGACACAGTTCACTGCTCGAAGAACGTTGGGCGGCATCTTCGCCTTGAGTTTCTTTGCGCCAAAGACACGGGTGCAGTGTGTGACCTGCGGTCAGCGTTTTACTCGGGGCTGACCGTAACGGTTCGAATGACGAACACCACATGCTTGACCAGCAAGGGTTTTTCTTACTCGGCAACCTCAGAGAGATAGATCGTCGCTCCACCCGAAGCAAAGTTTGCAACGTCGGCTGACGTCGCGATCCCTTCAGGGGACCCGAGTGCTGCGCCCATGATGTCGCCATCAGCAAAGCGAAGTGATGCCATCCAGAACACGTCGTTCTCGCCGCCATCGAGCCGGGCAAGCACTTTGCCGTATTCAAAGGCATCAAGACCGGTCATCTTGTGCACGAGTGGGACATGGGTCGAGAGGTAGTAGACCTCAAACGCCTCTGGGTCGGTTGGCTGGCCGTAGAGGATATTCAACTTCACTGCCATGGGATTCTCCAAGCACTCGTGGTTTCAGCGTTGACCGTAGTTCGAAAAAAGAGAACCCATCCGCGAATCGAGCCGAAGAAGCGCATTTGCGATGACGTCAACCGAGAAGGCTGGACTCACGAACTCGACGTTCATGGATTCCACGCAATGCAGTTTCAAGAAATTCCAGTGAAACCCCACGGAGTGCCTCAATCCGAGTTCTTGTCTCGTCGTACTCGATTCGGCTCCACTCAAGATTCCCGTAGAGATGTGTCAGGCCCAATTGACGAAGGAGGCTCTCGATCTTCAATCGTTTCTTCTTTGCCGGCATGATCAGCAACTGCTTCTCAAACGCCAGGCCAAACACGACGCCATGGAACAATGAACTCACCACCAGGGTGCTTTCTTGCACGAGCTGTATGAATTCCAACGGGCCTGCGGCGATCACATTCTCATCGGCAAACCAGTGCGGGTAGCCCACTGCCACAATCCGAGCGCCAAGTTCACGAGCAACTCGGCGAGTTGCGAGTACTTCAGATGGCGACATCTGCTGTTCTTCGTAAATCAGGACTGTCGGCGGCGTGTTGGTACGCGGTTCTCGTGCACTGATACGTCCAAGTTTGCCAAGCAACACCGGATCAAGGACAAGTGGGGGCATGACACCAGTGGCCGACCGGACAATGCGCTGGGAGTTGTGGTCGCGCACTGAAATTGCGTCAAATTGCTCCAGCGCCCTCTTGATCTCTTCGCTGTGATCACCGACGTCAGTTGATCTTCCGAAACTCGCGGCATACGAAATGCGGCCAATATTTTCTGGGCCAAAACTCAAGAAGTAGTTCAAGTTGAAGCCATACTTGAGCGTCCATACTTCATCGCTACCAACAATCAACGTGTCAAACGCTTCAGCGATTGCATCAATATTCGCCGGAGGGTCAGCTGGAGCGCTGCGCGATGAATACTCATCGAAGAAGGCATTGAACAGTTCCGCTTTTCTCCGGTGTTGACTGCGATGGATGTTGGCAATACTTGGAGGGCGGCGCTTCATAACAAGTTGCGTCGACTCATCTGCATACATCTTGTTGTAGGTTCCGCGCAGGTCAATCAGCGAAACGTCATTTCCCATTTCGGTGACTGCTTCTGAGAGGGCAAAGGCTTGAAGTGCCGCTCCGTAGTTATAGGAGTGGTGCATCGTCAAGATGCCGACCCTCACGCCAACTCCCCTGCGACGAACAGCGCGGCACCCCAGGGCTTCTCGAGCGAAGCAGTCTGCTGAATGAAGTCGATTATCAGTCGACTCGCATGTCCCCTGAACAGCACAAACTCAAGTTACCGCACTACCGCAAGGTCCCCGAGGATAAAAGCAGTGTGCGACCGAAGAAGGTGAACGCCGGACAAGGAGGTCCAATCTCGCGGGTTGACCAAAGTCGTAAGAAGAACTACCGACCACGAGTTTCATGCCGACTGTCGAGTCAAAAGACGCTCTATAACGAACCGGCCTATGAACTGACGTTTTGAACGTTGTGTGCGTTAGCATGCAGAGGTCATGGACTCTGCATCGGATGAGCGCTTCTCCGTTCTTGGAAGTCCAAGTCTCGCGTTCGGTTCTGCTGGAGCCTTCCGACTTCCAGAGGCACGACAACGAAGGCGACTGTTTGACGCTGCCTACGACGCTGGCTTCAGACACTTCGATGTCGCCCCAATGTATGGAATGGGCCAAGCAGAAGGAGAACTTTCTGCACTGCTCAAAAAGCGTGGGAGCACCGTCACGGTAACCACCAAGTTCGGTATTGACGCTTCAGTGTTTGGTCGAGCAGTAGGCAAGGTGCAAGGCCCAATTCGCCGCGTGCTTGCAGCCAAGCCGTCAATGAACACCGATCTACAAAAGGCCGCAAGTGGACCCGCATCGAGCATCGCCGGACGACTGCTCTACCGGCCGACGGGTTTTTCGCAAGAAGCGGCCCGAAAGAGCCTCCGGCGAAGTTTGCAGGCGCTCGGTAGGGGCACGATTGAGTTGTTCATTCTTCACGATCCCCTCCCTCATGAAATGACGATTGCTGAACGTGATGGGACCATTTCGTACTTAGAAGAAGAACGCGCTTCGGGCCGAATTGGCAATTGGGGAGTGGCGGTGCATGACCCCCGACTCACCGGTGATGGCGCGTCCCTGATCAACCAAGCGCCATTTCTGCAGTTTCGCGATCACCTGTTTCTGCCGCCACCTCCAACGATGACGTCCAGCCAGGTTGCCACCTATGGGGCGCTCGCCGGAGCGCTCCCGCGCATTGAACAGTTCTTTGCCGCTGACCCTCGTGCTCGACAGCGCTGGGTTGATGAACTCGATTTGACCGAGTCCGGCCCTCGATCCCTCGCGAGTGTGATTCTCCGAGAGACCACGCGGAGAAACCCATTCGGGCCCGTGCTCTTCACCACCACAAAACCTCATCGGCTGCAACCGGCCATGGAGGCCATCGCTTTCAACGCTCCACTGGACGAATCTGCACGAATTTCGCAACTGGTCGCAGATGTCATCGACCGAGGTGCTGGAGCATGATCGAAGATCTGTCACAAGCCTCAGGATCAATCGTCAGACGAGCTGATCTGGCCATCATTGGTTCTGGCCCAGCCGGAATCACCTTGGCACTCGAATGCGCCAACT
Source organism: Acidimicrobiaceae bacterium (assembly GCA_947447225.1). GTDB lineage: Bacteria > Actinomycetota > Acidimicrobiia > Acidimicrobiales > RAAP-2 > CAIQEU01. Next base: position 18,215 of record CANFJV010000029.1, read on the forward strand.
TGGGCATCTCCGTCATCCTTGTCGAGAGTGGAGGGATGGAGGAAAGCCCGAGGCTTCAAGATGCAGTTGAAGCCCAATCACTCGACATGGACCGCCATGCCTCACTAGGAATGACCCACCTCAGACAAGTCGGTGGAACCTCAAATATTTGGGGCGGACGGAGTCTGCCGTTTGAGCCGATCGATTTCTCTACAAGACCTATTGCGGGCAATGTCGAGTGGCCG
>CANFJV010000030.1 GCA_947447225.1 Acidimicrobiaceae bacterium
AGCAACACGAGATACAACCCGTTGGAGGCGGCCAAGTTGACCTCCATACGCAAGAGCCCGGCACACAAAAAGGCAAGACCCCCAAAAGAAATGGTGGCGAGCACGATGAGGCCAATGATGCTCACGACTTCTGCCCCTGAGGTCCTACTCGGCAAGTGATAGCCAAGCGCCACCGCCACCGCGCTCATGATCCCAAGTTGCAACAACTCAACCACCATGACCGAGATCGACTTGGCCAACAGCAGACGTCCCTTCCCAAGCGGGGTGGCCTGAAGGCGGGCGAGCGCTCCATAGCCGCGTTCAAACCCGGTGGCGATTGAGGGTGACACAAAGGCACTCGACAGAATCGACAGCGCCACAATGCCGGGGTACAAAAACGCGACACTCGTCGCAGTCGGCACTGAAATCACGTCAACGGACGAAAAGAAGATGAGAAACAGCACGGGGATTCCCACGGTGAGCAACAGCGTCTCGCCTTTGCGCAGTGCAAGGGCAAGTTCAATTCTCGTGTGCGCAAGGAGTGCAGTCACTTTGCCCCTCGTCGGCCACGTCGCGGTGTTCTTTCCACCGGGGCTTCGTGCGCAGGCTCATCTTTGTAGAGGTCGTAGTAGAGATCTTCCAAACTTCCACCGGCCGAGAAAGCATCGAGGGAAGCGTTTTGTTGTGCGAGCGAGGCGACAAGGCGAGCCACCCCATTTCCTCCGACGTCTTTGCCAAGCCGGTACTGGCCTGAGCGTCGTTCGGATACTTCCATGCCAAGTGCGTCGCCAAGCACCTCAGTGTTAAGACCTGGACGCGAGGAAAAGGTTGGTTGTGCGGCAGATTGCGCCATGAGTTCCGCTTGGGTGCCACTGGCAATGACCGAACCATGAGACAACAGCACCAGACGGTCTGCACTGACAGCAACTTCAGAGAGTTCGTGACTTGTCATCAAGATCGCTACGCCTTGGTCACGCAGGTGGGCAAACACGTCACGAATGACAACTCGCCCCTCTGGGTCAACTCCAGCGGTTGGTTCGTCGACGATGAGCATGGTTGGGTTGCCAACAAGTGCGAGGGCAAGACTCATGCGCTGTTGTTCTCCACCGGAGAGTCGCCGCCATGTGGTCCGCTCCAAGTGGGTGAGTCCAAGCAGTTCGGCCAACTCCGTCGTTGACCGTGGATTGTCGTAGTACGAAGCAAACAGATTCAAGGTCTCTTTGACTCTGAGGGCTGGGTAGATGCCACCGCCTTGGGGCATCACCCCGAGATGACGGACAATCTCGCGATGGTTTCGAATGGGGTCAAGTGACGCGACGGCAACGCTTCCAGCACTTGGGGCCACGTAGCCCTCTACGACGCGAAGGGTGGTGGTCTTGCCTGCACCGTTTGGCCCGAGCAGCGCCACTACCTCGCCGTAGTCAACCGAAAAGGTCACGTTGTTGACCGCCACCTTGTCACCAAAGCGGACACTTACTGCAGTCGCTTGAAGGGCAGGGGTGTCGGTGGCTCCAAGGGTCATCTCCTGAGACGCTACCGTTGGAGCACCATGCTTGACATCAAAATGTTCCGTGACGATCCCGACATCGTCCGTGCCGGTCTCACCGCTCGCGGTGCGGACGTCGAAGATGTCGACCAGATCATTTCGCTTGACCTTGAACACCGACGTCTCTTGGCTGAACAAGAGAAGCTGCGCCAAGAGGTCAAGTCGCTGTCGCGTGAAGTCGGTCAAGCCAAAAAATCAGGTGATGAGACGACTGCGGCGACCTTGGCTGAGCGCTCACGTGCCATTGGTGATGAAGAGCGTCTCCTTAGTGCGCAAGTCGACGACGCCGCTGCAGCGGTTCGCCAACTGCTGCTGCTCATTCCCAACTTGCCGGCTGAAGACTGCCCGGCTGGGGCGTCAGAAGACGACAACGTCGAAACTCGAAGGTCTTGGCCTGGGTTAGAGCAAGGGTTTCCGTTTCCAACCTTTGAAGCGCACCAGCAGGTCCCGCACTGGGAAGTTGGCGAAGCACTCAAGATTTTGGATCTCGAACGTGGTGCTCGCATGTCGGGTTCTATGTTCCCGCTTTTTCGTGGCGCCGGCTCACGGTTGCTGCGCGCCCTTGAGGGCTATGCCTTAGATGCTCACGCAGATGCCTATGAGGAACTGCGCCCGCCAACATTTGTCTTGACCGAGACAATTACGGCAACTGGTCACTTACCGAAGTTCGCTGATGAGGCGTATCACATTGGTCGAGACGACCTCTGGGCGATTCCGACGGCAGAAGTGCCACTGACCTCGATGCATCGTGGCGAGATTTTGGAAGAAGCGGAGTTGCCACTCCGTTTCACCGCATCAACACCATGCTTTCGCCGAGAAGCCGGTTCGGCTGGTCGCGATACTCGAGGGGTCTTGCGGGTTCACGAGTTCGACAAGGTTGAGCTCGTTGCCTATGTCACCCCAGAGGGGGCAAAGGCTGCCTTTGAGGACATTTTGAGCCGAGCCGAAGCCTTGCTTCGAGGACTTGGACTTACCTATCGCGTGCTTGATCTGTGCACTGGTGACATTGGCAATGCGTCAAAGCGCACGATGGACTTGGAAGTCTTCTCGCCAGGGTGTGATCGTTGGCTTGAGGTGTCGTCGGTGAGTTGGTTTGGTGACTACCAAGCGCGCCGAGCAAACATTCGCTACCGGCCGACCGGTGGTGGCCAGCCACAATTCATCCACACGCTCAATGGTTCAGCCCTTGCCTGGCCACGGATTTGGGCGGCGCTCATTGAACAAGGCCGCCAACTCGATGGCTCGGTGGTGTTGCCGGAAGTCTTAAGTCCCTATCTCGGTGGGCAAACGACGATTCCAGTTCCTCGCTAACGAAGCGTTACGCGCCCGGGGCTTTGCCGTCAAAGCGGTAGCCAATGCCTCGCACGGTCGTCAACATGATCGGGTTCTTTGGGTCTACTTCAATGACCGCACGGAGCCGTTTCACATGGACGTCCAAGGTTTTGGTGTCGCCAATGTAGTCCGATCCCCAAATGCGATCGATCAGGACTTCACGGGTGAGCACACGGCCAGCGTTTTCCATCAAGATCGCAAGAAGGTCGAATTCTTTGCGGCGGAGGTGGACTTCTTCTTGGCGCACCATGGCGCGCCGGCGATCAAGTTCCAACTTCACGTCTGCCAACTCAATGACTTCGAACCCGTCACTTTCTTCGGCCGCAGGCTCTGCTGCTCGGCGGCGAAGCACGGCGCGCATGCGAGCAACGAGTTCACGGAGCCGGTAGGGCTTAGTGACGTAATCATCGGCCCCAATCTCGAGTGCGACTACCGTGTCGATTTCTTCACTTTTCGCCGTCACCATGATGATGGGCACATCAGAACTGCCTCGAATTGACCGGCACACATCGAGGCCAGACATTCTCGGCAACATCATGTCGAGCAAGATCAGATCAAAGGTTCCTTCATCAAAAGCTTGCAAGGCTTCAACGCCATCTCGAGCAACGGTGACGTCAAAGCCTTCGGCACGAAGGCCAATTTGGAGGGCGTCAATGAAGGACTCTTCGTCTTCTGCCAGCAAGACAGAAAGTCGACTCTCACGCTCGCCGACTTTAAGTTTCTGCTTCTTTTTTTCACTCATGGACGGCTGAACCGGGGAAGCACCAAGGTAAAGGTTGACCCTTCGCCTTCACGTGAGACGACATCGACGTGACCTTGGTGGTTTTGGGCTACGTGGCGAACAATGGCAAGACCAAGTCCCGTGCCGCCCGTTTCTCGACTGCGGCCAAGGTCAACTCGGTAGAAGCGCTCAAAAATCCGGTCAAGATCCCGAGAAGGAATGCCGACACCCTGGTCGACCACCGAAAGACGAACTTGATCGCAGGGAACGTCCACGCCGCCTTGTTCGGCTTCGATCATGGTCGGGTCAAGGTCGGCCTTGAGGGTCACCGCATCGCCAGGCGAGGAATACGTGACGGCATTTTCGAGCAAGGCGTGTACCGCGGAAACGAGTTGACGGCGGTCGCCGAGAACCACCAGATTGGCATCGGGCTCTTCCATCACAATGTCGATGTCACGCTGTTCGGCGGAAGAACGGATGCGCTCTGCCGCTTCTGCCATCACGAGCCCGACCTGAACTGGCTCGCGAGGAGGAGAGATCTCTGACTCAATCCGAGAGAGGTCCAAGAGATCATCGATGATCCGACTCACCCGGAATGCTTCGCGGTGAATGCGGTCGGCAAGGCGTGCAGCCACGTCTTTGTCTCGCTCAACCATGAGCGTTTCGGCCAACAGACCAAGTGCACCCATTGGCGTCTTCAATTCATGGCTCACGTTGGCAATGAAGTCACGACGAACTTCATCCAAGCGACGACGCTCAGAAATATCTTCAATGAGCGCCACCACACCAACAGGGCGACGACCGTCATCAATCAGTTGTGCGCGAATCGACAGTGTTGACCGTGGCGGTCCAAACAGTTCCAAGATCTTCTCGGCGTCACCTGAGGTCCACGCCTCTTGCAACAGATCGGTCACTGCTTGTGCGGCAAGTGCATCGCCACTTCGAGAGGTCATGAGTTCACTTGCTCGACCATTGCGGTAGAGGACCACGCCGCTTTCATCGCAGATGATCACACCTTCGGGCAAGGTGTCGAGTGCTCGACGAAGTCGAAGTGCATCAGCGGCTTGGCTGGTAACGGCTTCGGTTGCCGCACCGGTTACTTGCTCTAGGTAGGTAAGTCCTTCTTCGAGGCTTGCATCTGGGCCAGGGCCATCTGAGCCAAGGCGGGCGCCAAGGGCTGCCATGCGGGCAGCTACTGCGCGCCGTCCCGTTCGGCGACCGATCATGAGGCCAACCCATGCGGCGATCAACACGATAAAGAACACGGCAATTCCAACGACGAGTGAAGGAAGGCCCATGATTTTGGTTGCTGCAAGAAGGTCCACCACTCCATCTTTGCAGGCATCGCCAATTCGTGATGCGTCGAGAGTTTTGCTCCAAGCAAAGTCTTGAGCAATGCCCACCTCCATGGTGCGGTCCCCTCAAGAAAGGCCTACTCATGGAAAACCTACGTACCGCAGTTTCACTGCACGGCGGCCGCAATTTGGTCACGTTGGCCCCTTCGCCAACACAGCTCCCAGGAAGCGCGACGTTGCAGTCACTTGTCAACGGTCTCGCCGGATGGGCGCTTATTGCCGCCATGGCTGGACTCGTCGTTGGTGCCGGTCTTTGGGCACTCGGCGCCCATGCGCAAAATTACAACCAAGCCAGTGTTGGTCGCCGTGCGGTGCTTGCCTCGCTTGGAGCGGCAATCCTGATCGGTGCGGCGCCGGTGCTCGTCAACTTCTTCTTCAAAGCCGGAGTGGCAGCGCATTGACTGCAGTGTTTGGCGCGGAGCCACATTGCGTCGCGATTCCGGTCCTCAACATTGTGTGTGGGTCGGTCTCAAGTGCCCTTGATGGAGTGGTCTCGGTGCTGTTTGCCGGAATCCTCAGTGCCGTGACCAACACCGCGGTGTTTGCGCTGCATGGGGTTGGCAGTGCCATGGGAACCGCAACTGCGGTCAATCTGCAAGCGCCGTGGTTCACCGGAAATTATCGGGCAATGGTGGCAATTTCCACCACCTTTGCACTTGGCGCTTTGGTACTTGCCAGCGCCGATAGCGCGATTCGCCGTGACCCTTCCATTGTGCTGCGAGCGGCATTTGTTCACCTTCCCATTGCCGGGCTCACGGTTCTTGTGGTGATGAAGGTCACCAGTGTTGCCATGAAGGGTGTCGATGAGCTGATCGCCACGCTTGAGCGAACAAGCGGGACGCCTGCACTCAACTTGGTGAAATCCTTGAGTCACCTCTACGTCGAGCTCAGCGGCACCGCACCAGGGCTCTTCACGGTAGTGATTGGGCTCATTGTTACCCTCGGGACCTTGGCGGTGTGGTTTGAACTTCTCCTGCGCTCAGCGGCAATCGCCGCAGTGGTGCTGTTATTCCCACTCGTGATGGCTGCGCAAGTGTGGCCAAGTCTTGGGCGACAGGCCAAGCGCGTGACCGAAGTGCTGTTTGCCCTCATTGTGTCAAAACTCGTCGTCGCTGCGGTCTTGTTGCTTGGTGCGTCGGCCATTACCAATCACGCCGGGGTGGCAGGTGTTTTGCTCGGGAGCACGCTTGTGCTGTTGGCTGCCTTTGCACCGTTTCTTGTCCTTCGCCTCATTCCTATTGCCGAAGCGGTCCTTGCCACCGGACTTGAAGGTCAGCGACAGCGCGCGTTCCGGGTGGTCACGACGACTGCTCGGGTGGCCACCAAGGCAGGAGGGGCGCTCGCTGCAGGCAGAGCTGCACCCCTCGAGCAACTCGTTGCTCGAGCGACGAGGAACGCCAGCGCATCGACTTCGCCGTTGCAACAAAAGGGTCCGAAACCACCAGGCGACCTCGGAGGTCTCGTGGGTGTGGCGCCACCACCGCCACGACCACCAATCCCGCCAGTTCCTGGAGCAGGACTTCCAAAGATTGACCACATCTTGGTTCGTGATGACTACGGGCCGATGATCAAAGCAGTGACGAGACAAGAGCCATGACCGATACCGAATACCAACTCTCGTTCCCGCCAAGCAGCGAGCGTCTCGTGCTCGGACTGTTTCGACCCACTCAGGTTCTCTGGTTGCTCGGCGGAGTAACGGCAGGCCTGTTTTCTGTGACCTCGTTGCCAATGCCGGCCGGAATTGCCGTTGCCCTCGTGGCTCTGGGTCTGGCCGCCAGTTTGTGCGTGCTGCGACTGAACGGTGCGCCAGTCGAAGAGGTCCTCATCGGCCTTTGGTGGCTGGTGGTCTCCAAGTTGCAACGACGACGTCGGCCACGAGAGACACACCACCAACACTTCGTCGCAACCATCCATCATCCTGATCGGTTTCTCGAAGCTCCTGGCGCGCAATGGCAGACGACTTCTGCAATTGGCGAGGCAATTGCGGCCTGCGCCCAAGCCATGAAGGCCGAGGTGCAGTTGCTGAGTATTCGACGAAGTCTGCTTTCCGACTCACTGCAAGAGGCGCTCGGAGGCGACAAGGCCACCCACCCGTATGTCTCGGTGCTCGTCGCCCCTGCAGACGAGAAATACCGGTCCCACCGAGAAGTCCTGCTGCAGACGCTGCGTGACGCGGGCGCACAGGTCGCACTAGGTCAGGTGGTGCAGTCCCCGGTTCTCGAGTTCGGCCGAATTCGCCGCCCGCAACTCGCAAGTTGCCGGACGAGTCTTGGTGAGATCTCCGTGCAGGCGTTGCGTGCAGGGCCAGCACTCCCGCTTGCCCCAACCGGACTACTCGAGCTGTTCATTGATCCACCATGGGACCTCTTTGCCGTGACGGTGTGCCCAGCGAGTTCGGCCTCGTTGCACCGGCGAATCGAGCGACGTCAAACTGCAGCACTTGCTGATGCGGAACTCCTTGAGCGGAAAGGATTTCGACGGTCTGCAGCGCAAGACCGTGAAGCCGAACGCAGGGGGAACTACGAAGCATCGATTGCCGGTGGTGAACGAGCGGCACTTGTCTACGTGCACAGTGCCTGTGTTGGTGCAGATGCGGCAGCACTTGGCACTTTGCGAAATGCACTGCTCAGTGCAAGCGACCGAATGGGTCTTCGATGCTCTCCACTTGTAGGGCGTCATCACCTCGGTTGCCAGCTCTTTGGTGCACCCGAGGTGCTGCGGGGATGAAACCAGCATGGACACCTCGACCACACGAATGGCTGACTCGTCACCTTGGCCTGTTTTGTTGTCCAACGAGTGGAACGTCGACCACGTCAGGAATTGTTCTTGGAAGCGACCTGCTCGGTGGCGATTTCAGCTTTGATCCGTTCTCGGCCTATGCCGATGGTCGAGTGACCAATCCCAACATGGTCATCTTTGGCCAGCTCGGTCGAGGCAAAAGCACGCTGGTGAAGACCTTGCTGTTGCGAGCGGTTGCGCAAGGGTGCCAAGCAGTCGTGCTTGATCCAAAAGGAGAATATGGCTCTTTTGCTCAAGCCCTACGAGTGGTACCCATTTCGCTCAAACCAGGAGGCGACATCACGCTCAATCCACTTGCTGGTGGGGCTGAGGTGGGAGCAGTGCGGCGTGATGTTGCGCTCTTGTCCACCGTGCTCGAACATGGCCTTGGTCGCTCGCTGCAACCTGTCGAGCGCTATGCCCTGCTCGCCGCCCGCCAGCAGTTGAGTGGCCACGACCAGCCAATTCTTCGCGACATGGTTGATGCGTTGTTTTGTCCCCAACTTCTTGCGGCGGAGGCAATTCACACGACGACAGAAGCGTTAGCGGGTGAGGGAAGGGTCTTGGCGCTTGAACTCTTGCGACTCATCGATGGCGAATTCGCCGGCATGTTCAATGGCAGAACGACACCGGGACTTTCCACTTCCGGGGCGGTGGTGGTGCTCGATTTGTCGTCAGTGTGGGGAAGTGACGCGCTGCCACTGGTGGTTGCCTGTGCACTGAGTTGGCTGAACGCCACGAGCAGAACCGGTCGTCTTCGATACCTCGTGCTCGATGAAGCCTGGGCGGTGCTTCGAGACGTTTCCGTCGCACGCTGGTTGCAAGGCTCATGGAAGTTGGCCCGTTCAACGGCGACCGCAAATGTGTTGGTGCTCCATCGCCTCTCTGATGTTGATGCGGTGGCGAATCACGGTGATCAGTCCATTGCCTTGGCATCTGGTCTCATTGCCGACTCGGGCACGAGTGTGTGTTTTCAACTTGATCCAAGCGATGCCGCCGATGCGGCAGAAGTCCTTGGCCTCTCAGCGACAACTGCTCACCTCGTTGGCCAGCTCGGTCGAGGGGTTGCACTGTGGAAGGTTGGTGGGCGGCAACACCTTGTGGCCCATGAAGTGCGACCCGAAGAGTTCGACGTCATCGACAGCGATCACGCCATGCGCCAATGAGCGAAGTGCTCCTTGTTCTTGTTGGCCTAGTCGGGCTCTGTCTCTTGCTGTTCATGGGGGAGCCTTCGAGAACGAAATCGAATAAGACCCATGTCCGCTCACCGGTCCCACGCCGCCTCCGAGGCAAGGCCTGCGGTGAACCTCGAATCGTTCTTGGGCGCCTTCGAGGCCGCGACGTTGCGGCAGAACCGCATCACAGCGTGCTGGTGATCGGTCCAACGCAATCAGGCAAGACCTCTCGGCTCGTGGTTCCCGCAATTGCTGCGTGGCCCGGACCAGTTCTCGTTTCCAGTGTGAAAGGTGACGTGCTTTCGCTGACCCGAAGGGACCGCGCAGCGTTTGGGCCGCTCAGTGTGATTGACCCGAGTCGGTCAACTGGGGCGACGGCGAACTCGTGGCGGCCGTATTGCTCACTTCAGACATTTCACGACGCTCGTGCACTGGCTCGTGATTTGTGTGCGGCAAGTTCGGCGGCGACACCAAGTGGCGATGGCGAGTTTTGGCTGAATGCGGCAGCGAGGTATCTCGCCCCATTGTTCTTGGCTGGAGCAAGGTGTGACGCACCACTCACCGTCGTGCAGCGGTGGATGGATGACGAAGACGTTGGAGAGGCGCTTTCGGTCTTGGAAGCATCGGGTGACCATGACGCCCATCTCGTGTTGCTGCAACTCCTTCGACGTGATGCACGCCAACTCCACTCCATTGTCACCACTGCCGAAGTCGTCATGGAAGCGCTCGTCGATGGTGCAGGTGAAGGACCAGAGATTGATCTCGATCACTTCTTGGGCTCGTGTGGCACCCTCTATCTCTGTGCGCCGTTGCTTGACCAACAGCGAAGTAGGGCGCTGCTCACCGGCCTTCGCAATGAGGTGACAAGAAAGGCAAGCCATCTCGCCCTCAAACAAGGTGGCCGCCTCACCTCACCGCTACTCATCGTTCAAGATGAAGCAGGGCACAGTGCCGGCCTTGAACAACTGAGTGCGCTGGCCGCAACTGGGGTTGGTCAGGGGATCACCGTGCTGACCGTGTTTCAAGACATGGGTCAAATCCTCCACGACCACGGAGCATTGGCATCGTCGCTGGTGCTCAATCACCGAGCTCGGGTGCTCATGGCAGGAACGATTGATCAGGCCTCGGTGGACCTCTTCGTCACGTTGAGCGGAGAACAACGTCGCCGCGAACGTTCGCAGTCTCATTCTCGACAAGGTCGGTCGCAAACAGAACACGAGGTCACGTCGCCTCGCCTTGAACGCCATCAGTTGGCAACGCTCATGCAAGGTTCAGGTGTCGTGCTCTATGACGCCTTGCCGCCGTTTTTCGTTCGACTCAGCGCGAAGAGGAAGCGACGAGCGCCCACGGCTGTTCACGCTCGACCGAAAGGGCGACATCGAGCAAGAGTTGCTCGTGGTGGTGAGGAGCGATGACCTGCATGCCAATGGGAAGACCTTGCTCTTGGCCAACAGGAATCGAAATCGCAGGGTTTCCCGACGTGTTGCAGGCAATCGTGAGTGCTCCGTTGTTGCCAATGGCTGGCCCAAGACCAAGGGTGGCAACGAGGTCAACGCCATCAACAGTGGTGGCCATTGGACCAGCTGCACCGAAGGCAATGTCAGGGTTCGTCGCGCAAATGATGAGGTCGACCTGTTCAAAGGCACGAGCCATCTTTTCGACCGTTGCTTTGCGATAGCGATCAATCGTGATCATTGCCTCCATTGAGCCGTGCTTGTGGGCGGCCTTCAGCCCAAAGCGCATTTCAGGGGTCAACAGATCAGCGCACTCGGGCCACAAGTCACCTAATTGATTCAGCACCGGAATACAGCCAGCAATAGACCACTCCCAGCCACCCTGGGTGAGGCCAAGCTCTACGTCAACGCGTTGCCAGTTGTGGCGAGCAATGAGGGCTGACGCGGCATCATCGACGGCCATGCGAACCGCATTGGCAATCACCGCGGTTCCAAGATCAGGGATCACCGCAACGCGGAGTTTGTTCAACTCCGTGGTGCCAAGACGAGCTTCGTAGCCTTCGACCTTTGGAAAACTCCGTGGGTCTCGTGGGTCATGACCGTTGGTCACATCGAAAAAGCGAGCGGTGTCGCGAACCGAACGAGCAAGGCAGCCCTTGGAGACGGTCAAGGGTTCAACGTCGGCTTTTGGACTGAGTGGGATCCGGCCATAGGTTCCTTTGAGACCAACAAGCCCAGTAAAGCCCGCAGGGATGCGAATGGAACCACCACCATCTCCACCAGTTGCAATCGGCACCAAGCCTCCGGCCACGGCGGCAGCGGAACCACCTGAGGATCCACCTGGCGTCGAATCGTGTTTCCACGGATTGTGGGTCGCACCGTGAAGGCGGGTGTTGGTGCAGTTGGTGCCACCAAATTCACTCGCCGTAGTTTGGGCCAACAAAATTGCCCCGGCTTGTTCGAACCGAGCGACATAGGTATCGGTGTAGTCAGCAATGTCGTGCTGAAAGACGAGGCTCGCTTCAGTCTGCGGCCAACCGCGTTTCGCATCGAGTTCTTTGACCCCTGCTGGCACACCGCCAAAGGGAAGGGTGACGTCAGCCGTCTCGGCTTGCTCCAGTGCACGATCACCATCGACAAAACAAATGGCATTGAGGTCGGACGCAGCAATTGCGGCAATGCTTGCGGCGACTATTTCCTTTGGGTGCACCTCACCGGCGCGATAGGCGTCGACAAGTGCACATGCATCGAGTAACCAAGGTTCAACCATCTCCGAACGCTACCGGCGAGAACGGAGGCCTGCAGGGTTGGTACCTTGGAATGATGACCAAAGACCACGTGGCGACCCTTGCCATTGATGTTGGCGGGACAGGCATCAAAGGTGCCGTCCTCGATGCCACCGGGCAAATGGTTACCAAACGCGTGCGGGCCGCAACCCCATATCCGCTTCCCCCAGATGGTCCAACGGGAATGGTTGAAGCGCTTGTTCGCCTTGCGGGGAAACTCCCCACCGCAACGAGAGTGGCGATTGGATTTCCTGGTGTGGTGCGAAGCGGGTGCATCCTGGTTGCTCCACACTTCGAATCCCCAATGGGACTTGGCACAAAGATCGATAAGACACTTCGTGCCCAGTGGCGGGGGTTTGATTTAGCCAGTGCGCTGTCACAGCGCCTTGGCGTTCCGGTTGAAGTCGCCAACGACGCCGAGATGCAAGGACTCGCGGTTATTGCACGACGTGGCATTGAGGTGGTGTGCACCTTGGGCACAGGATTCGGTTTTGCCCTGTATCGAGATGGCATTGCCGCTCCACATATGGAGATGGGTTCAATGCCCCTTCTTGGGGACCACACCCTCGATCGACAACTCGGCAACCGAGCACGCAAACGTACCAATGCAGAGATTTGGAATCCGAAGGTTGTTGCCACCATTGAGCTTCTTGACACACTGATCAATTTCGACCACTGCTATATCGGTGGTGGCAATGCGAGAAGCCTCAGTCGTGACGCGTTTGGTCCACTGCTTGAACGCGTCACCATTGTGGGCAATGTCGCCGGAATTTTGGGCGGCCACTACCTCTTTGGTCGCTGAGGCGAGCTAGGCGCTAAACGATTCCGTGCAGCGAGTGCCGGTGTAGATCGACACCATGCATCGGTTGCAGTGCGAGCACTGTGACTCCGTGGCCGTGCCGTTTTGGTAACGAAGCAGCAGGTCTGGTTCGGCCAACAAGGCTCGGCCCATGGCGACGAATTCAAAGCCAGCGTCAAGCCCACGCTCAATCGTTGCGGCGTTAGAGATACCACCAAGCAACACGAGTGGCATGGTGAGCTCTGCGCGGAACTGCGACGCCATGTCGAGAAAGTAGGCCTCTTCATAGGGGTAGTCCGGCATGAAGCGACGCCCCACCACTTTGAAGCCGAGCTTGAGTGGCTGCGGCAACGTCTCGGCAAACTCTTTGCGAGGAGCGGTGCCACGAAACAGATACATCGGGTTGTTGAGCGAGCTTCCTGCCGTCAGCACCAAAGCATCTAAGTGACCATCTTTTTCCAACAGTTGTGCAGTTGGAATCGAGTGTTCAAGCTCAATGCCGCCCTTGGTGGCATCACGCATCGAGATCTTGGCGGTCAAGGCAATGCGGTCGCCAATTTCTTCGCGAACTGCTTCGACCACTTTTCGCGGATAGAGCGACCGCTTCTCCAAGCTTCCGCCGTAGTGGTCGGTTCGGGTATTTGCCTTTGGGCTGAAAAATGACGACAACAAGTAGCCATGGCCGAGGTGCAACTCAATGCAGTCAAATCCCGCTTCAACCGCATTGCGGGCCGACTGGCGAAACGCCAACAAAATGCGATCCAAGTCCTCATCCGTCGCTGGCTTGGACACCATGCCAAGGGGCGAGCGGCCACCAGAAGGTGAAAGCGATGGTGCACGGTTTGAGCGACTGTTGCCGACGGGACCTGAGTGGCCAACTTGCGCGGAAATCTTTGCTCCTGCGTCATGGACTGACGCTGTTAATCGCTGCAAGGCCTCAATGTTGGCAGTGTCACTCAGCAGCACACAGTTGCGATCGGTGCGACCTTCTGGTGCAACGGCCAAGTACGCGACCGTTGTCATACCAATGCCACCTTCGGCGACCGCAACATGGAAGTCAATAAGGTCTTGGGTAACAGCACCCTTCGGGGCCCGGCCTTCAAAGGTCGCTGCCTTGATAATTCGGTTTTTGAGCTCGAGTGGTCCGAGCTTCGCTGCGTCAAATGCTGTTGCCATGGTTTCCCCCCAAGGTCCTGAGCGCAACCTACATGATTGAGTTGAACATTGACCAAATGAACCAATGCCGGCGACCGTCGCAAGGCAGACTCTTTTTATGGATGCAACTGATCTCCCGAAGCCGCAAGAACATCTCGATGCGAGGATTGCCGCTGGACCGATCAAAGTTAATGATCAACGTCAACTTGACCACGCGAGTTTTATAACTCGTCTTAACGCCAAGCTTGGCCTCAAGGTCACGACCATCATTGGCACAATGTGGGCGGCATATCTGTTCAGCCTTATTGCGCTCGTTGGACTTCCAGGAGTCATTCAACGAGGCGACATCGTCACCATCGTGATCTGGCTTTCGAGTTCGTTCTTACAACTCGTGCTCTTGCCGATCATCATTGTGGGACAGAACATTCAGGCAAAAGCAGCCGACGCTCGAGCAGAAGCGACGTACAACGATGCCGCTGCAATCCTTCAGCAGGCCATTGAAATCCAAGCCCACTTGCTCAACCAAGACCAACAACTCGCTGCACAAGATGCAGCACTCGAAAAAATGATCACGTCGTTGTCACTGGTCGAGCAAAAGTTGACGGAGAACCGCAACTGACGGTCAGTGAAAATACGCAGAACGGTGGCGCGCTAGAGTAAGAGTCCGCAGTAATGCGGAAGCAATACCTTGCGGGCGTAGCTCAACGGATTAGAGCATCTGACTACGGATCAGAAGGTTGGGGGTTCGAATCCCTCCGCCCGCACCACAAAACCCTTGAAATAATGGGGTTTTTCCAAATGGCCTTCGACGGAAAATCGGTCGAGGATAGCAACGGGATAGCAACCGGTTTCAGCAGAGCGTGCGACCGAGCGACGTGTGGGTTCTGGGTGCAACACATCTGCCCGATGAGATTTGCCTTCAGCGATCGAAGATCACCGCCCATGCGGAAACGGAACACTCGATACACGTGGCGGAGGTGCAAGAGGAATCGACCGAGATTTTCTACCGACTGAGAAGCAAAAGAAGTCCGAACGCCGCTAGCGAAAGTCGCTTCACAGAGATAGTCACTTTCATATGGGCTGGGTGCTTTCAGATATCGATAGCTCCACTGTTTGAAAGATGCCACGCGAAGTAGCCGCGATTGTGAGGCCCAAACACGGGACAGCGTTCACCCAGTTTCACGCCGATTTCCTCGACAAGATTCTTCAGTTGCTCCGGGGATACGCCGGGTAGCGCGTTGAGATTGGCCAGCCGAATGAGGCCATCGGGACCGACCGCGACAATTCGACGCTCGTAGAGCTGATCGCACCCCAGGAGGCAGTTGCTCATCACCACGTTGACGTCTGCCTTCTCACTCATCGAGCAAGCCGATCGAGGTTTGATGTGCGAAGCCCAGAGAAACTTCACTGAGAGAGTTCGCCCACAGAGCGCGCACTCAGCCGTATCGCGGGTGCCGAAGAGATCCTTGCGGAAACTCTCCGTTCGAATCGTTGTGGTGACTCGCCGATCAAGTTGACGACCCCTGTAGGAATCCTCGTCTGGACCACTGGGCTCCTTCCACACACTCGGGACGAGGGCTTCACCAAAGGCCTGGAGGTCGGCGACCAACTGACCAAAGTCGGCAGAAGTCCAGCTCATGTCGCCGTCGTGAGGGAGCCCATCCTTGTAGGTCACAAGGAGATCTAGGTTTCTCGCACCCAGGAAATCGATTGGGACATCCTCTGCGAGAACTTGGAAGTCGATTCGGATTCGCCTCGGGAGTGAGCCTCCTGGCCAGACTTGCTCGGTGCCTTCATAGGAGGCGCTCGCCACATAGCCAGCAGCCACCTTCCGGTAGACCAGCTGCTCCCTGTGGCCATGAACCGCCGGGGATGATTTTGGTCCCCCGAGGACAAGTAGGAAGGGTCTTCCGGCGGAAAGGGTTTCGATCCGCCTACGCGCTAGGGGTCGCTCCCAGTCGGTCTTCGACCAACCCCAAATCCCCCTCTCAACTCCGGTCTCGAAGTTGTCGGAGGCGTCGGGCGGCACCGTGACGAGAGCCACTCTTCCGGGTTGGTCAGCGCTAGGTGTCACTCGATCTCGCCCCGTCGGCACGTCATCCATACCGAGTAGGGCCAGAAGCTTCGGGCTGGATGACGGTGGAAGCATCTGACCCGAAGAGAGGATGTGGTTCCAGTCAATCTCGGGACAAACAACTTCGAGCTCAGGCGTTGGAATTTCCTCGCCGGTCGCACGAAGGTAGAGCCATTCCAGCTGGATGTAGTGCGCCAGTTTGCCTGCCTGTCCGCTCGATTCGTCGTAGTGGGAGTCTTCGAAGAGTGGACTCCCCGTTCCATGTTTGCTGTCGACGGCTCGACCGATCCCAATCAGTCCCCGATTGGAGTCCCCTTGGCGGAGCAGAAAGACCAAGTCGTCAAGGTGTACACCTTGTGTCCGTCTACCACTGCTCCACCGCCCCTCAACCCGTTCACCAGTCTGCGTCTTGCGGACGTCAGATTCGAACGTTGTCCAGTCATCCCATACGCCTGGATTCCACGTGAGAATGAACGATCGGCGACGGAGCCAACCAGAGATCGGCACGATGCCCTCGAGGAATTGAGTTCCTGAGATCCGCCCATCGGTGTCGACGTCGATTTGAATTCTCTTGGTCGAATTCCCACCTCGAGCGTTCTCTGCTTGAGCAATGAGCTTCTGCTTCTGGCCGATCTTCTTTCGAAGTTTATTGACGTCCGTGTTCGCAGCGAGCAGAATTGGATAGCGCAATTCGAGTGTGCGCTCCGAAGATTCCAATTTCATTGCCTTGCTTGAGACAACCTGGATTCGCACGATCCTGGCCTTGAGATTGGCGAGGCCACCCAGAAGGATCTCAAGGCTTAGCGCGTAGTCGTTGTTCCTTCCACCTCCACGCGATTCCAAGGTGATGCTGAAGTCAGTTCCCTCTCCAGATACATCGGTCACCAAAAAAATAGAATCGAGATCGCCATCTGGCCCCTCAAGGCAGGCTGGGTTTCCGATGTCTGAGTCAATGACTATGACTTCGAACCCAAGCTTTTCGAGTTGGGTGACCACGGTCTCATCTCCGCCGGAGAAGGTATCCGGCGCTAGGGGTCCCTTTTCAGGAAACTGGAAGCCATGCGCCGCCCCCATGATTGCCTTTGAGTCGTAGATCTCGCCTTCGAAGTGCAAGAAATACTTTCGGGCCTTCCCGAAGTGGTACTTCTCTAAGAATGAGCCTCGTCCAAGTTGGTTGAACTCATCAATTGCCGCAATCACTGCTGCACGGTCTGTGATTTGAGTTTCAATTCCCACCAATTCACCCCGAACTCATTGAGATTGCCTATGTCACTTTGCCACTTCGTAGTTTCATTCTCTCGAATTACGCTTACATGAACGCCAGTTCTCCTTTTCTGAATTCCTGCAACGGGACCTGAAATCAACTATCGAAGATGGCCGCCAATGCCTCAACAGCCCGATCACTACTCGAATCGAGCACTCTGGCGTAGACCGCAGTCGTCTTGAGATCCCCGTGTCCAAGTACTCGGCCAACGGCTTCCAGGGGAACACCATGGTTCAACATCAACGTGGCGGCACTATGGCGAAGGCGGTGTGGGGTCACATGGATATTGAGGCTCTTGCCAATACTTGCAAGCCACCGACTCATCGCATCTGGGTCAGTTGGACCTTTGCCATCCAAGGTGATGAGAAAGTCAGTCTCAAAGCCACACAGTGCCCGACTGCTTTCGACCTGACGAAGCAGGTCTAAGAGTTGGCCTGAAATCCGCAGCGTTCGTCTCGACGTCAATGTCTTGAGTTCTCGCCGGATCAGTTGTGCGTTGTCCGTTGTTCGCCCGAGCTGCATGGTGACGTTTAAGACCCCAGCTTCGAAGTCCAGATCATCCCAAATGAGCCCGAGAGCTTCATTTCGGCGAAGTCCGAGCCGGGCCATCAAGATCACCGCCAAGGCTCTTGGGTCACCGGAGGCCACACAAGCCTCAAGGACGGCCTTTACTTCGTATTCTTCTAAGAACTTCGGACTTGGTGGTGGAACCTTTGGTCGAGGCACTCTGGCCATTGGGGAGGTCTCTAAAAGGCGATGTCGAACAGCATCTCGAAAGATCACCGAAGCCAAACTGAAGCACTGGCGAACAACATGTGGGGTGCCAATACCTGGCTTTGCCACTTTCCCTTGGTGATCAATCCTGCTCAGCCAGTCATCGATCTGGCCCTCGGTAATGGCTGTGAGCGGCAGATCTCGAAAGGGCACCAGGTATCTGCGGGCAAGTGACTGCTCATTGTCGAACGTGTGAGGAGCAACCTTGTCCTTTCGGGCCTTCATCCAGATCTGCAACCACTCGCCGAAGAGCAATGGCTCTGGTCGGGGTGAAAGTCGTTGCTCGGCGTCGAGATCGTGTTGGTTTCTGATCCATTCGCGGCCAGCCTTGATGGTGGGAACCATTTTCGTTGGTCGCCTACCGCCGGAGAGAAACGCTTGGGCTCGCCACCCTGGTCGAGACTTGTAGCGATGGATGGAGCCCTCTCCATTGCCACGTTTTGTGGGTTGCCGACTCACCGTCCTCCTTTAGGGGTCACCTCAATCAGTAACGATGCCAGCGGGACTTTGCTCAAGAGTTGGCCGTGAAGTTCACATCAGAAGGATCCTTTTGCGAGCTGACTCGGTCGAGAT
>CANFJV010000031.1 GCA_947447225.1 Acidimicrobiaceae bacterium
GACGATCGACGACGTCGACGAACGATCGGCGAGACCCAACCTGCCCTCACCCTGATCATTCCCGCATACAACGAGGCTGACCGCATCGCAAGCGGACTGATCCGACTTCGAGCCGCTGCCGCAGCAGGGGCGATTGATCTCGATATGACCGAAGTGCTCTACGTCGATGACGGATCAACCGACACCACCACTGCTGCGGCAACCGAAGCTGCCCTCAGCCTCCCGAATGCTCGAGTAGTGACCTTGTTGGAAAATCGCGGAAAAGGCGGCGCGGTTCGCGCTGGTGTTGCCGCAGCCAAGGGCAAGAACATGGCGTTTTGCGACGCCGACTTCTCCATTGATGCCAAACACTTAGGTGAGTTCGTCACCGCGCTAGACCATGCAGACGTCGCAATTGGATCCCGTGCGACCAGTCATGGCGCGGTCGAATATGGTCACCGGTTTCGCACCTTGGGTGGTCGCCTGTTCAACCGACTCGTCAACGCCATTACCCACCTTGACCTCGCCGACACACAATGCGGCATGAAGGCGTTTCGCGGCGATGTGGCTCGTCTCTTGTTTGCCACGACCGCCATTGAGCGTTTTGCCTTTGACGTCGAGTTGTTGACCCGGTGTCGTCAATTTGGCTTCTGCGTCGTAGAAGTACCCGTTACCTGGGATGAGATCGCCGGTTCATCGGTTCGCCCACTCGCTGATCCGTTTTCGATGTTGAAGGATCTCGCAAAAAGCCAACTTGGCGGACAGATTCGCCCACTTTCTGGCTACCGAATCGTTGGTTCGACTTCGGCCGAACAACTACGCGCCCGAATTGCCAATGTCACGGCAAATCCTCGACCCGTCGTGGTGGAGACTGCTCGAGCACTGCTCGTCGTCTTTCCCTTTGCCTCCGGGCCCGAGCGCTCAGCGCTTGGAGCTCACGTGTTGGCCGCACTTTCTCCGCTGAAAGTCAGTGCCGATGCCTTCACCGTCAAGGACTTATGTCAA
The DNA here is from genome assembly GCA_947447225.1 of Acidimicrobiaceae bacterium. Lineage (GTDB taxonomy): Bacteria > Actinomycetota > Acidimicrobiia > Acidimicrobiales > RAAP-2 > CAIQEU01. The sequence goes on from CANFJV010000031.1 coordinate 985, forward strand.
CTTGCCCCGCTTACATTGCGGGAGGAGTCAACCAGTCACTAACGAGTTGCTCGCGTCGCTCCGCCCACTCTTCGGCGACGATGGCAAAGCGCATGTGGTCTTCCCACACCCCATCGATTTCAAGCATTTTGATCGAGACCCCTTCGCTGCGCAGCGCAAGCTTTTCTGCGACGCGACGACTTGCGGTGTTGCGCGGCACGATGTTGATCTCCACTCGATGCAGGTGCAGCACGTCAAATGCGAAGTTCAGCACCGTCACGACCGATTCCGGCATGAGTCCTTGACCAGCCACGGCTCGATCGATCCAGTAGCCAATGACGCCGCTTTGAAATGGTCCACGTTGAATTGACGACAGGGTGATTTCTCCGCAGAAACGTTCTCCAAGGAAAATGCCAAAGCCGTAACCAAAACCCATGTGGCGTTCACGTTCACGGCCCGCACAGCGACCTTGAAAGCTGTTGCGATCTTCTGCCAGCGTTGGGGCTGCAACTGGCCGAGGCTCCCAACGCACCAGCCAGTCTCGACAAGAGCTGCGGACATCGAGCCATGCGTCGTAGTCCCCGGCGGTGAGCGGGCGAAGGGTGACCCGCTTTGCCGTGAGCGCCGTCATTGGGGCAGTACTCACCGGATGGGCACTTTGCGGTCGACGACGTACCCACTCGTTGACTTTTTCGAAGCGAGACGAAGAGGACACAGAAGCATGGTGGCACTTCGCCACGACAGATGCCAACTGAGGTTGGTCACAAAAGCGACGCGACCAAGCCGTCAAGGATGTCAGATTCCGACGTCAACAGCTCGGTTGCATGCACGCGCTCCATAATGGCGTCCAACACGAGGAGCCCGCCGAGTAAGACATCGGCACGACCTGGTTCCATGCCGACATGTTGACGACGCACGGAATTCGTTTCCGCCGACAAGGTAGAGATCCAGTTGCGCACGACGTCGCGGCCAATGCGCTGATGATGCACCTTGGCTCTGTCATAGGTGGCAAGACGCTGCTCAAGTAGCGCCAAGGAAGCAACGGTTCCTGCGAGGCCAATGAGCTGAACTGATGGTTGCGATCCAAGCGAAGGCATAGCTGGCGCAATGCGCTCGAATTGCTGCGAAATTGCGGACTTGGCCAACTGAAGTTCTGCTTGCGTCGGTGGATCGCTCACCAAACACCGCTCGGTGAGGCGAACACAGCCAAGTTGCAACGAGACCGACTCAAGGCGACTTCCAACTTCGACCACGAGTTCCGTTGACCCTCCTCCGATGTCGACAACGAGGCGTGGCGTGGACGTCGCCGGTGCATGAGCTACCGCACCGGCAAACGACAGGGCTGCTTCTTCCTCGCCGGACAAGATCTGTACCGGGCATCGGATGAGGGCCTCAGCGCGCTCGAGAAAGTCCTCTCCGTTGCTTGCATCGCGCACGGCCGAGGTGCAAGCCATGCGGGCTGTTGCTACCTCGTAGTGATCCATGAGGGATCGGTAGTGCAACAGTGCGGCAAACACACGTTCCATTGCCGCTTCGCCAAGACGACCATGCTCATCAACACCTTCACCGAGGCGAGTGATGGTCATCACCCGCTCGAGCGTCTTGCCACTCGCATCCGCAATCAGCAGACGAGTTGAATTGGTACCAGCATCAAGGGCCGCAACGTTGTTAGTCATGAGTGACGACCAAGACCTGCACTGAAATGTCAACGGCTTCCAACTTGTCCGCTGTCCATTTGCCGACGGGATCATTTCCGTCAGCAAGATAGGTCGCCAAATGCGCGTGGAGGCACTTCACCCCTGTTCTCGTTCCGGCGATACCGCCCGATGGCTGCGGGGCGGAACTTGACAGGTCCAACAGCGCCGCTCGATCGAGGGCAGCTTGTTGGTGGGCGTGATCGAGCGCAATCGGGTCTACTTCACGCTCGGCTTGGCGAACCCCACCAGCTGCTTCGAGTTGACTTACCGCATGGCGAAGTTCGCTATCGACCAGCCAGTACCGCGTGGGCATGGGTCTTCCACTCCGGAGCAACGGAGCATTCTCGATCACGACAATTTCGCCCGTTGGTCGTCGAACAGCAACCGTAAAGTCCCCTTCTGGTGCTCGCCCAAGAAGTTGTGTCACGGCGGCAAGATCGGCCGCCGAGGCGCTGGTCACTTCCAAAATTCGAGGCTGGAAATGATGCGAGAAAACAGCCCTGGCTTTGAGGTGGTCGCTACTGGCTTTGGCGTTGCTCCAGTAATCGAGGTCGACCCGGCGGAGGGCGACACGAGCGGCTGATAGCCAGGGTCGCCGGGATACGCCACCGGACCGCCATTGTTCTCGGCTGGAGCGGCTGCAGGCGGAAGGATGAGGTAGAGCGACTGACCTTCGGGCACGAGCTGATACTGCTCACGCGCGACTTGATCAAAGCCAGCTTTCGTCGACAAATGGTCGATCTGTTGCTGCAAGGTTGCGTCTTGGGTCTTTAACGCCTTCAGCGTTGAAGCTGCGGCGGCAATGTTGTGGTTCTGCTGCACGACCGCATCTAAGGGAAACCAGGCAACCGCAGCCGCAATTGACGTTACGACGAACGCGCCAAACACTCCCCACCTCCGGCCACCACTGGCATCAAGCCAGCGGCGCACCAAGGGCGTCGCTTTCGACGTACTTCTAGCCACGAAGCCCTCGAAGTGCACCAAGGCCCAAGAATCGACTTGAGTCCCCGAGTTCTTGCTCAATACGAAGCAGCTGGTTGTACTTCGCTACCCGGTCCGAGCGAGCCGGCGCACCTGTTTTGATTTGACCAGCATTCGTGGCGACGGCCAAGTCGGCAATGGTCGTATCTTCGGTTTCGCCAGAGCGATGAGAAATCACGGCCTTGTAACCGTGGTTGTTCGCCATTGCCACTGCGTCCAAGGTCTCGGTCAAGGTGCCAATTTGGTTCAACTTGATGAGAATGGCATTTGCCGTGTTGGTGCGAATACCACGTTCGAGCAGGTCGACATTGGTGACAAACAAGTCGTCACCGACAAGTTGCACCTTGTTGCCAATGCGCTCGGTCAGCAACTTCCAGCCATCCCAGTCTTCTTCCGCCATACCGTCTTCAATGGAGACAATGGGGTAACGAGCAGCCAAGTCGGCCCAGTAGTCGACGAGTTCAGCCGAGCTCAAGGTGCGGCCTTCGCCTTCAAGAACATAGGAACCGTTCTTGTAGATTTCCGACGTTGCTGGGTCAAGCGCGAGGGCAATCTCTTCACCAGGCACTCGGCCGGCCGCTTCAATTGCTTCGAGCAAGACTTTGCAGGCTTCTTCATTGTTCGGAAGATCAGGGGCAAATCCACCTTCGTCGCCAACCGCAGTGGCAAGACCGCGCTTTGAGAGCACTTCTTTCAGTGCGTGATACGTCTCGACACCCCAGCGGAGTGCTTCGGTGAAACTTGCCGCACCAACGGGCATGATCATGAACTCTTGAAAGTCAATGGAGTTGCGAGCGTGCGCGCCACCATTGATCACATTGAGCATCGGCACAGGAAGCACATGGGCATTGGCGCCACCAATTGAGCGATACAGCGGCACGTCGAGTTCCGCGGCTGCAGCTTTCGCACTCGCCAGCGACACTGCCAAAATCGCATTGGCGCCGAGCCGACCCTTGTCGGCCGTGCCGTCAGCATCACGCAGCGCCAAGTCAACGGCGCGTTGGTCGAGCGCGTCGTAGCCTTCAACCGCTAAGGCCAAGGTTTCGTTCACGTGGCCGACCGCAGTCAGCACGCCCTTTCCGAGGTAGCGGTCTCCGCCGTCGCGAAGTTCAACGGCTTCGTGGACGCCGGTCGAGGCACCAGAAGGCGAGATTGCACGACCACTTGCGCCGGACTCCAAAACCACCTCGGCTTCGACCGTTGGGTTGCCTCGACTGTCAAGGACCTCACGGCCAATGACGTACTCAATTGCGCTCACGAAATCCTCCAAGTCATGCGTACGTTCCAAGGTTACCGCCGACAGTGGGCCAACTCACGGAGTGGTCACACCTTCGGCCTGACGAATCGTCGATCGAAGCGCAACGGCATTCGCCCGAAGCGCTGCTTCTGGGTCAACACCGGCCAATTGGCTCAACGCCACCACTGCTTCTAAGAGGTCGCCAACCACCGATGTTGCTTCAGCGGTTTGTTCAAGCGACGTGGCACTGCGTACTGCAGCGCTCAGGGTCAAAAGCGCTGCGGTTGCTCGTTCGGCCTGCACGTGCGCCATCGCCACGTCGAGACCTGCAGCTTGCGCTTTGCGCTGCATCTTGGCCACGAGGGCAAGTGCAGGTAGTGCATTTGGAATGCCGTCAGTGATCGATGCTCGACCTTTTTCTTGCTTTTTCAACACTTCCCAATTTGCCGCGACGTCTTCTTTCGTCTCCGCCACGGTGTCGGCGAACACGTGCGGGTGGCGAAACACCAACTTGCGTTCAACTCTTGACGTGAGCGACGGAAACCCAAAGGCGCCAGTTTCACTGCCTAAGACGCCATGAAAGAGCACTTGCACCAGCAAATCGCCCAGTTCTTCTTCCAAATCATCAAGCGCGTCGTCACGGTCGTCCAACGCTTGAATGGCATCTAAGACCTCATAGGACTCTTCCAACAGGTGGCGGCCGAGGGACTGATGTGTCTGTTCTTGATCCCAAGGACATTCCCGGCGCAATTGCTCAATGACGAGTTGCAATTGCCCAAGTGCCGCCCCAGCAGATGGCCAGGTTTGAACGTAGAGCGAGGTCAAGTGATCTGCGTCAACAGTTCGATCAACGTCCTCCCACTTCACGGTGGCCACGACTTCATCGGAAAGCCCCAAGTGGTGAAGGATGACGGCGGTTTCCGGCGTCGCTCCCATCAACTCATCGGCATGAAGTTTGAGTTCTGACAGCAGCAGCGAGTTCCACGTTTGGGCAATGAGTAGTGGTCCACCAAGGTCTCGCCGAGCGAGCAGGTCTGTGGCATCGATGACCGTGACTGCCTCTGCCACCGGATCAATGCCGAGCTTGGCCCATGCAAGATCCAAAAAGCTCAGCGACGGCTCAATGACGAGATCAACGCGGCTATCGGCGCGCAGCAGTTCCACCGTGTGCTCGGCCACGAGTGGTGAGCCCGGGACCCCATAGGTAACGGGCCCTTTCTCCGCACGAGCCACGAGGTCATTCACAATGGCGAGGTAGACCTCCTCGAACGTTTCTGCCCGCTCGTAGATGGCGTCATAGGAGTCAAGGTGCGCGAAGGCTTCGGCGGCTGGGTGCACCTTGGTGCGAAGCACCGCCGAGCCGCTTTCGAGCAGCGAGATTGTTCTCGGTGAGAGGTATGACGCATCAGCTGGACCAAGTCCAACCACGGTCACGAGGTGACGCTGAGCGTCTCCCACTTACGCCGTTGCCACAGTTGCCGGAGTTGGCGGCAGCACTCGATACTGCTGCTTCGCCGTGCTCCAAGTGCCATAGGAACTGTTCACCGTCACGGTGGCGGTAGCGAGTCCACCGGAAATTGCATTGGCTGCAGCTTGCTGGGCATAGCCACGAGCAAGGCTTTCCGCTAGTGGCGCCAGTGGCCCATAGGCGGCAGCTGGGGTGCGGCCATTGACATGCAGCAACGCATAGACGCCTTGTTGTGGAGAGAAGGGTTCTGTTGTTGCCCCAGCGCGAAGGCTGCCAACGTAGGCCTGCACCGCGGCATAGGACTGCGAGGTTGGATCAAAGCAACCAATATCACCACCGTTGTTGGCCTCCGCACTGCGAGAGAACCGGAGTGCAGCCTCCGCAAACGTGTCGCCCTTCTCCATTGCTTGCTGCGCATGAACAATGTCTTGACCTTCGCCAACAATGGCCGACAGGCAGATGGTGTCAAAGGCGTCTGGGTGCTCGGCGAAATAGGCCTTGCCGGCAGCTTGTGGGGTTAACGAGTTCACTTCACGGAGCACGGCCTCGTGGGCAGCTTGAATTTTCACCTGCTCTGCAACAAACCACTTCGGCATCGTTGCAAGGACTTGTTCCCCATCGGCGATGCACGTGGCAGCAGTGTTGGTGGCGGAATTTGTAGTCTCGGTGATCGAGTTCGCGAGGTCTTTCGTCGCAGTTACCAGATCATCTGGCGTTACCGTCAAATGGCGATCCGCTACATACTGCTCCGCCGCGAGGCCACCAATGCGCTCACTCAACCAGTAAGCGGCAAAGGTCGTGTTGTAGGTGCGAGGTGTGGCGCCGTCAATGCCCGCTGGTGCGTCGCCAGTGGCTTTCGCAATTGCCGTGTTGACATAACAGGTGTAGCCGTCACTCGCCCCAATTGCGTTGAGGTCCTCATTGAGATCCTTGGTTGAAATGGTTGCGCCATTCACCGTTGCGGCGTTCGAAGGCTTGGCCGGGAACAGCGTCACTGTTGCAGTGACGCAAACGGCAATGGCGAGGACGAGACCGAGGAGTTTCTTCACGGCACCGATGCTACCGAACGAAGCGCTGCTTGCGTCCGTCATGAGGTACGCGGAACAAGTTCTTGCAGGAGTTGGGTCAAGAACTGCGCGCAGGGTTCTTTTGGTGGGATTGGGATGAGCAATTGCCCAAGGTCTTCTTTGAAGATGGCGTTCTTTGACAGGCGGCGAAGTCGCACGCTTGCACTTGCTGCCAACGTCACCCCATGGAGCTTTGCCATCGCCGTCGACGGTCCACCGACCTTGGCGCCAGTCACGATGCATTCCGTGATGGAAAGTCGCAGCAACTCCGCCCGAAGGTGTCCAACGTCTAAGAGTCCACGAGCGGACTCCGGAAGTGGTCCGTAGCGGTCCACCCACTCTGCTTCGACGTCATTGACCTCGTCATGGGTCATTGCGCTTGCAAGGCGTCGATAGGCCTCGAGGCGAAGGTCATCTGCCTCGACATAGGTCGCCGGAAGGCTCGCAGAACCAGGAACGTCAATCTTGATCTGAGCCGGCACGACAATGGGTTCACCCTTTGCCGCAGCCACAGCTTCGGCCACGAGCTGCACGTAGAGGTCATAGCCAACGGCGGCCACATCGCCAGACTGCTTGGTGCCGAGGAGATTTCCTGCACCTCGAATTTCCAAATCTCGCATGGCGATCTTGAATCCACTGCCGAGTTCGGTGTGTTCGCCAATGGTGCGCAGACGCTCATAGGCGGTCTCGGACAGCACTTTGTCTGCAGGGTGGAATAAGAACGCATAGGCGCGTTGTCCACCGCGACCCACTCGGCCACGCAACTGATGGAGTTGTCCAAGTCCAAGCAGGTCGGCTCGATCGCAGATGAGCGTGTTCACGCTCGGCATGTCGATACCTGATTCAACAATGGTCGTGCACAACAACACGTCGGCTTGGCGCTCAAAGAAGTCCTGGACGACTTGCTCCAAGGTTCCTTCATCCATTTGACCGTGAGCCACCACCACTCGAGCTTCGGGCACAAGTTTTCGCAATTTGCGGGCAACTTCGTCGATGTCGGCCACACGGTTGTGGACGTAAAAGACCTGGCCTTCACGCAAGAGTTCTCGCCGAATGGCTTCCCGCACCGCCATTTCGTCATATTCGCCAACGAAGGTCAAAATCGGCCGACGCTCAACCGGCGGGGTCGTCACCATCGACAGGTCTCGAATGCCGCTCAGCGCCATTTCCAAGGTGCGCGGGATCGGGCTCGCGGACAAGGTCAGCACGTCAACCCCATTGGCGAGTTGTTTGATGGTCTCTTTGTGGCTGACACCGAAGCGCTGTTCTTCGTCAACGACGAGCAGTCCCAAGTTCTTAAACGTGAGCGAACTCGACAACAGGCGATGGGTGCCGACTACTACGTCAACGGATCCGTCAGCGAGACCAGCCAGCACTTCGGTTGCCGCAGCATCGGTCAAGAAACGACTGAGCAGCTCGACTCGAATGGGAAACCCGGTGAAACGGTCCGTCACGGTTTGGAAGTGCTGACTCGCCAGCAGCGTTGTTGGCACGAGAATTGCTGCTTGTTTGCCATCTTGGACCGCCTTAAACACGGCTCTGACCGCAATTTCGGTCTTTCCAAATCCAACATCGGCACAAATGAGGCGATCCATGGGCCGCGGCGCTTCCATGTCGGCTTTGACGTCGGCAATGGCACGGAGCTGATCGGGGGTCTCGTGGTGGGGAAAGAGTGCTTCCATCTCGTCTTGCCACGGTGTGTCGGGCCCAAAGGCATGTCCCGCAGCCACGAGACGATTGCGGTACAGCTCGACGAGTTCGGCCGCGACTTCTGCTGCAGCTTGGCGAGCTTTGGTCCGAGATCTCGTCCAGTCAGCGCCACCCATCTTCGACAGGCTCGGCGATTCACCACCGGAGTAGGCAGTAATTGCATCGATTTGTTCAACCGGCAAGTAGATCTTGTCGTCGCCTTTGAATTCCAAGATGAGGTAGTCACGAGTCGCGCCCGCCATGGTGCGCGTCGTTACCCCACTGAAGCGAGCAATGCCGTGCTGACGATGCACGACGTAGCTGCCAATGGCGAGGTCATCAAAGAACCCGTCAACATTTTTTGGACGAGCACGAGCGGTTTTGTGGGCCAGTCGTCGACCAGTCAGGTCCGCTTCGGTAATCAGCGCAACGCCAGCCTCTTCGGCAATGAAGCCTCGTCCAACCGGAGCCAAGACCACTTCGAGACCTTGGCCTGCTGTTGCGATGGTCCGCTCAATAGGGTCAAGCCCTTGAGCAATCAACACATCAGTCAAACGTCGAACACCTGCAGGTGTGGCAGCAGCCACGGTGACCGAAATGTTGGCCGTTAACAGCGCAGTGACTTGATCAGCGAAGTTCTCATCATCACCGAGCACGGGAAGCAGTTGACGAATGTTGACCACCGGCATGGTTGGACCATCGGCAAGCGGCTGCAAGGACAGCACCGGAGCTTCGGTTTTGGCAAGCAGGCGCTCAAAGGACGCATGAAGGTGAAGGGCACGTTGTTGCTCGGCTGCTAACTCCTCGAGGCTCCACGTCTCAAGCAGCGTGGACACGAGGGCTTCTTCTTCTTCATTGAGTTCAACTGCTCGGTCTCGAATGACCCGGGGCTCAATCAACATGATCTGGGCGACCGGGTCGAACAAGTCGCTGAGCAACGTTTGTTCTTCAACCAGCCACGGCAACCAGCCCTCCATGCCGTCGACGAGTTCGCCTTCGGCCACTTTTTCAAGCAGCCCTTGACCAAGACCCGCTCGTGGCGACAGTGCTGCAGCACGCTGTTGCACAAGCGGCGTTGGCAAAAACTCTCGGCACGGGAAGCACCAGGCTTCCTGCACTGCGCGAATTGATCGCTGATCGGTTGGGTCAAACACGGAAATGCGTTCAACCTCATCGCCAAACAAATCAATCCGCACGGGAAGTTCTGCGGTTGAGGGATACACGTCGATGATGCCACCGCGAACCGAAAACTCTCCGCGAACCTCTGCTCGATGTTCGCGGCGATACCCAATGGCGACGAGGTCACGAATGAGTTGGTCTTGGTCGAGTTCTGCACCAAGTTGGAGCACCACCGGTTGCAACGGCTCGGCCGGACTTAAGTGCTGCAGCACGGAGCGAATCGAGGCCACGACCACGAGTGGCTTGTAGTCGACTCCGGCCAAGCGCCAACGAAGGGCCGCTCGTTTGCCCATTGTTTCAACGTCAGGACTCACCCGCTCGAGCGGCAAGGTATCCCATGGCGGAAGGATGGTGATGGGATCTGTCGGTCCGGCAACCACATCGTCGTCACCTACGTCATCGACGAAGCTGACGAGATCTTCAGCCAAGCGCTCCGCATCGAGATGCGTCGGCGTAATGACTAGCAAGGGAAGGCGAGCATCTCGCCGAGCAGCCCCGGCCAAAAACGCTGCTTGCGCCCCACGCCCAATGGCAAGAGCCGTTCTCGTTGAGGTCAGCGCATCAGTCGAATGAGGATCTCGAAGAATCGCATCGGCGACCGCACCAAGCACTGCCGGAGAAGGACCGCTCACGACTGGTTGAACGCGTTCATTGCTTGAGGCAAGCCTTCGCGTACCAAAAGTTCCACTGCATCAGCGGCGCGCTCCGTTGCGACGTCGAGTTCTTGGCGAGCAGCTTTCGTCAACTTACTGAGCACGTGGTTGGCCCCTTGCTCTTTCGAAGGTGGCTTGCCAATACCAATGCGAATGCGGGTGAACTGCTGGTCGGACAACACCGACACAATTGACCGCAGACCGTTGTGCCCTGCGAGGCCTCCACCGTCTTTCACCTTGACCACACCAGGTGCGAGATCGAGTTCGTCATGGATAACCACCAACTGGCGAGGGAGCGATACGCCAGTGCGCTTTTCAAGTGGCCGAAGCGCGGCACCTGATTCGTTCATGAACGTGGTGGGAATGGCAAGCGCCACACGATGGCCACCAATGGAGACTTCTGCAAGTTGGGCACGTTGATGGCGCTCTACTTTGAGCGTGCCACCATGACGCTTGGCGAGAAGATGAATCGCATCAGCGCCAACATTGTGCCTTGTGCCTTCATACTGGGAGCCGGGATTGCCGAGACCCAAAATGAGGAACGCTGAGGACGTACCGACTCGCGCCGAAGAACCCGGGAGCCGCACCGAAAGTGAGAAGAGGCCTAGGCCTCAGCTGGCGCTTCAGCGTCAGCAGCAACGCGTGAAGCGTGGCTTGCCACGACGACAATGTCACCGTCAGCAGCTGCTTCGACGCCGGCAGGAAGCACCAGGTCCGCTACGCGAATTGCTCCGCCGACCGTCAGGCTCGAGACATCGACATCGATCGAAGAAGGGACATTTTGTGGTTGTGCCTTGACGTGCAAGGTGAACAACTCCTGGTCAACGCTGCCGCCATTGCGGCGAACGTCCACTGCGTCACCAACAACGTTGATGGTGACATCTGACGTGATGAATTCGTCACGCTGGACAATCACGAAGTCAACGTGGCTCACGGTGCCACGCACTGGGTGACGCTGCAGTTCACGAGCAATAGCCAAGTAGCTCTGGCCGTCAGCGTGAATCTCAAGGAGTTGGTGAAGGCCGGCGTTCGTTGACAAGGCGCTGCGCAGTTCCTTGGCTTCAACTGAAAGGGCGATGGGGTCCATACCGTGTCCGTAGAGCACGCCAGGAATGCGACCAGCGGTGCGAAGACGGCGCGAGTCGGAAGAACCGGTCTTGCGTCCAAGTTGGGCGTTAAGGGTGATCTCGGGCATCTGCGTCTCCTGTCGGCACTGCGTTCCACGGCGCGTCGGGCCTGTGGGCCTTGCAATCCTAGCCGGTTGTGGGTCGGGGGAAAACCCGAGGCCAGTGAGGTGACCTAGGCGAGGTTTTCTCCGCCAAAGATCTCCGAAACACTGGTCTCTTCGAACACCGCACCAATGGTGTCAGCAATCAGTGATGACACTGACAGCACTTCGAGTTTGTCGAAACGTCGAAGTGGACTGATTGGCAAGGTATCGGTGATGACAACCTTGGTGATCGCGGTTGACGAGCTCAAACGCTCACAGGCAGGATCCGACAGCACGCCGTGGGTGGCAAGTGCCCACACCTCTGAAGCGCCTGCTTGTTGCAGAAGTTCTGCGGCAGCACAAATGGTGCCGGCGGTGTCGATCATGTCGTCAATCAAAATGCAGCGCTTGCCCTCAATGTCACCAACTACCTGCAGGGCTTGCACTTGATTTGCCGTTCCCTTTGGGCGGGTTTTGTGCACCAGTGCCATGTCAACGCCCAAGTGGTTGGCGTAGCGCTCGGCCACTTTGGCTCGACCTGCGTCTGGGGTAACAATGACAGCGTTATCGCCCATGCGGTCTCGCAGGTAGCCAAGTAATACTGGCGCAGCGGTCACGTGGTCGAACGGGCAGTCGAAGAAGCCCTGGATCTGGCCGGAATGCAGGTCAACCGACAAAATCCGGTCTACGCCAGCAACTTGCAACATGTCCGCCACGAGCTTTGCCGTAATTGGCTCACGGCCTGTTGCTTTGCGATCTTGTCGTGAGTAGCCGTAGTACGGAATGACCGCAGTAATGCGCTTGGCCGAGGCACGCTTGGCCGCATCAATCATGATCATCTGCTCCATGATGGTTTCATTGACCGGGTCACAGTGCGTCTGGATGATGAACACGTCGGCTCCACGAATGGAGTTGTCGTAGCGACAGTGGATCTCGCCGTTGGCGAATTTGCGAATGTTTGCCTCGCTTGGCACTACTCCCAAGTGACCAGCAATTGCTTCGGCAAGCGCTGGGTGTGCTCGTCCGGAAACGATCTGCAGGTGACGAGTTGAGACGAGGTCCATCACCTCACGCTACCAAGACGCGCGGACCCGTACCTGCGAGGCTACAGACCGAGCACGCGTGTCGAGGCAACTTTGTCGCCTCGACGAACTTCTGACCCTGAACACAACTCCACATAGGGGCCTACTTCTGCTTCTGGGCCAATGATCGCGAGTGTTGCCGTTGTTGAGCGGACCGTCGCCCCTTCACCGACCACCGTGTTCGTAAGCAACACATCTGGTCCGAGTTCACAGTCCCGGCCAACGGTTGTCGACCCTCGCAGAATCACCCCAGGCATGATCACCACATCTGGGTCGAGTTCGACGTCCGCGTCGATGTAGGTGCCCTCTGGGTCCCACATCGTCACGCCTCGAGCCATCCAGTTCGCATTGATCCTCCGGCGCATGGCGCGCTCGGCTTCGGCCAATTGATTTCGGTCGTTCACTCCTGCAACTTCGGCCTGATCCTCGAGCACTACCGAGGACACGAGATGGCCGGCACTCGCCAGCACCTCAATCACATCGGTCAAGTAGTACTCCCCTTGCGCATTGGTTGGGAGGAGCCGGCGAAGTGCAGGGGCAAGCAGCGTCCGCTTAAAGCAGTAGATCGACGTATTGACTTCGCGAAGTGCTCGCTGCTCACTCGTGGCATCTCGCTCTTCCACAATGCGAGCAATCGAGCCGTCTTTCGCTCGAACAATGCGGCCGTAGCCAGTTGGATTCTCAAGCACGGTCGTGAGCACCGTTGCGGCTGCGCCACTTTGGCGGTGGGTGGCAAGCAGCGCCGTCAAGGTTGCACTTTGAATGAGCGGCACGTCACCTGGCACCACCAGCACGTCGGCTTCGTGCTCATCAAGTCCAGTCAAGCCAACAGCGGTCGCGTCACCAGTGCCAAGTTGTTCAGCTTGGGTAACAAAACTGAGCGGCACCCCGTCAGGGGCGAGGTCCACCATCACTTTGGTCACCCAGTCGCCTCGGTGACCCACCACGACCACCACCGACTCTGGCAGTACTCCTGCGACGGCATCAACAATGTGCTGCAACATTGGGCGCCCACAAAGGTGATGCAACGGCTTTGGTCGAGATGAGCGCATCCTCGATCCTTCGCCAGCGGCGAGCACAATGGCAGCGATGCGGTCGAAAGGCATGGCACTTCTCTAGCACCTGAGCCACGGCTAGCGTTGTCTTGTGGCCCGAGTTCCTTACGACGAATTCTCAATGCTTCACGAAAACGCAGCGGAGTTCTCCCTGCCGTTCACGCAAGTACCGCAGGTTGCCCGTGTCCATCATGAACTGAGCGACGGCCGCGTACTGTCGGGCTTGCAGTGGGGCGCGACGAGTCCAGAGATCGTGTTGCTGCACGGTGGAGCCCAAAATGCCCATACGTGGGACACTGTGTGCCTCGCCATGCAACGCCCCGTTTTGGCGCTTGACTTGCCTGGCCATGGCCACTCTGACGGCGGAGCAGGAGACCCCGTGTCTAATGCCACAGACCTCGCCCCTGCTATTGCTGCGCTCGCACCAGCGGCCACGACCCTTGTTGGGATGTCGCTTGGTGGATTGACCTCAATTTCGCTCATGGCGCGTCACCAAGGCACCTTTCTGCGCCTCGCCCTCATTGACATCACTCCAGGAGTGAATCAAGAAAAGGCCGGACACATCACCGCGTTTGTGAATGGTCCTGCCACGTTTGAAAGTTTCGACGATCTGCTTGCTCGCACGATTGAACACAATCCAACCCGCTCTGAGTCCTCGCTACGTCGGGGCATCTTGCACAATGCCGTGCAACTTGATGACGGCTCCTGGCAATGGCGCTACGCCCGGCATCGTGACCCAATGGCGCCACGGCCACTTGACCATGGTTCTCGCTGGGATGACTTAGCGCAGCTCGATGTGCCGGTGTTGTTAGTGCGAGGAATGGCTCGAGGCTCCGTCGTTGACGATGAAGACGAAGCCCGATTTGTTGAGGTAACCCAACACGGGTCAGTCGTGCGCATGGAAAATGCTGGACACTCCGTGCAAGGCGACACCCCAGTGGAATTGGCGTCGTTGCTCACGCAGTTCGCCAACTCGTGAGTGAACCTCGCCCGACAACGGCGAGGAAGATCGCCACAGTGTCGATGCTGGTCGTGTTGTTGTGTTTGTTCACCGCCGCATTTATCTGGCAACTTTCCAGAGCTGTTGATGGCAACACCTTGAGTTGGGCATATGTGGCGGAGTGGCCAGTGCTTGGCATCTATGCCTGTTACTTCGCCTACCAAGACTTGACCGGCAAACGACGAGTCAAGAACGTGTCGAAAAAAGCGCAAGCTCGAGAGGCCGATGACGCAGCAGCACTTGCCCGCTACAACGAGGAATTGGCGAGTCGCCACGGTTCGTCGACGCCGCCGCTGGCGGGAGAGGATTCGAACCCCTGACATTCGGGACCAAAACCCGACGTTCTGCCACTGAACTACCCGCCATCGGCGTCAACGTCTCCAGCCTAGGACACCGGCGAGGTGCTGCTGCTCACATCGCGATGAATTCGATCCGATTGCCAAATGGATCGTGCGTGAACGCTCGCTCAACGTCAGAGAGTTCAGTGTCTCTCGTGAACCGATACCCAGCCGACAACAGCGTCGCTTCAAGCACGTCGAAGTGCGCTACCAAAAACGCAGGGTGTGCTTTCGTTGCCGCAACGAAATTCGGGTCGACCCCAAGGTGGATCGTGCAACTGCCACTGTGGAACCAGCAACCACCACGAGCGTTGAGGGGTGCTGGCTTGTCTTGCTCGTGAAAACCCAAAAGCTCGACGTAAAAGGAACGGGCGAGGTCTTCGCCTCCGGCAGAAATCGCAAGTTGGACGTGGTCGAGTTGTCGAATGAACCGGCTCATGACCCGAGTTTTCCATGACTGCGACGCTCAGTTTGAGCGAGGCGTCGATGCAGGCTAGGGTGACGTCCCTCATGGGTTCTCTGATTAAGAAGCGCCGTAAGCGCATGCGTAAGAAAAAGCACAAGAAGATGCTGAAGGCCACGAGGCACCAGCGTCGTCGGGCGGGTAAGTAGCAGCTGCTACTCCCCCTCGTTCCATTTCGGTGGAACGGTTACGACGTCGACTGCAGTGCACGTGATGCCGTGGAGCACGAAGTGCTCCTCTAAGCCAACGTCGTTCTTGCTGCCTTCATAAAACAGTGTCGAGCCACTGCCTGCAAGTGACGGGGCGGTGCCGGTTTGACGCTGTAGTTCGTCCATAACGTTCGACAACGCTGGGCTGACTGAGCGAGCCGCCTGCTCAAGGTCATTGCGATGGACGGCGTCACTTTTGCCGCGACCAACAGCATCGAAGGCTTGGTAGACCGCCACCGTCGAAAGCGACAGTGCGGGCAAGATGAGGGTGAAGCGTCGAGCGACGAACGCTGCGGGTTGGACAATTTCGCCAATGCCGCTCACCAATGCCCGTCCGCCGAGTAGGCAAAACGGGACGTCGCTGCCAAGTTGAGCCGCCTGATCAAGATCATCGAACTGCGCCCAGCGCAAAATTGCAGCCGCATCAGCTGATCCCCCACCGAGCCCACCACCAATTGGGATGTGCTTCTTGACCGCAACTGCAGCCTGGCGGCCAACCATCGCCAAGGCTCGATCACACAAGTTCTCGCCGGCAATGACCCACGGTTCGCCTGCAGGATTGACCCCACTGACGGTCGTCCCAGAGCCACCTTCAGTGATCTCGATCTCGTCAGCCAAACTCACCGTCACCATTTCTGACTCGAGCAGGTGATAGCCGTCATGGCGGAGACCCACCATTGCCAGCGACACGGTCAACTTTGCCGGAGCAGTCAGTTTCATGGCAGTTGTCTGGCCAAACTGGCGAATTCATCCAACGTCAACGACTCGGCCCGGCGTTGACCATCAATGCCCGCCTCGAGGAACCCTTGCTCGTCAATCTGGCCACGAAGGGTGGACCGAAGCATCTTTCGTCGTTGGCTAAAGGCTTGTTTAATCAAGCCAAACAACTTGCTCGGCTCAACATCAACACACGACGCAGGCGGAGTGTGGCGGACGAGGCGGACCAACACCGACTCAACCTTTGGCCGGGGAACAAATACCGCCGCTGGAACACGCCCCACCACCCCGCCATGGGCGAAATAGGCAACTTTTGCTGACACCGCTCCGTAGGCCTCTGCTCCTGCCGGAGCAACCAAGCGCTCGCCAACTTCGCGTTGCACCATGATCACCATGGAAGTAATTGCCGGAACCTCTTCCAAGATCCGCATGACCAGTGGGACCGAAACGTTGTAGGGAAGATTTGCAACCAACACGCCGTTGCGGCCACCCAAGATCTGGCCAAAGTCGACCGCTAAGGCATCGCCATGCACCACTCGAGCACCGGTTCCTTGAAGCACTTCTTCAAGCGGTGCGATGAGGTGACGGTCAATCTCGACGGCAATGACCTCGGCGCCGGTTTCGACTAACGCGAGCGTAAGCGAACCGAGACCTGGCCCAATTTCGATGGCCACCTCCCCTGGCCCTACTTCGGCAAGGCGAGCAATCTTTCGAACCGTATTCGGATCGGCCACGAAGTTCTGCCCAAGTGCCCGACTCGGCGAGAGTCCTCGTTCGTCGAGCAGGCGGAGAATGGTCGGTCGAGAGTGGGTCACCAGGTCAACTTGACTCGCATGACACCCTGCGTCAGAGGGGCCAAACTGGCGAACACCGTGTTATTCAGGTCAATCACCCGAACGGTGCTTTCCGCTTTGCGATCGCCAACCATGCAGGTAGCCGTCTTGCCGTTGGCGAGATTGGTGATGGTGACCTTGGTCTTCATCGGAATGGCTTTCACTGCTGCGCACACACGCGTCGGCCCATAGTAGACACCCTTTACCGGTGGTCGGTAGTAGGTGGCGAGACCAATGAGGGTTCTCGGTGGCAATGCCGGGGCTTTGA
>CANFJV010000032.1 GCA_947447225.1 Acidimicrobiaceae bacterium
GATCAATGGCGGCATAGGTCTGCACATAGGAGTCTTCGCTTTGGTGCACGATGACTTCTGCCACGCCCCACGACATATGCAGCTGTCGGGCACGAAACTCTGTTTTGGTCACCGCAATGATGGGCATTGAAGGACGGAATCGTGAAATCGACCGCACCGTCATGCCCGAATTTGAACAAGCAATGATCGCAGCGGCATCTTCTTCCAATGCAGCACGCCAGCCTGCAGCAGTGATCGATGCAGTGATTCGAAGGGTGGACGACCGGTCTTCGTCAATTTCTTGGACGCCCAAGTTGGTGCCCCAGCGGATGTAGTCGAAGTCCTTCTCGGCCCGGCGCAAAATCCGGGCCATGGTGGTCACGACAAGTTCAGGGTTCTGACCAACGGCGGTTTCCGCCGACAACATGACCGCAGACGTGCCATCAAGCACTGCGTTGGCGACGTCGGTAACTTCTGCCCGCGTTGGCACATTGTTTTGAATCATGGACTCGAGCATTTGGGTGGCGGTGATGACGGGGCGACCAAAGCGCACGCCAGCGCGAATGATCTGCTTTTGCAAGCTCGGCACGTCTTCAATGGGAAGGCGCACACCAAGGTCGCCACGGGCGACCATCACTCCATCGGCGGCCTTGACGATCTCGTCGATGTTCTCCACCGCTTCACGGGTTTCGATTTTGGCAATGAGCAAGATTTCCGGATTGCCAATGGCGGCTCGGATCTTTCGCACGTCGTCGGCCGAGCGCACAAAGCTCGCAGCAATGGCTTCGACCTCTTCGGCAACGAGTGCGGTGATGCGGGCCAAGTCTTCAGGGGTAGGGGTTTCGGCCACCATGGGGTGTTCGGGAATGGTGATGCCTGGGCGTCCTTGGACCTTGCCGCCGCAGGTGACGACTGCGCCAACTTCAGTTCCCGAACTCGTTACCTGCATCGTGACGCCACCATCGCCCACAATGAGGTGATCACCAGGGACGAGATGGGTAACGCCTTCTTCTAAGTGCACGCCAATGCGCGTGGCCGTACTTGATGGTGAATCTTCGGCCGAGGTAACCGTGACCGCTTCACCTTCGACCAGTACCACACCACCTTCAGGAAACGAGGTACTACGGACCTTTGGACCAGGCAAGTCCGCCATGATCGCAACCGTTGGCAGTGCGGCCCGGACTCGACGAATGCGCTGAATGCAATCATCAATGGAACCGTGCGCCATCGCCACTCGTGCCACATCAATCCCAGCGATGCCAAGTGCGTCCAGCACCATGGGGTCATCAGATGCTGGTCCAATCGTTGCGACAATTCGAGTGCGTCGACCAGCAAACGAGGGACGACGGGTGCCCGCTTCGACTTCGTCAATAAACGTTGAGGCGTGATGAGTAAAGGTCAAGGCGAAAACTTTCGTAGAGGTCTGTCGCTAGCCTACGACCTTCGCGAGACGAGACCTTCGTCAGCGAACCGCGACAAGCGGGTCGTCAATGACACGGCTCTGCGAACCGCTTGGGCCAATGGCGGTGCCACCCCGGAGGGTGATGCGCCGCATGCGGCGGTCAACGACGCCGTAGTCATCAACCGCATAGTGCAGCGTTGCTCGGTTGTCCCACATCACCACGTCACCAAGCTGCCAGCGGTGGCGAAGGGTGAGCTCCGGCTGTGCGAGGTGGTCGTAGAGCAAGCGAAGCAGGTGCTCACTTTCAATTCGAGACATTCCAGCCACATGCGTGGTGAAGCCAGGATTGACAAAGATTGAACGTCGACCCGTCACTGGGTGAATCCGCACCATTGGATGAAGAATGAACGGCAAGGTCGCGGCATGATCAAACAGCGCCTTTGCATCCTCGCGTCCAAGTGCAGAGTCAAAGGGCTCTCCCCAGTAGGCCAGCGGTGCAATGCGATGCACGGCATCTAACTGGTCAATTGCTTCTCGAAGCGCTGGGTGCAGTCGATCATAGGCCGATCGAGCATCCGCCCACATGGTGTCACCACCAAAGGGTGGAACCGCGTCAGCGACGAGGACTGATGCAGCCGGAGGTGTGGCGACAAAGGTCACATCGGTGTGCCAACGGGCATTTTTCCCTCCGTTGTTGGCGTCAAGTTCCAAAATCTCAGGGAACTCAGGATGGCCTGGCACTACGGGGTGGGCCGGAGTGACTTCTCCCATGAGCCGAGCAACCTTGGATTGCTCGCCGTGGGTTAAGTGCTGGTCACGAAACACGAGGAGTAAGTGCTCGCACAGCAGGTCGTTGACCATGGAACCATCTTCGAGGTCTCGGAGATTTCCTCCACTGATCTCGGCGCCGAAGGTTCCGGTGATCGGGGTTGCAACGAAATCCATGGTGAGCGTTCCTCTCTAACTGCAGTTCAATCTAGAAGAAACGCCGCTCGCACTCAGGTTTCTTCCTCGCCGTTGCCCAACAAGAAGGGACCAACGATGGTCGCCGCCACGAGCGCAAGTTCAATGGCAATCGACCACGGCGAGCCAAAAAAGTCACCAAACGCACTCGCTAGCGAC
The DNA here is from genome assembly GCA_947447225.1 of Acidimicrobiaceae bacterium. Classification (GTDB taxonomy): domain Bacteria; phylum Actinomycetota; class Acidimicrobiia; order Acidimicrobiales; family RAAP-2; genus CAIQEU01. Next base: position 2,504 of record CANFJV010000032.1, read on the forward strand.
GTAATCGCCACGCTGGCGACGGCGAGATACAGCGAATAGGTCACAAGGCGTCCAAGACCAAATGCCAAGGTCACGGCTATGAGCGGCAACTCGAGCAGACCTGCAGCAATAAACAACTGGGCCGAGGGAAGCGGGGAAACGAGAAACAGTCCAATGGCCGCCGCTGCACGTCCACGTCGTTCGAGCATGACCTTGCCTGCTCGTTCAATGCCGCGCACATAGCGCTTGGGCAAGTGTGGCTTCACGCGCTCGGCGCAAAGGGCCAAGACATATCGACCCGAACATGCCGCCAAGACACCAACAACGACGAGTGCGGCAACGTTGCACTTCCACGAGACATGCAGGACCACAAGAACGAGCCAGGTTGGCGGTCCAAAGGCAGGAAGCAAATTGATGGCGACCACAAGGCCAAACACTGCGAGGTAGGTGCCCACGAAAACTCAGCCTCGTAACGCAAGTGGGCAGAACGTCATGCGCTTCGGTGGTGTTCTGCAGTCTTGTTGTTCTTCCTTGCAAGGCTTTTGCGCAGCACCAAAATGACCACGCCAACACCCAAGAGGAAGGTGATGACGATGGCCAAAGGTCCACGGACATACATTGCAAGCAGGCGAATAGTGAAGTAGGCAAAGCTAAAAAGCCCCATGGCAGTTACTGGGGTCATCTTGGTGCGAATCCCAAGCGCCACCCCACTTCCCGCCGCCAAAAGTCCGACGGCAAAGCCCAAGAGTGCATGGTCAGAAGTGAGCAGACTCGCGCCAAAAAACAACAGGCCCTGTCCACCAATGGTCATGACCAAGCGAGGGTGCAGCACCGAATTGGCGCCGACCATGGCGAGTGTGCCGAGCAAGAGGAGCACCAAGGCGCCCGTGAGCGGCGACAACGTCCAGTTGAGTGCGTTGAACGTGGCAGAACCCACCATGGCGAGCCCGGCAACGACGCCAAGAAACGCCAGCGTTCGCTCTTGATTTCGCCATTGTGCCCCGTTGATTAGTGCAACAACGAGGCCGGTGATGAGCACGGTTGTCGTTGCATTGTGGCCAAAACTCCAATCAACCACCACCGCGGTCGACATCGCCGCACCAGCCGCACCAGCCGCTTCAAGCACATGACGAAGGCGAGTAAGTGACCCGCTCAACTCGCCCCGGAGCATCTGAGACCCAACGAGCGACAGCGCGACAACGACGATGCCAATTGCTGCACGACCTGGTGTTCCAAGGCTCCCCCAGAGGCGACTCGTGGCAAGTGCACCGCTGGCGACCACCAACACCATGCCGAGATACACGCCAAGTTCAGAAGTGAGCGAAAGTTCATCACGAGATGTTGCGGTTGTTTGCTGACCTTCATCTCGAGTTGCTTCAAAGACCGAAATGGCAACGCTCTGCTCGGCGGATAACAAGCCGGCTTCTTCCCAACGCACCAGAGCTGCTTCAATTCCTGCCGTTGGTTCATGCACCATATTGGCCACCTCGCTTCCACCCTTTCACAGGTTGGCAGTTGAGGTCTGCTCAGCGGTCTCGGATGATTTCGAGTGCACAGCGATAGCCACTGCGCAATGCTCCTTCGACAAAGCCCTGGTAATCCATGGACGTGTGTTCTCCGGCGAAGTGCACCGTACCGACCTTGTTGCCTTGGAGGCCATTGAACGCGGTGTACTGCCCAGGCTTCAAATACGAATAGGAGCCCAAGATGTTGGGATCGGCCGCGCCCCAGGCGTAATACGCCTTGCCGCAGTAGGCATCACGCGTGCCGGGCCAATACGACTCAAAGCACTCCAAGAACTCACGAACCATGTGTTCTGGGGCCACGCCTTGATGGGTCGTCAAGCCGTAGCGCTCGCCCCACGACGTGGCGGATTCTCCACCAGGCAAGGCAATCAAGATTCCTGAGGGACCGGGCTGATTGACGGTTGTTTCCCATCCACCTTGGGCAATGTCATCGCTGTAGTAGTTCGCCGTCCAGCCTTGCGCGTTCCAAACTCTCGAAGAAAATTGCACTTGAAGTTTGGAGTTCGACCCGAGCGGCTCTTCATCAATAGCTCGTCGCTGTGCAGCAGGAATGGGGACGTCGGACAAATCCACTTGACGCAACTTTGGAAACGGAATTGCCAACACCACATGATCGGCATCAACTTCCACAAGTGTTCCGTCATGACGGAACACACAGGTCCAGCCATCAACACCGCGCCGACGAAGCGCTTCTAAGCAGTGGCCCATCTGCACGGTTCCGGCCGGGAGTTTTGCAATCGTTTGAGAGATGAGCTGATCATTTCCACCACTGATGTGCCAGTGCTCATCGGTTCCAGTGAGTTCAGGGCTGTTCTGTGGCTGTGACGTATCTTCGGACGTTGCATCATGCCCGAGGAGATAGATGAGATTGAGGGCGGATTGCTCATCAATTGGGCCGCCGTATTCGTCGTAGAGCAGCGTGGTGCACAACGAAGCGAAGTTGGTTGACACTCCCCCGTTGAGGTGCTGTTCCATCCACTGTGTCGCGGACATGTGGTCGAGGGCGATGACTTCCGGATTGGTTGCGGCATACGTCGTCGGCCACGGCGCGACCTCAAAGGCAGCCTGGTGGAATAACTCCCATGCCCACTCGTGCCATTCCTCATCGAGTTGCGCCTGGCTATAGGTCCGGTCGCCAAAGTGGAAGTGCGACACCGGCGTCGAAGATCCGGGCGGAAAGCGAAGGACGTCGTCAAGCTCCAAGTCAAGGAGATCAGCCAAATGGCGAGCTTCTCGATGCTCGCTCGAAATCAGTTCCGCGTGGAGTTCGGTGTACTGGTCATCATCGAAGTAGCCACGAAGTGTCCGAATTCGACCACCAGCAGTTGTGGTGTTGGCTTCAAAGACTTGTGCCGCGATTCCATGCTCCGACCACAGCTTGAAGGCACAGCCAAGGCCAGAAATTCCGGCGCCCACAATGACCACCTTTGGGGTCGATGCATCACGTGGTTTTCGTTCACGACCTTGACCGAGGTCTGCACCAGTTTGTCCGTCTTTATGCAAGAGGAACTCGCCGTGTAGGTGCGGGGCAACAAAGTGCGGCTCTTGTTGTGTACCGATGTTGATCGCTTCTTCGAGTTGCCCACGTACTTCCTCAATGGGCGCCTTCGTCGCTCGAGCGAGTGCCGACACCTTCACCGTTGAGGAGAATTGGCGAGTTGCACTGGTCTTTGCTTGCATTGCTGCCTTCCGTTAGGTCGACGTTAGCAAGCAGGCCCCACGAGCTTCGCACGGCGTCACCAAGAAGAAGGAGGGGCCGTGAGGCCCCTCCTTCTTCACTCACCTATTTTCGCTTGCGAGGCGCTCGGCACCCGCAGACGAGTACTCCACGACCGTGCTCAGCTGCAACCGCTCGTTGTTCCACAGCTCGAGCAGACGTAGCAAGAACCGGCACGCTGCATCGAGTCGCCACAGCTGTAGCAGTACGGAGCGTCGCGCTGCTCAGCCCGAACGAGGGTCTCGCTCACGAGCGGAGCACCAGAGATGCTCGTCGACTTCGTTGCCACTTCTTCAACCCCTGGAAGCGTTGGCTGGGTGCGCTCTTCTGAGGACAACACGCCAAGCTCTTCACGCTCAGTAAGGGTCAGGTAGTCAAGCGCCATGCGGCGGAAGATGTAGTCAACAAGTGACGTAGCAATCCGCAGTTCGGCGTCGTCGGTGATACCGGCAGGCTCGAACTTCATTGACACGTACTTGCGGACATATGTCGACAGCGGAACACCGTGCTGGAGGCCAAGGCTGAGCGAGATTGAGAAGGCATCCATGATGCCAGCCAAGGTCGAACCTTGCTTGGAGACCTTGATGAAGATTTCGCCTGGGCGGCCATCGTCATATTCGCCAACGGTGACGTAGCCCTCGCAGTCAGCCACGCGGAAGGCAAAGGTGTTCGAGCGACGACGACGTGGAAGACGCTCACGAACCGCACCGACAACGACGGTGTTCGCCCGCACTCGCTCGTTGGCAAGGGCTGCTTCGAGTTCGGCAATACGAGCATCGATCTCGTGTGCGTGGTGCGCAGGAGCCGACTCTTCTTCGCCATCTTTCTTCGTCATCGACAGTGGTTGGCCGACCTTGCAGTTGTCACGGTAGATCGCAACTGCCTTAACACCGAGACGCCAGGCATCGATGTGGAGTTGCTCCACTTCTTCAACGGTTGCCTCTTGTGGCATGTTGACCGTCTTCGAAATTGCGCCAGACAAGAAGGGTTGCGCTGCACCCATCATGCGAACGTGACCCGAGTAGTGAATGGAGTTGTCGCCCATCGAGCAGGCGAACACCGGCAAGTGGTCAGCAGCCAGGCCAGGAGCACCAACAATGGTCTTATTGATGTCAATGTACGCAATGATCGAGTCAACGGCTTCTTGCGAGTAGCCAAGCTTGGCCAAGGCACGTGGAATGGTCTGGTTGACAATGGACATCGTTCCACCGCCGACGAGCTTCTTCGTCTTCACCAAACCAAGGTCCGGCTCGATACCGGTCGTGTCGCAGTCCATCAGGAGACCAATGGTTCCCGTTGGTGCAAGCACTGAAGCCTGCGAGTTGCGAACACCGTGCATCTCGGCGAGGTCAACCGCCTGATCCCACGCTTCGCGAGCAGCCGAGAGCAACTCGTCAGGGACGCGGTCCTCGTCAATGGTGGCTGCTGCTGCTTGGTGCTTACGAAGCACACGGAGCATGCCAGCTTCGTCCTTTTCATATCCCTCAAAGGCGCCCATGCGAGCAGCAGTCTTGGCGGAGGTGGCATAGGCGTGGCCGGTCATGAGCGCCGTAATTGCTGCGGCCCATGCTCGTCCGCCGTCGGAGTCATACGGCAGGCCTTCGGCCATGAGGAGCGCACCCAAGTTGGCATAGCCAATACCGAGTTCGCGGTACTTGATGGTGTTCTCACCAATGGCCTTGGTTGGGTAATCCGCATTGCCGACCAAGATTTCCTGGCCAGTAAAGACCACTTCGACGGCAGCCTTGAAGCTGTCGACGTCGAACGAGTCGTCATCACGCAGGAAGGTCATCAAGTTGAGGCTGGCCAAGTTGCACGCCGAGTTGTCGAGGTGCATGTACTCAGAGCAAGGGTTCGAGCCGTTGATCTTGCCGGCATTTGGGGTGGTGTGCCAGTCATTGATGGTGGTGTCGTACTGCAGACCTGGGTCGGCACACTCCCATGCAGCTTGGGCCAACTCACGGAACAGTTGCTTGGCCGAGACCGTCTCAACCACTTCACCGTTGCGGGCACGAAACGCCCATGGCTTGTCGTCTAGGACTGCCTGCATGAACTCATCAGTGACGCGCACGGAGTTGTTGGCGTTTTGGTACTGCACCGAGAAGCTGTCGGCGCCGTCCAAGTCCATGTCGAAACCAGCATCACGAAGCACACGGGCCTTGCGCTCTTCAATGGCCTTGCACCAGATGAAGTCACGAAGGTCAGGGTGATCCACGTCCAACATGACCATCTTGGCCGCACGCCGGGTCTTGCCACCGGACTTGATGGTGCCAGCCGAGGCGTCGGCGCCACGCATGAAACTCACGGGGCCAGAAGCGGTACCGCCGCCCTTCAAGAGTTCTTTGGAAGAGCGAATCTTGCTCAGGTTGACACCTGCGCCTGAACCACCTTTGAAGATCGTTCCTTCTTCGGTGTACCAATTCAGGATCGAGTCCATGGAGTCCTCGACGGCCAAGATGAAGCAGGCAGAGGCCTGCTGCGGAACGCCCTTCACGCCGATGTTGAACCACACTGGCGAGTTAAACGCCGCCTTTTGGTGGATGATCAGGTACTTGAGCTCGGCACGAAAGGTCTCGGCCTCTTCTTCGGAGACGAAGTAGCCATCTTTTTTGCCCCACTCGGTAATGGTGTCGACTACGCGGTTGGCCACCTGCTTGAGCGAGGTCTCGCGCTCTGCGGTGCCAAGGGTCCCACGGAAGTACTTCTGGGCCAAAATGTTGGTGGCGTTGACGCTCCACGTTGAGGGCACTTCAACACCGAGTTGCTCAAAGGCAACAGAACCATCGCGATAGTTCGTGATCCGTGAATCACGTCGCTCCCACACCACCGTGTCGAATGGATCAAGACCTGGCGTCGTGAAGTGACGCTTGATCCCAATGCCTTGGCGCTGTGGTGCGATTGCCATGATTTCTCCTTCAATGTCCTTCAAACCTTCACCAAGGGGGCGATCCCCTTCGTGACTCCTACACGTCTACTGCAACTTGCGAACTTCGTCCACTCTGTCGCAAATACGACACTAACCACAACATGTTGTGGTTAGTGGGATTACCCACCACAAGATGGGCGAGTATTACATCACTGTAACTACGACCTTGTCAATAGGGGTCGCGATCTCTAGATCGCACTTGGACAATCAGCCTCGCGAGGTCGAACAAGTGCCGGTAGCGTCTCGAGACGTGGACACTATTTTTGCAATTGACGCCGGCACGACTGGGGTTAGAACCCTAGCGATCAACCTGCGAGGCGACGTCGTTGACGTTGCCTATCGACCCCTCACGCAGTACTTCCCATCTCCTGGATGGGTAGAGCACGATGGCAACGAGATCATCCGACTCGTGATCGAGACCCTTGAAGAAGCAGCGCAGCGAGCTGAGGCTCGCGGTGAAAAGGTGGTGTCGATCGGCATCACGAATCAACGCGAAACGACCATTGCCTTCGACAAATCGACCGGTCAACCCTTGGCTCGGGCCATTGTGTGGCAGGACCGCCGCACGGCTGATGTCTGTGACGACTTGCGTCGCCGTGGAGTGGAGCCCCTCATTCGGTCAACCACCGGCCTCGTCCTTGACCCGTATTTCAGTGCCACCAAAATGTCATGGCTCTTACAACTTGGAGTCGGCAACGGTGTCGAGTCGCTCGGGCTTTGCACGATTGACTCATGGGTGCTGTGGAACCTCACTGGTGGACCAGCAGGCGGCGTCTTCGCCACCGATCCGTCAAATGCAAGTCGCACGATGTTGTTCGACTTGTCAAGTGGCACCTGGTCGGAGGAATTGACCTCGCTGTTTGGCGTGCCGCACCATGCCTTAGCCAGCATTGTTCCTTCTTCTGGTCGCATTGGCCTCACGTCGGCCTCGGTTGTGCCACGTCTTGGCCAGGTGGCCATCTCGAGCATCATTGGCGACCAACAAGGTGCGCTTTTTGGCCAAGCCTGCTACGAGGCCGGCATGGCAAAGGCCACCTATGGAACGGGAAGTTTTGTGTTGCAAAATATTGGGACGACCCTTCCTGAGCCTGCAGACGGCCTCACCACTTCAGTGGCATGGCAACTTGGCCCTCAAGCGCCACTCACCTATGCGCTTGAAGGCTCGGCCTTTGTTGCCGGCGCGGCAATTCAGTGGCTTCGTGATGAACTGCAGATCATTGCAACCTCGCAAGACCTTGAACCGCTTGCCCGTTGCGTTGACAGCGCTGATGGGGTCATGGTGGTTCCTGCCTTCACCGGCCTTGGTAGTCCCTGGTTTGATCCCCGCGCACGAGGAACAATTACGGGCTTGTCGCGAGGAAGCGGCAAAGCCCAAATTGCTCGGGCAACCATTGAAGCGCTCTCCTACCAAGTCACCGCAATGGTGGACCAAATGGTTAACAGTGCAGCACAGGCACTTTCGACCTTGAGGGTCGATGGAGGCGCATCGGCGATGTCGATGTTGTGTCAACTCCAAGCCGACCAACTTGGTGTTGTCGTCGAGCGCCCAGCCTCACTTGAGACAACGGCACTTGGCGCCGCCACCTTGGCTGCTCTTGGCGAAGGCCTCATGGACCCGTTTGCCAAGGCAACGACACCTTGGGCGGCTGAATCACGGTTCACGCCAAGTTCAGACTTGGCCACCGCTCGGGCTGGCTATGAGCAGTGGCTCCAAGCCGTAGAGCGCTCGAGAGGCCTGAACTTCGAGGACTAACTAGCCAAGGCGATCAAGCGTGCGCCCGAGGTTTCGCACTGCTTGGTGAATACGTTGCTCATTTTCAATGAGGGCAAATCGCACGTAGCCATCGCCACCGGGACCAAAACCAACACCGGGTGAGGTGGCAACGCTCGCTTCAGTGACTAAGAACTTCGAAAATTCCAAACTGCCCATCTCGCGATAAGGCTCTGGAATAGGTGCCCAGATGAACATGGTGCCCTTTGGTGGGGTGATTTCCCAGCCAATGCGGTTGAGGCCTTCGCAGATCACGTCACGTCGTGACTGATAAATCGCATTGAGCTCAAGTGGATAGTCCGGCGCTTCGTTCATTGCCACAATGGAGGCAATCTGAATGGGTTGGAAGGTGCCGTAGTCGAGGTAACTCTTGAGCTTGGTCAGAGCCGCAACCACTTCTGGATTGCCCACCATGAACGCCACGCGCCAACCTGCCATTGAAAAGGACTTCGTCAGCGAGTACAGCTCAACGGCGACTTCCTTGGCTCCTTCGGCTTGAAGAATCGACGGTGGCTGATAGCCATCAAAGCCGAGGTCGGCATAGGCAAAGTCATGCACCAAGATCACTTCGTGCTCACGGGCAAAGTCAACAATGCGCTGCATGAAATCGAGGTCCACACACGCAGTGGTTGGGTTGTGCGGGAAGCTCAGCACAATCACCCGGGGCTTTGTTACTGCCGTTGCCCAGGACTCCATCAAGTTGTCAAAGAACACATCACCAGGGCTTTGCGTCGGTGGAGCTTGTTCAATGGTGTTTGGCCCATAGAGCCGGACGTGGCGAACATCGCCACCGGCGAACAGTGGTGAGTAAATGTGGACGGGATATGACGGCGAGGGCACGAGAATGGAGTCGCCAGGTTGCAAAAGCACCCACATGAGGTGGCTGAAACCTTCCTTGGCGCCAATGGTGGTGACGACTTCTTTTTCCGGGTCAAGCGTCACGCCCCATTTGCGCTCATACAGCGACGCAATAGCGCCGCGAAGATTCGGGATGCCCTTTGACGCGGAGTAGCGGTGGTTTTTTGCGTGGTGCGCGGCTTCGGCCAACTTCTCAACTGCTAAGTCCGGAGATGGCAGGTCTGGGTTGCCGAATCCGAGGTCGATGACGTCGGCTCCGCTATGGCGTGCATTCGCCTTCAACTCGTTGATGGCAGCAAAAACATAGGGCGGCAGGCCGTTAATCCGACGAAATTCCATATCCAAACCTACCGCGAGGAGAACCAGGGTCGTGGTCGTGCAATTGCACCAAGCACCGCTGCGTTCGTCGAATAGGTTCCAACCACCCACGAAGCGCCAGCCTCGGCAAGCTCGTCAAGCAATGTCGCCATCTCGTCTTCGTCATTTGGTAGATCGCCTGCCCAGGTGACCTCGCCACCTTCGGCCAGGCTTGCCACCTTCTCCACTTGCGTCGACCACAAGTTCACTGCTGCACCTTGCGCTCGAGCAATGGCAACGGTCTTTGGCCCCGAGCCACCGACCCAGGTGGGTAGGTCATGGCGCTGCAGTTCCTCGAGCAAGCCAACTAACCGTTCCCGTCGTTCCTCAATTGGTGCGCGAAGCAGTCCATAGGCCTCATTTTCTGCCTCGGAAAGACCATCGCCAAGACCAAGTGGGGCCACGACGCGGCCCGACCCAAGGGCCTGCAAACTCAAAAATTGGCTGAGCAACACTTCATCTGGAACAAGGCCCACGCGGGCGACGAGAGGGCCAACGATGAGCGATGACGTCTCGGCGAGCACTCGTGCCAACACCGCAAATGGGGCGAGCGCGGGAAGGTCGCGCTTTCCGATTGGCCACAAGTGGTCATAGGCAAACACCCCATGAAGCCCAGCAGCTTCAGCCTCGTGAGCAGCAGCCACTGCGTCACGGGTGGTGTTGCGAAACAACGGCAACATGATGCCGACGTTCACGGCTGCGCTCGCTCGCCGAGCAGCGCTGCACCAACCGCACCCGCATCTTTGCCAAGTGCCGTCGGCACGAGCAGTGGTGGAGTTCGAAGTGCACCACCTTCAAGCTCGCCTGAGAGATAACTCGCCGTTGGCCCCATGATCAAGTGATGGCCTTCAATGACGCCTCCACCCAATACGACAATGCTCGGGTCAAAGCATGCAACCAAATTGGCAATTCCCCTCGCCAACCACCAGCAAAAGCGGTCGACCACTGCCAAAGCACCTTGATCGCCATTTGTTGCTGCGATGAGCAACGTCTCTGGCGAAGCCGCGACGTCACCGGCAAGTGCGCCTGAAGTAAACGCAGTCTCGGCCAAGTGGCGCAGCCCTGCCCCTGATGCAAAGCGCTCGAGGCAACCCCTTGATCCACAAGGACAGTTGGGGCCCCGTGGATCCACCATGAGATGGCCAAATTCGCCAGCAAAACCATTGGATCCGCGAAGCAACACGCCATTGACGATTGCCGCACCACCAATGCCAGTGCCAAGGGTCAGCAGCAAGGCATGGTCTGCACCTCGAGCGACACCAAAGTGATGTTCGGCCATGGCAGCACAATTGGCGTCATTGTCAATGGCAACGTCTCGTCGGCCAAGACGCTTTGCCACAAGTTTTGCAATATTGGCGCCAATTGCTCCGTGGAGATTCGGGGCAAACACCAAGGTCCCGTCAAACGCAACCATGCCAGGCACGCCAAGACCGAGTGCACATGACTTCGGATCAAGCCCAACACGGTCCGCCAACGTTGTGATGACCTGTGCGATTGCATTTGCGACCGAGGTGCCAACGTCGCGTCCCAAATCACGGTCGCTCACTTGAGGAGTGGGAAGACGAACCGCATCGACGATCGATCCTGTTGGACCAAGCGCAACGCCGAGGATCTTCGTTCCGCCAACATCGATACCAATCGAGCGAACCTCGCTCGACGACTTACTCACGAGGTTGACTCGACCCGTGCCTTCAACTCACGCAGCGCCGTAGCGCGAATGCGGTGTTCGGCTCGTGACTTCACAAAACCAGGCAAGGGCACCTTGAGGGCAGCGACCAAGCGGTAGGTCACTTCGCACGCCCCGCCAGTTGCGAGTTCGAAGGAGTAGGTGCCTTCAAGCGAGTCAAGTAAATCGCCATCAATGAGTGACCACGACAGCGCTGCGGGTGCTTCGCCGTAGTCATAACGCAAGGTGTAGGTGGTTGATCGACCAAAGGCGGCAGCTCGAAATTCGGTCACCGTCGGGCGACCTTCATCGTCACGCTCGTGCACGACCACGGCCTTCATGTCGTCAATCCATTCGGGATATGCCTCAATATTGGCCGCGGCGTCATAACAACGCTTGGGCGACGCCTTGATGACAATCTGCTCAGTTGCCTGGTCGGACACCTGGTCCCTTCCTCAATCTCTGCCGCGAACGGCCTACTGCTCGTTCAGACTACGCCCCAATGTAGAACTGAGATGGTCGTACGAGAAGGATGCCTCTGCTCTGCTTCTGCTGGCGATGCCCATTTCGACCAAATCCGACTCATAGAGCAAGGTGCGAAGACCGTTTGCAACTGCGGCAACCGACTTCGGCGCGTCGACAATGAAGCCGGTGACGCCATGGTCGACCGCATCGGCGGAACCTCCGCTTTGGCCAGCGAGTTGCGCCACACCGCAAGCAGCTGCTTCGACGAACACAATCCCGAAACCCTCTTGTTCAAGACCTGCCCAACGATTTCGACACACCATGGCGAACACGTCAGCCGAGCCAAGCAGGGCGGGGAGATCCTCATCAGCAACAAAATCCAAGAACTCCACTCGAGCTGGACCACGGCGTGCCAATCGTTCAAGGCGCTTCCTATCTCGCCCACGCCCGCCGATGGCAACAACGAGATCATGACCCTCTCGTTGCAGTTCATGGGCGGCGCGAATCAAGACATCCATTCCTTTTCTCGGCACAAGACGGGAGATGCTCACGACCAACTTTGTCGTGCCCTCAATCCCAAGACCAGCTCGAACCTGTTGTCGCGCCGCTGAACTTGGTGGCGAAAAGCGGTTGATGTCTACCCCAGGTGGGACGGTGACTACACGGCGAAAGGCTCCTCGCATTGCTCGCGCGCCTTCTCGCTGCGGATACGAACCCGCCGCAATCGCAACCGTTGCCCGTCGAAGCACGCTGGCCAGCGACGGCCGAAGGAAAGGAATCCTCCCGGGAATCGTTACTTCGGCACCATGCAGGACCACGCCGTAGGGAACCGACAACTTTGGCCCAATGAGGCCAAGCGGCCACGCTGGATCAAGCAGTACAAGTTCTGCACCTGTGCGAGCAATGGCCGCCTCAATGGCTGCTCTTGCCTTTTTGGTCGGAAAGAACAAGGTGCGAGACGCCACTCGCATGACGTCAAAGCCTTCTTCGCTCCAACGAGCGTCAAATGCGGCGGCATCAGGATGTGACGACGCCGTAAGCACGGAAAAGCTCTCCGGGTCGAGGCGGTGCCAAAGTTCAGCCAAGTAGGACTGAATACCGCCCACCTTGGGTGGGAAGTCATTGGTAACAAGGAGGTGTCGGGTCATTTCCCAACACCTTGTTCGCTAGGCGCCGCGAGCTTCGAAACGAATGCCTGGGACGAGGCCGGCTTGTTCCAACAGGCGAAGTCCTCGCGCCTCGGCAGCGTCAATGATGACCGCATCGTCAGGTTCTCGATTGAGCAAGAACGTAACAACACAGTCGCGGCATGCATCGGTATCGACAAAGGCGCATCCATGGCAGTCAATGCACATTGGTGTTGCGTCGCCAAGGTTTCCGTCGTGGTCGCTCGTGATTTGCATGTCTTGAGCCTGCGACGAGGCTGTGACATGTCGTTACGCATCAAAAGAAAGGCGCGGCACTGAGGGGTCCATGCCGGCAAGTCCATGGCGACAATGGTCGCGCACTTGAGCGATGCCGAACGCGACACCTTCACTGATGACCTCTTCGCCACTTGCGGAAATGAGGGAGAAAAAGGGTGCTCCTGGCACACGAAGTGCCGCTGCGGCTTCAGAACCAACGAGCACCGCCTCAGTGCCACTGGCGTCACGCAACTGTTGGCAAAGCGAGCTGGCGCTGTCGGCGATCACCATGATGAGGCGCTCGGTGTCGACGAGGCCGGCGCCGTTTGGGTCATTGGCTGCCGCAATGAACTCACGACAGCCATCACAGTGTTCTTTGACAAACATCACCAAGGTGGGCCGGTCGCCAGTGAAGGCGCTACTCGACCAGGGTTCACCACTGGCAGTTCGACTGGAAAAGGGAGTAACACTTCGGTCGTGGCGCTGCAGTCCAGTGGTTTGCACCAAAAACTGCGGGTTGAGCCGCGGTGGTCGCCGACGAGCAAACCTCAATCGGTGGACTCACTTGGTACGTCATCGCTGCTCGCCACGTCATCGACCACTTCCACGCTTCGGCCGTGCCCACACCAGCGACACGCCACTTCATCAACCCGATGTGCCACGACTGCTGGGTCTTCAATGGTCAATTCACCACCGACTGAGTAGTGGTAGTAGGCCTTTTCCGTCGTGGTGACGGTCACGTCAAAACGAGTCAAGTTGCCACAAGCAGCACAGCGATAGCGAGGTGTAGTCACGAGGAAAACTTACCTGCTTGATCGAGGATCAATGCCGTAGTCTTCGAACAACGCAAAGCGCTGACGTTCAAACTGCGCGGCAGAAATCTCACCATCTTCGAACTGACCAAGCAAGACCTCAAGTTCGGTCCGAGCAAGCGGCGGCAAGGCCGAAATGGCACGGTCGACGTCCGGGGCTGCATGTTCTTCGTAGTCAAAGGGAATCTCCGACGTAGCGGCAACTGCGGTCGATCGTCGCCCAGAGGTCAACTCCGCAACTGAATCGGCCAGCTCACGCTCGTCCAATGGCGAGCCGCTTCGCCGAAGACTGAGCTCAGCGGTAACGACATGGGCAAATGCCCGTGGCCGCCGCAGATGCAAAAACACCGCAGTGTCACCTTCATCGAGCTCAACGACGACGGCGCCGCGTCCGAGAACTCGGTCAAGGATGCTCTGGCGAAACCCCACATCACAGGCGCGATCTAAATGGAGCTGTGTCTGCTCCTGCGAGAACCCACCGCGCTGGACAACAATGCGTTGACTCGTCAAGGTGATGGTGTGACGAAACCAGTGAAAGATCCCGAGGCCGGCACGAAGTACGGGCAAGACCACAACGCCAAACGCTATCCATAGGGTCCACAACGGCAACGGTGCAAGGACGACGCCAACTGAGGTCACCGCAGCAAGAAGCACGACGGCCGAGGCAACGGTTGGAAACACCACTGACCAGTGTTGTCGCACCTCAACAACCACTACTTCGTCATCGAGCAGGGAGCTGCGCTTGAAGGGCACCTCACCATTGTAGAAGGCCGCATAAGCCACGAATCTCCCCTACTTGAAGGAAGTTTGCGACTACATTCGATCGGCAATGTCCACGCATTTGTCCCTTCGTGCTCGATTATTCGTTGTCGTTGCCCTCGCGATACTGCTCGTTCCACTTGGAAGTGAGTCGCCGGCAAGTGCGGCGCAATTGAGAAATGGTCCGGCGGCATGCAGTTCAGGCAATCCACCTTCTCCGTACAAGGGCTACTGCGGCACGTATGGAGGAAAGAACACCTGGTACGGCACCTATGGCCTCGGTTTTCCCGGCACGCTCGGCTGGGTGCTGTGCGCGAATACTCCGAGCAATGCGGGTGCGTATCCTTCGCCGAGTTACGCCTACACCGCAACCACAGCCCCAGCGGGAATTCGAACGTCGGGCAATGTTGCCCTTGGCTTTGCCCTTTCTGAGGCCGCAGCTCGTGGCTGGGTGACCGGGGGAAATCCCGGCCAGTTCAGTGCCAATGAACTCGGTGCTGCCATGCGAATTTTGTCGACCGAACAATGGTGGTCCACTCCAACAGTCACCATGGAGCCTGGACTTACCCGGGCGTATAACGCGCTGCGAGCCTTACTGTCGGCTGCGACCGACTCCACAGCGACGCCAACGGTGTCGCTCACGGTCAGCGGTGGCGATGCAACGTTCACTACCTCAACTGCGCTGACCGGTCGGCTCACCTTTCCCGGTTCTGGTCGCCCGCTAGCTGGAACGACAGTGAAATGGACGGTGTCGGGGGCAACGTTTTCGTCAGCCGGTGGCCCAACCACGCTGTCGACGGCAACCGATGCCGCAGGACGGACCACGGTCACCGTCGTCAACACCGGCGGCTCGGTGCATCCAATCACCATTTCGGCGGTGGCAACCGTAGGTCAGCGAAATATCACGTTCCTTCGACCAACGATCTACGTTCCCTCGGCGCAGATTGTTGGTGCCGCGCCAGGTGCCACTCGCATTGCTAGGTCGCTCAGCGTCAACAGCGGCGTGCCGACCGGAACTATTTCCCTTGAAAAACAAGGCGATGCCGGGCCCTACCTTGACCTGTCGGGAGCAGAGTTTGATGTGATTGATGGTGCTGGCCAAGTGGTCGACACGTTGACGACGTCTTCGCTTGGACTTGCGGGTCCAACTGAGGATCTCCCAATTGGCACCTACACCGTGAGAGAAACGACTCCCCCATGGGGCTACGTCCCAGCACCTGACCAAACGGTCACCGTCACTGCGGGCGCAACCACCCTCGTCTCGCTGACTGGTGCGCTGATTGAACAATCAACGCGAGCCGA
>CANFJV010000033.1 GCA_947447225.1 Acidimicrobiaceae bacterium
GGCCTTCTTGTTGAACGAGTTCCTCGCCCCGAAGTTGAAGAGCTTGTGCTCGAAGAAGTACCTGACATCACCTATGCCGATGTCGGCGGCCTAGACGCACAAATTGAGGCAATCACCGATGCGGTGGAATTGCCGTACCTGCACCGTGACCTGTTCGCCGAGTATGACTTGCCCGCCCCGAAAGGCATTTTGCTCTACGGCCCACCAGGCTGCGGCAAGACCATGATTGCGAAGGCGGTAGCGAATTCGCTGGCGAAGAAGGTTGCGACCGTTACTGGTCGAAGTGATGTTCGTTCCTATTTCATCAACGTCAAAGGGCCTGAGCTTTTGAATAAGTATGTTGGTGAGACCGAACGTCAGATCCGACTGATTTTCACTCGTGCTCGAGAGAAGGCAGCCGAAGGCGTTCCCGTCATTGTCTTTTTCGACGAGATGGACTCGCTGTTTCGCACGCGTGGAACGGGCATCTCCTCGGACATGGAATCGACGATTGTCCCGCAGTTGCTGGCGGAGATCGATGGCGTAGAGGCACTTCGCGACGTGGTCGTCATTGGAGCATCGAACCGAGAAGACTTAATTGACCCAGCAATTCTTCGCCCCGGTCGCTTAGACGTGAAGATCAAGGTTGAGCGACCAGGCGAAGAAGCAGCCGCACAAATTTTCTCTCGCTATCTCACCGCTGCACTGCCCATTGACGAAGAAGTGGTTGCCGATCTCGGCGGGGGAGACGTCGACAAAGCAACACAAGCAATGATTGAACAAACCGTGGCGGAGATGTATCGATCTGATGCCGAGCGACAGTTTCTCGAAGTGACCTACCAAAATGGGGATAAGGAGATCCTTTATTTCAAGGACTTTGCTTCAGGGGCAATGATTGAGAACATCGTGCGCCGGGCGAAGAAGCTCGCGATTAAGCGAGAGCTTGCAGGCAAGGGCCGTGGGATTCGGCCTTCTGATCTGTTGGAGTCAATTGCGCAGGAGTACAAAGAGAACGAAGACTTGCCCAACACCACGAACCCAGACGATTGGGCTCGAATTTCTGGCCGCAAGGGCGAGCGGATTGTCTACATCCGAACCATTATTGGTGGTGAAGAGCCTGATCGCGGTGGTCGAGCGATCGAGCGCGTAGGTACTGGTCAGTACCTCTAACGGTTGTGGCTCTCGCGAAAATCCTCGGTATTGAGACCGAGTACGGCATCACACAGGCAGACGGATTTGTCGATCCAGTACTAGCGTCCACCATTTTGGTCAACGCCTATGCTGCAGCGCGAAGCGGGAAAGTGCGTTGGGATTTTTTTGATGAGGCCCCGCAACGCGACGCACGAGGAGCAGTGAATTTTGATGCGGCTCCTCCAATGGTGGAAACCCATCTCGCCAACACCGTGCTCACCAACGGTGCACGGTTCTACGTAGACCACGCGCACCCTGAATATTCGTCACCCGAATGTGCTTCTGCACTTGAAGCGGTGCGTTTTGACGTTGCGGGTGAGCTCGTGTTGAGAAGAGCTGTTGCCGCCGCATCACAGTTGCCATCAGCCGAGTCCGCCTTCGTCGTCTACAAGAACAACTCCGACGGCAAGGGAAATTCCTATGGCTGCCATGAGAATTACCTCGTTGATCGACGATTGAGTTTCGATGCAATCGTTGACGCATGCATCCCTCACTTCATCACCAGGTCCATCTTTTGTGGTGCCGGCAAAGTTGGAACTGAACGGTTGGAAGAAGGAACGGTTGAGACGCCGTTTCAACTGACGCAACGAGCCGATTTTTTTGAAGAGCTCGTAGGTCTCGAGACAACGGTCAAGCGACCCCTGGTTAACACCAGAGACGAACCGCATGCCGACCCAAGACGATTTCGGCGCCTTCACGTCATCATTGGCGACGCGAACATGTCCGAAGTAGCGACGTTTTTGAAGTTGTCGACAACCGCTCTAGTGCTGGCAATGGCCGAACACCAGGCGCTGCCACAGATTGATCTCATGCCTGCGGACCCAGTGCGAGCGTTCAAACACATTTCTCGAGATGTCTCCTTGAAGGCCCCCTTCGCACTTGCGTCAGGTCGACTCGTCACCGCACTTGATGTCCAATGGGCGCTCTATGAGGCAGCGGAGAACTTCGCGCAGCGTGAAGGCCTTGCGATGCTCGGTGACGATGGCTCGGGCGAACTTTGCCTTCAACGTTGGGGCCAGGTGCTTGAGCAGCTTGAACTCGACCCAACGAGTGCTGCATCGACGGTCGACTGGGTAGCCAAGCTCCGCCTCGTTCAAGGCTTCCAACAACGTCATGATCTCCCTGCAACCAGTGCCAAATTGCGGGCCATTGATTTGCAGTATCACGACCTTCGTCCGGAGAAATCCCTTGCGGCCAAAGTCGGACTTGAACGACTCACCACTGATGAGGAAGTTCACATCGCCGAGATTGAGCCCCCGTTGACCACGAGAGCATTCTTCCGTGGTC
The DNA here is from genome assembly GCA_947447225.1 of Acidimicrobiaceae bacterium. GTDB lineage: Bacteria > Actinomycetota > Acidimicrobiia > Acidimicrobiales > RAAP-2 > CAIQEU01. The sequence continues at coordinate 2,458 of CANFJV010000033.1, forward strand.
GATGTATTTCTCGCTATCACTCCGCCATTGAGAGTGCGAATTGGGACTCGGTGGTCTTTGATCTCGGAAGCGATCCGTTACGACGTGTCCCTATGATGGATCCCACAAGGGGAACGGCTCGAGAAACCTCGGCGTTGTTTGACCAGTCGCCCACTGCGGCCGATCTCCTTCAGGCCCTCGAGTCATAGGAGAAACAGTGCCAGAACGCGAACAAGTTCGACGCCGCGACGGTGGTCGCAACGATGAGGTCATCGTTGAAGAATCGACGGTTGCTGGCGCTGACACGGCAGCCAAATTGAAAAATGACCTTGATGACCTTCTCGATGAGATTGATGAAGTCTTGGAAGATAACGCCGATGAATTCATTAAGAACTACGTGCAAAAGGGCGGCGAGTAATGGGACTTCCTTTGTTTCCAGTTACTGAAGACCCGGGTTCAAACTTCTTGAGTCTTTTGGCAAAGTCAGGAGCCGAATTGCCGAAGTTTTCTTCGAGCGATGACCTTCCGCATCGGCACGGCACGACGGTTGTGTCGATCAAGTATGACGGTGGCGTGATCATGGCCGGGGACCGCCGTGCAACTGCTGGACATTCCATTGCGAATCGTGCGGTGGAAAAGGTCTACCCAGCGGACCGACACTCTGCCATTGCTATTGCTGGTTCGGCCGCTTTGGCAATGGAGATGGTTGCACTGTTCCAAGTGCAACTTGAGCACTACGAAAAGGTCGAAGGGGTTTCCATTTCCTTGGAGGGAAAGGCCAACCAGCTCTCGCAAATGGTTCGCGCCAATATGCCGCTCGCAATGCAAAGCTTCATTGTCCTGCCGTTGTTTTGTGGCTATGACTTGGCCCGCGGCGTTGGTCGGATCTTTGACTTCGATGCCCTCGGTGGCCGCTACGAGGAGACCGATTTTGCCTGTGTTGGGTCTGGAGCAGTGCATGCCAAGGCAACGCTCAAGGCAGGATTTCGTCCTTCGCTCAGCGAATCGACGGCCATTGACCTCGTTGTTGCCTCGCTCTATGACGCAGCGGACGAAGACACCGCAACTGGAGGCCCCGATCCACTTCGTGGCATTTACCCAATTGTGGCTGCAGTTGATGTCAACGGTTACCGCACGATCTCAGAATCTGACGTGGTTGCTCGTTTCGAATCCGTGATTGCCGATCGTCAAGCACTGCGGGAGGTGAAGTCATGAGCATGCCGTACTACGTCGGTCCAGAACAGATGATGAAGGACAAGGCCGAGTTCGCTCAAAAAGGTATTGCCCGCGGTCGTTCACTCATTGCTGTTGTTGCGGTTGATGGCATTGTGCTCGTTGCGGAGAATCCGTCACGGTCGCTCCACAAGATTTCCGAAATTTATGACCGAATTGCCTTTGGTGGCGTCGGCAAGTACAACGAATACGACCAACTTCGAGTGGCTGGCGTGCGGCAAGCCGATATGAAAGGCCTTGCCTACTCGCGAGAAGATGTTGATGCGCAGTCACTCGCAAATGCGTATGCGCAGTATGTCGGCAGTGTGTTTGCCAACGAACACATGAAGCCTCTCGAAGTAGAGCTGGTGGTGGCAGAGCTTGGCGCCGCCCATCGGCAGACGCAGCTGTATCACGTCGGCTACGAAGGCACAATTACCGATCGCCATGATTTCGCGGTTCTTGGTGGCGAGTCTTCGCAAATTGCGGATCGCATGCTTGAGTCCTACGACGCAACAAACGGTCTTGGCCAAGCCCTTCGTGGTGCGGTCGCAGCGTTGAGCGGCCCCGATCGCTCGTTGTCGCATGAAGAACTTGAAGTGGCCTTCTTATCGGCAACCAACGGCCGACGATGCTTTGCCCGCGTGACTGGTGGGGCGCTTGAAGCACTGTTGAGCGAGCAGAACTAGGCGCGATGGAGCGCCGGATCTTCGGCATTGAAACTGAATTTGGCTTGACCTTCACCCATCACGGACAACGGCGACTGAGTCCTGATGAGGTTGCTCGATACTTGTTTCGTCGAGTCGTCACCTGGGGTCGTTCTTCGAACGTTTTTTTGGAGAACGGATCGAGGCTCTATCTCGATGTTGGCAGCCATCCCGAATATGCCACCGCAGAGTGCGACGACCTCTCCGACCTGATCGCTCATGATCGGGCAGGGGAGCGCATTCTCCAAGGACTCGTCGCTGGTGCGCAAGAGCGCCTGAATGAAGAGGGTATTCGTGGTCAGGTGTTTTTGTTTAAGAACAACACTGATTCATCAGGGAATTCCTATGGTTGTCATGAAAACTATTTGACCGACCGAACAAGTGACCTCGTGAACTACTCAGAGGTGCTGATCCCCTTTCTTGTCTCTCGCCAGATCTGGGCTGGTGCGGGCAAGATCGTAACGACGAGCAAAGGTCCGCTGTATTGCCTTTCGCAACGTGCAGAACATATTTGGGAGTCAACCTCGTCCGCCACCACGAGATCTCGACCCATCATTAACACCCGAGATGAACCTCATGCCGATGCCGAGAAGTATCGACGCCTCCATGTGATTGTTGGTGATTCGAACATGAGTGAGTACACCAATTACTTAAAGGTTGGCGCTACCGCGATCATGTTGCAGATGCTTGAAGACAAGGCCGTCATTCTTCGAGATCTGACTCTCGAAAATCCAATTCGGGCAATCCGTGAAATCTCACAGGACATCACGTGCACGAAGAAGGTCCGTCTGGCCAATGGTCGTGAACTTTCAGCCCTGGAGATCCAGCAGGAGTACTACGAACGCGCCGTCAAGCTCTCTGAGCGACGAGCGTTTCCGCCGCAACTCATGAAAGCCCTTGCCATGTGGGGGCATTGCCTTGCGCAGCTTTGCGTTGACCCACTCTCGCTGAGTCGGGAATGCGACTGGGTACTCAAATATCACCTCATTGAGCGGTTACGCCAAAAGCAAGAGATTGAGCTGGGCGATCCAAGGGCTCACCTCGTTGATCTCAACTATCACGACGTTGATCCTGAACGGGGATTGTTCTTTCGTCTTGAGCGTCGCGGTTTGACCGAACGAATGGTGAGCGACAAAGCCATTGATCGTGCAATCTCGAAGGCTCCAGAGACCACTCGAGCACGACTTCGTGGGGCGTTTGTGAAGCGTGCCCAAGAACGTCGAAGGGATTTCACCGTCGATTGGGTACATCTCAAGTTGAACGATGAGGCTCAAAAAACGGTGTTGATGAAAGACCCCTTTGTTTCTCACGATGTTCGCGTCGATCAGCTGATCGACGGACTCTGAGAACACCTTTCACCTAGCCGCCAACGACGGTGTGTATCTCGGTAGGATGTCGCTTGTGCACCTGCCCAGCCTCACTGAGTTCCTCGTGATTGGTTTCATCGGCATTGTCCTGCTCGGGCCGGACAAGCTTCCTGGCTTCGCCCGACAAGTGGGCGGCCTGTGGAATGCCATCAAGGACTATCAGAACCGGATTGAAACTGGCTTTAGAGAGCAGATGCCAAATCTCCCCTCGACCGGCGAGATGGCTCGTATGGCCAGATCTCCTGTCAGTTTGCTCAACAAACTTGCAGACTTCGACATCGCGAGCGAACCTGTCCGAGAGGACCCAGGTGCAGTGACGCCGACCCATGACGACGCATTCCCCGAAGACCCTTCCGCGCTCGTTGAGCTTGATGCAACCGATGAGGTGCCAAGTCGCCCTGCTTCCCAGCCACCAACTGGTGGTTTTGGTGATCCGAGTTTGAACTGAAATGACGGACGATCAAGCAACAGGCAACGAGGTCATTCGCGACGGCGCGGTGATGCCATGGATGGAACACCTTCGTGAACTTCGCAAGCGCGTCATTGTGGTTGCGGGTGTGTTCTTGGTGTTCGCCATTGTTTGCTTTGCGATCTATCCCCAGATTCTCGATTTTCTCCAGGCTCCGTATTGTCGGGCGGCGGGTCCGACGAAGTGCCAGTTGTACATTCGTTCCCCGCTCGATGGTCTGGCACTGCGGGTGCAGATTGCCGCTTATGGATCGTTGTGTTGCACGCTTCCCGTGATGCTCTTTGAGGCTTGGCAGTTCGTGGTGCCTGGCCTCAAGGCCAAGGAGCGCAAATACGCACTGCCGTTCGTGCTCGCCGCAACCACATTGTTCTTGGCTGGAATGGTGCTTGCCTACTTCACGTTTGAGCATGCGCTGCAGTTCCTCATCACCATTGGCGGACCGTCGGTCAACCCACTGTTCGACCCCACGTCGTACTTGAAGCTGATTGTGACGATGATGCTTGCCTTTGGCGTCACCTTCGAATTCCCGGTGGTACTTGTTGCCCTTGAACTAGTAGGCGTCGTGACACCGAAGCAACTCCTTGCCTATTGGAGAGCAGCCATCATTGGTGTGGTGACCTTGGCTGCGGTCTTTACGCCAAGTGGAGATCCTTTTTCGATGTTGGTGTTGGCCTGTCCACTGATCGGCTTCTATTTCCTCGCCATTGGTATCGGCAAGCTCTTAAAGAAGTGACGACCACCGATGCGGTGAGGGAGCGCTTCCTTCATCGTTTGGGTTTCCCGCCCGATCCGTTTCAAGAAGAAGCCATTGATGCGCTCGATCGGGGATCCAATGTCTTAGTCACAGCCCCAACTGGTTCTGGCAAGACCCTCATTGCCGCGTACGGGATTGAACAGGCATTTCGACGAGGTGGTACTTCCTTTTACACGACGCCACTCAAGGCATTGTCGAATCAGAAGTACGCGGAATTCGTTGCAACCTATGGACCAGAGTGCGTTGGTCTTTTGACGGGCGATACGGCAATTAATCCAGAGGCTCCCATTGTCGTGATGACGACCGAAGTGCTCCGCAACATGCTGCTCGCTGAGTCACACCACCTAGCACGCCTCGAAGTCGTCGTGCTTGACGAGGTGCATTTCTTGCAAGACCCCTATCGCGGTGGCGTGTGGGAAGAGGTACTCATCATGTGCCCAACCACCGTTCGATTCATCTGTTTGTCTGCAACGGTGTCCAATGCAGGGGACCTCGGCCGATGGATCTCTTCGGTGCGTGGTCCAATTGAGGTCATTGTCGAACATGACCGACCCATTCGTCTGCATCACCACGTGGCTATCCATCGACGTGGCGAATTTGAGCCGGAACTGATTGACCTGTTAGATGGCGAACGACCATCGGCCGAAGGGCTTCGACTCGATGGACTCATGCGTCGAGCCATTGATCAGCGCAGGGGATCGGCGTATCACCAAAATCGTCTGCACTCGACCTTGCCAATTGCTGGCCCACGACGCGCCGCAGTCGTTGATCTCTTGGACCTCGAAGAGTTGCTCCCTGCGATTGTGTTCATTTTCTCTCGAGCGGCGTGTGATGACGCAGTTCGGCAATGTGTTCGCTTCGGAATTCGGTTAACGACGAGCGAACAACGCCGACGCATTGTCGAGATTGCCGAACGTCATGTGGCAAGTCTGAGCGATGACGACCTCTCCGTCCTTGGTTACGACGAGTGGTTAGATGCACTGTGCTGTGGTGTCGGTGCGCATCACGCTGGCCTCGTTCCTGCGTTTCGAGAAGCGGTTGAAGAGTGTTTGCAAGCAGGTCTTTTGAGTGTGGTCTACGCCACAGAGACCCTCGCACTCGGCATCAATGTTCCTGCTCGAACGACGGTGATTGAACGGTTTTCCAAGTTTGCTGGAGCTGGTCGCACCACCTTGACTTCGGGTGAGTATGCGCAACTCACGGGCCGTGCAGGACGTCGAGGACTCGACGACGAAGGCCATGCGGTAACGGTGTTTTCAACCGAATCGAGTTTCGCTGACATGGCGAGAATTGCGGTAGCGCCCTCTCCGCAACTCCGCTCATCGTTCAAACCGACTTACAACCTGGTCTGCAACCTCATTCGTCGCTACGACAAAGCGACGGCTCAAGAGATTTTGGCGAAGTCGTTTGCAGCGTGGGAAGCAAAAAAACTTCCCCTGCAAAAAGGCGTTGGCCCTGCGGCACAGCTCGAACGACGCTTCTCGGTACTTGAGGCATTGCACTACACCAAGGGCTGGGAACTGACCGAGCGAGGTCATCGCCTCGGTCGGATTTATCACGAATGTGACCTCATTCTCTCTGAAGCGCTTGAACATGGCGTCTTTGTTGATGCCGAACCTGCGGTCATCGTTGGCGTGTTGTCGAGTCTCGTCTTTGAACGCCGACGAGCAAAAACGACCAAGGTCCACGTACCCAAGGGTGGCGCCAAGCGTTCGAAGTCAAGTGGGAAGAAGAAGCACGTCAATGGCGATCGCCTTGGCGGCACGCGCCGAGACGAAATTGATGGACGAGCCGCAGAGTTAGTGGTGATCGGTGAACGCATTCGTCTCTTAGAAGAAGCACAAGGACTCCATCGCTCACGTCTGCCTGAGCCAGGTCTTGCAACCGCAATGGCCTCGTGGGTGCGCGGCGCCTCGTTTTCAACGGTGATGGAGGTGGCTGCAGCTGATGTTGGTGAAATCGCTCCAGGTGACTTTGTACGGTCGGTAAAGCAGCTTGCAGACCTTGCTGGACAGGTCGCAATGGTGGCGCAAGACGACGCGATTGCCGACGCATGCCGACGCTCGGTCGAGGCGCTACTCAGAAACGTGGTGATTGCCGGGGGATCGGTGGCATCCACCGCGAATCCACCATTCGGCCTCTAACCTGAACCACTATGCCGGTCTACGTCGCAGAGCAGTTCACTGAGGAAGAAGAGTCCATCCTTCGGCGCTATGTGACCAACTTGGACCAGCCGGTCTTTGCGCTGGTCAACCTGCCAGAAGTTGTCAAAGGTGCGCTGTTTGCGCGCTACTCAAGGAGCCCCAAGAGTCTCCGTCGACTCTTCTTGGACGAATTCATCAGTGATCTCGACATGAGTGGCGATGTGACCTTCGATGCAACCGTCGGGCTTCGTCGTGCAGAAGAACTCTACGAAAAGGTCTTCTTCGAATACGGCGACGACTCTGTTGCACAACTTGGTGGCGTGCATTTGGCCTGCGAACAGGCGTCAAACGTGCTGACGAAAATGCTTGAGTGGGGTCGACTCATGAGTTACCTCGAGCAGTCGACCCGCTATCTTGGCTACGACGCGCGCTTGCCTTCTGGCCACTATCGCTACTACCGCGCGCCTGAGATTTTGGAATCTCCGCTCGGCGCTCGCTATATCGGCGAGATGGACCGGATGTTTGACTGCTACGCCGAGCTTTTACCTGAGGTTCAGCAGTGGCTGACCAAGCGCTATCCCCAAGAGCCTGGCGACTCCGACTTTGTCTATCGGCAAGCCATTCGTGCCAAAGCCCTCGATGCAGTTCGAGGACTCCTTCCAGCGGCCGCACTGTCGAATGTGGGTATGTATGGCACAGGACAGAGTTATGAGCTGTTGTTGCTCCGACTTCGTGCCAGTGAATTACCAGAAGCTCGGGCGTATGCAGATTTGATGCTTGAAGAGCTTCGAAAGGTGATCCCTTCCTTTCTTCGCCGGGTCGATATTGCAGATCGGGGAGGGGAGTGGTCGGACTACTTCACCTCAACGCGAATCGCCACCTCATCGGTTGTTTCACGCCTGTGGCCTGACGCATTGACCAAGGGTGAGCTGAGCGACGAACCAGAAGTTCGCCTCATTGAATTTGATCGAAATGGCGAAGAGCGAATCTTGACCGAAGTCGTGGTGGCGAACTCGTCGATGTCTGAAGCAGAGGCTCGCCGTCGGGTTGAGCTGATGTCGGCATCTGACAAGCAAGAGCTGTTCGCGGCCTACGTTGGCGAGCGGAAGAACCGACGCCACCGGCCAGGTCGCGCGTTTGAAGCCACCGCGTATCGCTTCGAGTTCGTCACCGACTACGGCGCCTTTCGAGACTTGCAGCGTCACCGATTGCTCACCGTTGACTGGCAGCCACTGACCACACATCTTGGGTTTGACTTACCGGCAATCATTGAAGAGTCAGGCGTCGCAGATCGTTTTGTGGCTTCGCTCGAGCGCAGTCGGTCGCTCGCTGAGGACTTAGAAGAGCACTTCCCCGCTCAAGCTCCTTACGCCGTGGCGTTGGCCTATCGCATTCGCTACGTCATGGAAATGAATGCTCGAGAGGCGATGCACCTCATTGAGCTTCGCTCTGGTCCACAAGGCCACCCGAGCTATCGACGTGTTGCACAGCAAATGCACCACGAGTTGCGCGAGGTTGCGGGGCACCACTTTGTTGCGGACTCCATGGCCTATGTCGATCATGGTGCGACTGATTTGGAGCGCCTAGAAGCAGAGCGGCGCGCGGAGCAACGGCGTACCGCTCAAGCTGCCAACTAGTTAAAACCCCGAGAATTTGGCGGCGATTTACTCCGTTCTCAAGGGCAGCGAAAGTTGGCTATTGTGACGTCGTCCACTCGGGACCGGTGGGGCGAAAGCTCGACCGGTACGGGGGGATGAGAAGTGGCGGAGGAAGGTCCCGGGGTTGAGTAGAGAACTTCTCTTTCGAGTTTGCTCGCAAGAGATGGTGCCAAAGACTCCGGGACCCGCCACCCTCACGTGGAGGTGAACGACGTGAAATTGTTCTCTATCCACCTCTTTGGCACTCCAGCCGTGTACACTCCCGGCGCAGACAGAGAAGAAGAGGAACATGGCTGAAGATCTAGATGACGAGCTCGGTGGTGAGGATCTTGAAGAGGATCTCGAACTAGATGACGAGTTAGGACTCGACGACGAACTTGGCGACGACGAGGCGCTCGGAGACGACGAACTCGGTGACGAACTCGACGACGAACTCGACGAACCAGATCCTGAGATTGTTCTTGTCCCAAAGGTCACCGACGACGTCGAGGACTTGGAGCAACTCACCGATGACGATGTAGAGGCCTCACTCGACGAAATCTTGAAAGAGAAGATGGTCGTTGAAGATGAGCCTGAAGACGACGATGTTGTTGAGGATCCAGACAAAAGTGATCCTGACCGAGTGCTACCAAAGCAGCCTGACGAATTCGTCTGCACGAGTTGTTTTTTGGTGAAGCACCCAAGTCAGTTGGCAGACAAGAAGAAGAAACTCTGCCGTGACTGCGTCTGAGGGCTCAAAGCAGCCTCGTGAGGGTCTTGAGAGTCTCGTAGAGGCCTTTACCGGCCTCGCGGAAGCCGTCGTTGAGGTATTGCCATCATTGGCAGAAGAAACGCAACGCAGGCTTACTCCGCATTTAGCGCAAGCGAAAATGCTGGGTCAGCTGACCGTGTCGTTTGGTAGCTACGAACTGCGACGTCGGGCAAAGGCCTTCGTTGATGCCATGGCAACCGAAGAAGAAACCACGACGGAACAATCTGCTGAACCTGCAGTGAATATTGATGCCGTCATCGCTGACTATGACAGCCTGACTGCTGCAGCAATCGTCGCAGCCTTGCCAGGATTGTCTAGTGATGAGCTCGACGTGGTGCTTGCCTACGAGCAGGACCATCGAAAGCGTTCGACGGTTCTTCACCGAGCGACGCAATTGCGCAAGGCGCAAACGAGCTAACCATGGAGGCCTTTGTTCGCCCGTTTGAGTCAGCGGACGAGCCTTTGGTTTCCTTCCTTGTTGCCGCCGCACTCGAGGGCGTCACGTCGCATCGAGGCGGGAATGAGTATCTCGAGCGCTTTACGGAGAATCTCGACGCTTTGAGAGCTGAAGTCAGCCTCGCCGTTGAGGGTCGAGGTCGTGAATTGCTTGTGGGCCTGCTAGACGGCCATCTCTTCGGTTTTTGCCTCATTGAGCACGCTGGAGAGGTGCTCACGGTAGAGGCGCTCTACGTCGATCCTGAGGCCCGTGAGGTGGGTCTTGGAACGTCGCTTATGGAAGCCGCTGAACAAAAGGCAAAAGAGCTGGGCTGCGTTCGGATTGAGTCCTTGGTACTGCCAGGGGATCGGCGCAGCAAGCAGCGCGCCGAGTCCACTGGACTCAAAGCTCGTCTTTTAGTTTTGTCAAAAGCGCTCAACGAGCGCTGAGTTCTATTCGGGTAGAACTGCTTGACGCACCGCAGCCTTGCGTGGCGGGGGTGGTGGAATGCGAAGGCCAAGCAATTTCGCAAGGCTTGGAATCATTCCAGCTGCGTTCATTGCTGCGCCTCTCACTGAACCGTCATCAGGGATGCCTGCAGGCACAACATTTCGACGAACCGGCGAGGCGGCAACTGCGGTGAGGAGTGCCAACCAGTCCGCTGGTGCGAGGTCAGCGTTCATCTGCTTTCCTGCTTCATCGGCCAACCGGACGGCCAATTCGGCGGGGCAGCGAGTGGCGAGGTCTGGCGGAGTCGTGACCACGCCAAGCGCGTCCACGAGCTTGCCAGCGTCAAGCGCATTCGTGATGCGCTCAATCCACTTCGATTCCATGGCTTTGACCTTGGAGTCCAAGTGCTCACGAATCACCTTCAACGTTGCGCGTGCGTCGTCGTCCATGGTGACGGTGCGAGCAGCGGTGACCACGGCACGAAGGTCACGAAGCTTCGCTTCTGCACCGGCGTCAAAGACGGGCTGGGCCCGGTCTTTCCATGAGGCAAGGCGAGTTTGTGGCAGGAGTTGGTCTGCAATCGTCAAAATCGCCTCCTTTGCCACTGGAGCTGCGCCGGATGCCTTTGCCGCAGTCTCTTGTTCGGCAATGGCTTGACGAACCTGAGCGATCCCACCTCGAATGAGTTGTTCCGCGATGGGCAGTTGCTCTGGCCCAAGTGTGGCAAGGAGCGCATTGCGATACACCATTGACACTGGAAGCTCTGGGCGACCCTCTCGGCGTGGTCGGCCACCAGGGGCTCCGCCACCTTGGCTTGGTCCACGACGGTCGCCGGTTGGCTTCTTGTCGCCACGTTCTGGTCGGCCTTCGCCGCTTGGACGGCTGCCCTCTCGGCGAGGACCCTTGCCACCGCGCTCATCATCGCGGCGTGGGCCCTTACGGCCTCCGCCCTTTGGAGCGTAGGTGACAGAAATTTCAGGACCCTTGATGGCCCGAGGTGCAAGCTCAATGCGAGATGCGGCGTCGGGCTCTTCACGAAGCTTGACGGAGTCGGTCGACAAAATGTCGATGCCGTCAATGCCTCGTTCGTATTCAGCTCGTACGATGTCACCGGGCTTTGCCGAAGGGGAGATGATGCTTGAGTTGAGCACCCCCTTCGGAAGTTTTGCTCCGGCGGCGCGCCAAGTCCAGCGCTCCTCGTCGAGTTTGCTCGTCAGTTCAATTTCCATGCGCTGTGCCATTTCGCTGCATAACCTAGTGCCTCTGAGTGATGGTGCTTTGCCGTTTCTAAGTCTCACGAAGTTCTCACCAACTCCGAGCCCTAGGAAATGCTTTGCTCCGTACACTGTTTGCACAAGCCAGCAAAGTGTTCACGTGACGGAGGAAGTTCAAAAATGGGTTCCACCAACGAAGAAATGAATGAAAACGACGCCGTCGAGGAGCCAACCGCGCCTTCTACCTGGCCACTTCCTACTCCTCCAGATGCCTCCGTCACTATGGGCAGCGGGGAGAGTGACGTGCACGATCAAGAGGCTTCGAAGCCGTCAAATCCGAATTGGGAGCTTGGTGCCGATAACACGGCGGCACGCGAGGCAATGCGCGACGATCCGTGGAGTTCCGATGAAGACAAAGGTTTTTCTCCACCACTCGAACCACGCCGTCGCAGTGGCTTGCGGAATTTGGTCGCCGTCGCTGCAGTTGCCTCGCTCATAGGTGGACTCGTCGGAGCGGGCATTGTTGCCCTCAATGGCGGCGAGGGTAAGGGTGGTCACTCCTACGTCACCGTCCATGACGCCTCCTCGCCACCTGCGGTCCTCCCAAACGGTGCATCGATTCCGAATTTGGTGCGAACGGTTCTCCCGTCGATTGTGTCGATTGAGTCATCTGGCGACGGCTCTCAAGACCAAGGGACGGGAATGGTGATCAGTGAAGACGGGCTCGTCCTCACGAACAACCACGTCATTGCTAATGCCGCGTCCGGTGGCACGATCACCGTGACCCAGTCAGGTCAGACGAAGCGACAAGCTGCAGCGCTCATTGGTCGTGACCCGAGTAATGACGTAGCACTCATTCAAATTGTCGGCGCCCACGACCTGACGCCCTTGGTGTTTGCGAAATCGCGTCTAGTAGTTGTTGGCACCGCAGTTGTCGCCATTGGTAACGCGCTCGGACTTGCTGCTGGTACTCCCACCGTGACCAGCGGCATTGTCTCCGCCCTTGGTCGAGCGGTTGATGCCTCAGATGGCAGCTCAACGGAATCGCTCACCAACATGATTCAAACCGATGCGGCGATCAACCCTGGCAACTCCGGTGGGCCACTGCTCAATGCCAGGGGTGAAGTTATTGGCATGAACACCGCGGTGGCTGGATCGACGTCTGATGGCACCAGTGCGCAAAACATTGGATTCGCCATCCCGTCTGATCACTTGACGGATCTTCTTCCCAAACTCGAAAAGGGCGGTACTGCGGTCAGCACCAAGGCATTTCTCGGGGTGTATCTCTTGTCCATGACGCCACAACTCCAGCAGCAATATGGTTTCAAGACGTCGAAGGGCGCGATCATTGCGGAGGTAAATCCTGGAAGTCCGGCAGAGATCGCCAATCTTCAGCAAGGTGATGTAATTGTTGAGGCGAACGGTCAGGTCGTCGAGACAGCCGATGACCTGTCATCGATCATCATGGAACTCCACCCGGGTGACCGACTTCGACTCACCTACATTGAAGACGGCAAGAAACTCAAGACGACGGCGGTGCTTGGCACCAAGGCCTAAGCCGAATGAATTACTTTGCTGGCTGCCAGTTGCGATCTGGGTGGCGGGGAGGAACGTTCATTGGAACGGTGGGGCGCCAACCACTCGCGGCGACGTCTTCTAATACATGGGCCATGTCATAGATGTCTTCCTCGTAGGAAAATCTGCCATTGCCCGCGTAGATGAGGCGCGAGAACGCCGACTGGGTGTAGCCCGAGCCATCTGGCTTGGTTCCTGGAATGATCTGCGTCCACTTGACCACGACGTTGTTGCCGGAGATGGCAACAAACTCGACTGGGAAGCGCCAGTCATCGAGACCAACCATTGAGTCAACCAGCCACGCAGCGATCACGTCGCTGCCTTGCATGCGACCCCAAGAGGCGTCGTAGTAGATGGCATCGTCGGTGTAGAGATCGGCCAAGAGGCCGAAATTCGGGTCAGTCGATTCATGAATCTCATGACGAATGGCAACGTATCGGTCAGCGGCAGCTTGTACTTCTTCAGCAGGAAAGTCCATGGCTCTTAACCTACTGTGGCGATGCCACCGTCGACAGGAAGGATGACCCCTGTGACATAGGAGGCTGCCCTTGAGGCGAGATAGATCGCGGTTCCGGCCATGTCGTCAGGACGACCAATTCGCTTCATCGGAGCGCCGTCGGCGATTTGCTCTCCAAATGCATCGAGTGTTGCCGCCATCATCTTGGATTCGAATGGTCCAGGGGCAATGGCATTGACCGTGATGGTTGGGGCAAGTCGCTTGGCCAAGTGTCGAGTGAGTTGATGGACGGCAGCTTTTGAAGCGGAGTAGCTAAAGGTTTCCATCAACGGCACATGGATGCCGTCAATCGAGCCAATGTTGATAATCCGAGCTGGTGCGTCCGCTGTTCCCGCTGCTTGCAGGAGGGGAGTGAGGAACTTTGTGACGTGGAAGACACCTTTCACGTTGACCGAGAGCACCCGTTCCCACGCAGCCTCGTCTGTCTCGGCAAGCGGTGCGCCCCATGTCGCACCTGCGTTGTTCACCAAGATGTCGAGGTGATCAGTGAGCTTGGCGAGTTCATCAGCAAGTCCCTTGCAGCCCTCTTCAGTTGAGAGGTCGGCTGGAATTGAGATACAGGTTCCAATGGCTGACAACTCAGCAGCAACGGCGTCACACACTGAGGCCTTGCGCGACGAAATATAAACCGTTGCCCCTGCTTCGACGTAGCCACGGGCAATCATGAGGCCGATTCCTCGTGAGCCTCCGGTAACAGGAGCAGTCTTTCCTGCAATGGAAAATAGATCAGACATGGCGCCTCCTTCGACGTGCCTAGAGGTTAGAACTGAAATGACCACACTTCGCGAACAGGATTTGCGCGGTTGTGAGCATTGAACGTTTTCAATGATCGCCACCATGGTGGGAGAGCGATTGCTCCACCTCGCAACGATCCGCCTCGCTTCGAAAGCAAGTGATGTTCGAGAACCTTGGTCCTCGCTTCGCACGTCGGCGATCAATGACGAGGACCTGCGAGGCGCACGTCCGCTGAGGCTCCGCCATGGTGCCACGAGGCAGATTGGTGGACCTTTCCTCTAGCGTGAGGCCATGCATGCATGGTGGAAAGAGGCAGTGGTTTACCAGATCTACCCGAGATCATTCGCTGACTCGAATGGCGACGGAATTGGAGACCTTCAAGGCATCATTGACCGGCTCGACTACCTCGAATGGCTAGGGGTTGATTGTTTGTGGTTGACCCCTATCTATCCCTCACCTATGGCTGATTTCAGTTACGACGTCTCGAACTACACCGATGTTTGGCCATTGTTCGGCGACTTAGAGCTCTTTGGCGTATTGGTCAGTGAAGTTCATCGACGCAAGATGCGGATCATTCTCGATTGGGTCCCAAATCACACCTCAAGCGAACATCCCTGGTTTCTCGACGCAAAGTCATCGAAGGACTCGAAGTATCGAGACTTTTACGTATGGCGTGATAGCGCTCCAGATGGGGGTCCTCCGAATAATTGGGTTCGCAGTTGGGTCGATCTACCTGCGTGGACTTATGACGACACCACATCGCAGTGGTATCTCCACTGCTTCCTCCCCGAGCAGCCAGACCTCAATTGGGCGAATCCACTCGTTCGTGAGGCAATGACCGACACCCTTCGGTTCTGGCTCGATCGTGGGGTTGATGGATTCCGCATGGACGTCATTCATCTTCTGGCCAAGGACCCAGAGTTCGGCGATGACTCAGAGGACCTGAAGGTGCTCTCGCACGTCGTGCTCAATCACCGAGAAGAGATCCATCCAATTCTTCGACAGATTCGGTCGGTGGTGAAGGCCTATGAGGGCGATCCAGTCATGGTGGGGGAGGTGTACCTCATCGACGCTTCCCTCGTTGCGAGTTATCACGGTGACGGCGATGAGCTCGACCTCGCCTTCAACTTTGAACCGATGTTTCGCCCCTTCACTGCAGAGGCATGGCGAGAGATCGTCAACCGAGTGATTGAGCACTTCGATGCACGTGGGGCTTGGCCCACGTGGGTCCTCAACAATCACGACGCGCCGCGGAGCGCAACTCGACTGAGATCACTTGCGCGAGCACGAGCGGCGGCAGTCATGGTGTGCACGCTTCGAGGGACGACGTTTCTCTTTCAAGGTGAAGAGCTCGGCCTCGAAAATGCACAACTCAACACAGGTGAGGTAATTGACCCAGGCTTTCGAGATGGTGCAAGGGCGCCACTCCCATGGGATGGCCGCCCTCCGCACGGTTGGGTCAATGGTGCATGGATGCAGTTTCCTCCAGACGCGTCGACCAAGGCTGTCTCGGTCCAGCAAGATGATCCCTCTTCAACGCTGTCGATCTATCGGGCACTACTTCAGCTTCGGCGAGAGGAGCCTACGCTTCGTCGAGGA
>CANFJV010000034.1 GCA_947447225.1 Acidimicrobiaceae bacterium
ATCGTTGCCACACTCCTGCTCGGCGCAGCGGTGATCGACTTCTTCAGGTCAATCTTCTCTTGACCGGCCAATCATTTTCGGCAGCGTCTCGAAGAGAACTCCGCTTTCGGTGGCAGTTGGTGCCAACGAGCAGCGAATGAACTTCCGACCAACTCTTCGTCCCTGAGCCCGACAACGGCCTTCACTCATTTGACTAGCAAGGGTGCGGCGGCGTTGCCGAGGAAACACCATGGCGAGCTAGTCGCTAAATGGCGTCCAGAATGCGTCGAGGATCTCACTAACCGTCACCACAATCGCATCTGGATACTCGACCTCAAATTCATCGCGAACGGTGTCAATGATGAGGCCGCCGGGAAGTACCACCGGGAGTGGGTCTTCGTATTCAGCCGTGTAGGTGCCGGCTTCAGTCAAGGACCATCCTCGGCGCTCAAGGCGGTCTTGGTTCTCTTGCGATGCACCAAACAAGGTCAGCGTGAGATTGCCAAACGCATCAGTGTCGGCTTCGATTCGCCACGTGACTTCGGACGCGAGCGATCCAACAGGTTGCACGGTCACGCGAGTGTGCTTGTCGAGAATCGTTCGACAAAACAGACCGCGGAGCTCAACCGCCAAACCTTCATAGGTATCGGCCAAGGCCAAATGTCCGTCATCGACGATGTGCGCTACATGTCCGTCAGTATCGAGCAATGCAGCCACTGCGGCGCGATCGGCCCGAGCAACGGCGTCATTCCAGGGAAGCACTGCCGCAACACCAAGGCTGATCGTTGCCATGCGTCGAAGCCAAAGCGAGACCGTCTTGCCATGCGCAACAACACGTTCAAGGGCCTTCACCACCACTTCATCGTTGAGCGGGTCAACGCCACCGGCGAGCGCAGCAACGACAACATCAGCAGCAGCACAAAGTTCGCTCGTGGCGTCTTCAATCATCGCAAGGGCCTCAATGGCACCAGGAGCGGGAACAGGACCGCTGTCAGGAGCCCACCGAAGGTCTTCAATCTCTGCGGCAAGGCCACGAGCCATGAGCCACCAGCCGGTTGCTAGGTGGGCAGCTCCATTGGCTGCGTTCATGATGGCCGAGAACGCTGCTCCGCCTCTGACTTGGCCGGTCACACTCGCAAGGCTTTCTGCTGCGGCTTCGATTTCTTCGAACGTCGGCTTTCCCGTCGTTGCGGTATCGATGATGAATCCACCCATGAGTTCTCCTTGCATTGAGTCACCATCGAACATCGATGG
The DNA here is from genome assembly GCA_947447225.1 of Acidimicrobiaceae bacterium. Classification (GTDB taxonomy): domain Bacteria; phylum Actinomycetota; class Acidimicrobiia; order Acidimicrobiales; family RAAP-2; genus CAIQEU01. Next base: position 1,234 of record CANFJV010000034.1, read on the forward strand.
TGGGTTCAGCGGCTCGGAAGCAGCGCCGACAAGGTGAAGGATACGGAGTGGGTGTTACACGACTCTGGAGAAGAATTACTTGAGCGGGATCTTCGCCGCAGCGGCGCGAACACCTGATGAGGTGCACACCGATGCAGGCTGCTGACCATCAATGGCGCACACTGCTGCACTCAAGTAGTTCGACGCCGTCAGAATCTGCTGGGCAACTGGCGTCTCTGGGTGCTTCAACGAGTCTGCGATTTCTTGCCAAGTCATGCCTTGCAAGTAGGCCGGACTGTAAGTCGGCCCAGGTGCGATGACTTGGTTGCCGAAGTCCATGAATGGCCATCCGCCCTTCATTGACTCGGGAACAAAGGGAGGGTTGTCGTACTTGTCGACGAGTTTCGTGTTGAACGCCGATCGCTTTTCCAACGGGAGATAGGAATTGCCCGACACGATGTTGGTCAGGTTTTCGGTCGAATCAAACGTGATGTAGTCCGACACATACTTCGACTTCCAAAACGTGAAGGTGTTGGTCGATGGATACACGTCAACCGCACTCGAGGTCGTAAGGCCGAGGTTGGAGAACGTTCCAAAACGAGCAAGGGCAGCAACAATTGCCCAGCGCTGCGCTGCACAGTACGGGCAGTGCTCCGAACCGTCGTAGTAGACGTAAGGAAGCGTCTGTCCAACACCATTTTTCACTTTCAAGATGTCTTGGCCCTTTGTTGGCAACAACGGAGCACCAGGAACATTTGGTGCCGATGTTGCGCCATTAAAGCTGGCCAATGGGACATTGACGACCGGGTCTACGACCGATGCGGGCGCCTTTTCAAAGGTGTACTTCGACGATGACTCGCTGCTTCCCGAAAGGCTCACAACAACAATCACACCAACAGCAACCAAAACCGCGGCGACCGCAGACCAACCAATGAGGCCCGAACGACGCTTCTTTTGGCCAGTTACTGCTCGGCTCTTCTTCGCAGTTGCAACGGTGCGGCTTTTTTGCTTCGACTTTTCTAGATCCACCATGGTGACTCCTGCCTCAGTTGTTCACCGGAAGGCTAGTGGAAGTGCGCTTTCGTGTTTCAGCCACTCTCAGCATGAGCATTGACCGCAACCATCACTGGCCCTATGGTGAGTTCACATCTTCCGGGGGGAATCCATGCGTACGAAAACCATTTCGCGAGCAGCACTTTCAGCACTGGCCGGCATTGTTGCCAGTGCAACCATGGTGTCGCTCAGCGCTGCGTCACCCCGTCAAAGCTCCGTTGTTCGCCACACGAGCCCCAACTCCATCACGATGAAGTTGAGCCCGTTCACACCGGTCAAGCCACCAACGGGTGGCACTGATAACTATCACTGCAGCTTGCTTTACCCCGGTAACACGACTGACCAGATGATTACGGCAACGACTTTTAGTCCAACCACCACCCAAGTCCACCACGTCATCTTGTACTTGGGCTACCCAAGCGACTTGGCAGCAGCAAAGAAGATCGATAACAAGGGCAAAGGCTGGACATGCTTCGGCGCCCCACAGCTCACCGGGACGCCATCACAGATCTCTGAAGTTGGACGTCAGCCTTGGCTCGCCGCATCAGGTCCAGGTCACAACACGAGCTATGAGCCAGCGGGTACCGGAATGCCCCTTCCAGCCGGCGCCTTCATCATTGTCCAGGTTCACTACAACCTGCTTGTTGGGATGAAAGGTGGCAAGAGCCCGATTGACAAGTCAACCGTGACGCTCATCACCGAACCCACGGCAACGTCAACACTGAAGCCCCTCAAAATCGACACCTACGTCGCACCACCAGACCTTCCTTGCCCAGCAGGAAAGAAGGGGCCGTTGTGCTCACGCGCAAAGTCCATGGCGGATTTGAAGGCACGGTTCGGGCAAGGTGAAGTGAACTTTGTGAACTTGATTGAATTCATTTGTGGCCGCTCGAAGTCCATTCCTGCAGACTCGGCAACCGTCGTTACGACATCGTGCACGTTGCCGAACCAAGGCGCTGGCTACATTCAGTCGGTCGCTCCCCACATGCACATGCTCGGCGTATCAATGGTGGTGAAGCTCAACGCGGGAACCCCAGATGAGCAAGTACTGATGAACCAAACGTCGTACAACTTTGACCTCCAGCGTGGGACAGTGCTCGTTCCCCCGGTGCACGTCACCAAGAGCGACAAGATTTCGGTCACTTGCACCTACAACCCTGTTCTGAGGAGCTTGCTCCCGCAAACGAGGAGTTTGCCGAATCGCTACATCACCTGGGGCGATGGATCCTCTGATGAGATGTGTCTCGCCATTGTTGGTCGCACCACGACCTAGTCTTGCTTCGTTGAGTGCTGCACTCGATGAAGCGCAGAGTTCAAGGAGTACCTATGTCGCCATCACTATCGGTCACTGTTGACGCGGAAGAACTGGGTTTTGACGCTGACCGCCTTCGTCGCATTGACACGCACTTTGACAAGTACGTAGCCGACGGCAAGATCCCTGGGTATCTCATCACCGTCGCCCGCGAAGGTGAGATCGCCCACATTGGTGCCGGTGGTTACCGAGACGTCGCAGCGCAAGCTCCCGTCACTGCCGACACCATTTGGCGTATTTATTCCATGACCAAGCCCATTACTTCCGTGGCACTCATGACCTACTTTGAAGAGGGGCGTTTCCAGTTGACCGACCCGGTCGAGTGGTACATCCCCTCCTTTGCCAAGACGCGTGTCTATGCCGGTGGCGCGGCGCATAACCCCACCACGGTGCCAACGACAGAGCCCATTCGCATCTGGCATTTACTTAGCCACACTGCTGGACTCACCTACGGTTTCACGCGACTTCACCCGTGCGATGAGATCCACCGTTTGGCCGACATGGAATTCGCCTTCCGTTTCGACCAGACCTTGGAAGAAGCTTGTGATCGCTGGGCCGAGATGCCCTTGCTTTACCAGCCAGGCACACGCTGGAGCTACTCCGTGGCGACCGATGTCTGTGGTCGACTGTGTGAAATCTTCGGAGGCAAGCCACTCGACGAGGTCTTGGCCGAACGAGTCCTCACGCCCCTCAAGATGCACGATACGACCTTCGTCTGCCGCGAAGAAGAACAACACCGCATGGCCGAGCTGTACGCCACCTTGGGCGATGGTTTCTTCCAAGCCGGGTCCATGGCCAAGTGGGGCAAGGTTCGTCCCGCTGGGCTCTCTGGTGGCGGCGGCCTGGTGTCAACCGCAGCGGACTATCACCGGTTCACCACCATGTTGCTTCGTGGAGGCGAACTCGATGGCGCTCGGATTCTTGGACCACGCACGCTCGACTACATGGCAGCAAACCATCTTCCCGGTGGCGTTGACCTTCGCGAAGCAGAAGTCGATGGTTTCAGTGAAAGTGCCTACGACGGCGTGGGGTTTGGCCTTGGCTTTGCCGTGACGCTCAATCCGCTGGCGTCAAAGATGATTGCGAGCCATGGCAACTTCTACTGGGGAGGAATGGCCTCTACGGCGTTCTTTGTTGACCCAACTGAACAGCTAACGGTGCAATTTTTCACCCAGCTCATTCCGTCAACGACCTACCCAATTCGTCCTGAGCTCAGCCAACTCGTCTATCAAGCAATCATCGAGTAGCACCACGAGTCGCAAGTTTGCGCTTCTTGGCTACAGCAATGGTTTGCATGGCGGCTGAACTCAGCCACACCGCAATGACAACCGCACCAATGGCGATGTAGGCGGGGCGCAGCTTGGCCGAGTCCGTACCAACGGTGAGACCATGCAGCCAAACACAGCCAAACGTGAACATCGACGCACGGTGGACCGCTTTCCAACTTCGCTTTGCTACTGATTTCGACAACCGAGCAGTTGCCCAAATGAGCAGCAATAACCACATCGATACGGTGCCAAGCGTCACTGGCCACGGCTGATAGGCCGACTGCATTGGCACGAGGGCACCAACAATGCCGACCTTGGCATACGAGTCGGCCAAGATCGCCACAACATGACCAGCAAGCAACACCATCGTGGCCGAGGCCAACACGGTATGCACCGTCGCAAGTGCTGCAGGTTTGAGGACTGGCAGGCTGGCCCGAAGTGGGTGGCGTCGCCACAGGCCTACAAGACTGAGTGCCGCAAGTGCCACGATTGCGGCAAGGCCAAGCCCACGTCCAAGTACCCATGGCAACATTGATGACCGAACGGTCAGTACAAGCTTTGCCACCGCAATGGTCAAGACAAAGGCCGCTGCAGCAGCAGTCCACCATTTCTTCGATGAGGTCTCGACGGGCGTTCGCACTGGCGATTGCCGAGGCCGTGTTGGTGTGGCGGTCATGAGGGGCGCACCCACGTCACCAAGGGTTGCCCATGTTCACTCACCGCAACGTCACCTTCTCTCGAGACGAAGATCGCAGCGAGCTGACGATCTTCTGCCTCGGCAAGACCTTGGTTAAACCCAGCCAAGAACAAGGTCTTTGACCACACTTCGGCCACCACCGGGTCAGCGCCGATGACGGTGACCGAAGCAAGACCGTTTCCCCCTGGAGCTCCCGTTCTTGGATCAATGAGATGGTGCACAGGGGTCGTCCCAGCACGCCATTGACGAAGACGAACCGACGAGGTCATCACCGCACCGACTCGAAGCTCAATGGTCGCAATGGGGTCAACAGCATGAGGGATTGGATCTTCAATCGCGATTGGCCATGGGCGATGCTCGCTCCTTGTTGCAACAACGACGTCTCCACCGGCGCAAACGAGACCTTCAAGTCCAGCCAGGTTCAGTGCGTCTCGAGCGGCGCGAAGTGCGGCGCCTTTGGCAATCCCACCGAGATCGAGCGACTGGTCCTGCACTACGCCAATGAAGCCGGCGCCATTTTTCAGTGGGTTGCCCCATGGAACAACGATTGGTTGTGGCTCAGGCGCTACGTCGGGCTCACGAAGTGCCGAGTAGGTGACGTCGTAGCCAAGATCTTCAAGCACCTTTCGAACCCGCGGATCAAAGCGCCCATTGGTTTCGACATAAGCCGCATAGGCGTCGCGAAGAACCGTGCCAAGTGTCAACGAGAGCGACTGAGACCTTCTCCCTCGAAGGAAGCAATTGAGCTCGCTCTCTTCGGCGAAACGACTACAGGCCATCTCGTAGCGAGCAAAAACGTCATCAACGAGTTTGAGTGCGCGGTCCCCTTCGCTGTTCGAGCCATCAATCAGGACCTCAATAACCGAGGCCATGGCTGAGGTCGTGCGCACAATAAGTTCGCGTTCGGCATTTGCGGCAGCACTACCGAATGGCACCGGAAGCTCCTGACGTCACGACCGTGACTGGTGGGACCCACGCCGTGGTCGGCGTTGCCTGCGGCACGGTCGACGGCGTTGTCACCGGAGTCCTTGTCGTGGTTCTGGTAACCGTCGGCGTCGTTGGTGTCGCCGTCGAAGATCCTCCGCTCGTTGCCGATGATCCAGACGCTGAACGAGGTGGCACGGTTGCCGAAGTGCCACTCAGTGCCGCGAGTGCGGCTCGTTCTTGGGCAATGGTGGCCGCGAGTTGCTGTTGTTCAGCCGTCAAGGTGGTCGAGGTGCTCGTCACCGTGGAAGGTGTTGGCACCGCGGCAACCGTGGCTGGTGCGACTTGCGCACCAACCCAACTCAGCGCAACAGCCGTCACGCCAACACAACCAAGCAGCGATGCGGTGGCGGCACTTTTTGGTGTCGTCATCGGTCGCCCCAGTCATCGTCGTCGCCTTCGTCATCGTCGTCGTAGTAGCCCTGCGTTGCGCTGGTCGTCGTTGTTGGCGAGATGGACGTTGAAGGCTCTTGAGCGGTATCGGAAAGCTCCTTTGTTTCGCTAGTCGCCGGCGCCGTCACTGGTCGTGGTTGACGAGTCGACACATTGGTCCCTTGAGCACCAGTTGCAGGAGCAGTGGTCGTGGCTGAGCCTGCAGCCGAGTTCGCACCTGCGGCTGCCCTCGCAGCGGCGAGGCGTGCGGCGAGCGCGGCCGCTTCGGCGCGAAGCGCTGCAGTCGTTGACGAACCAGCGGTTTGCTGGGAGCCAATCGTTGACGTTGTTGGGGCGTTGTCGGATTGAACGCTTGGCATGGCCACGGTGATCGCGGCAACTGCACAAAGACCACACAGCGAAAGAATCGTTGGTCGCAACATGTTCAACTCCTTTCATTCATCGTAGAAACCTTCAACACAAGTGTGCAGGTGGCACCTAAGGGGGAGGTAAGAACTCTTGTTTTTCCTGAACGGGCACTGAGCAGGAGTCCCCGTCGCCTACCATGTGGCGCCGGAGGTGTGGCATGGGACTGACTATTGGCATTGTGGGGCTCCCGAACGTTGGCAAGTCGACGCTGTTCAATGCATTGACGGCAAACGACGTATTGGCGGCGAACTACCCATTTGCAACCATTGAGCCAAATGTTGGCGTTGTTGAAGTACCCGACAGCCGCTTAGCCGTGCTCGCCGAGATTTTTGGATCTGGTCGTCTTGTTCCAGCGGCAACAACCTTTGTCGATATCGCCGGAATTGTGCGCGGTGCCTCAACAGGTGAAGGACTCGGCAACAAGTTCCTCGCTGCAATCCGAGAATCCGATGCGATTTGCCAAGTCGTGCGCGCCTTTGATGACGACGACGTGATCCACGTAGACGGTGGCGTGAATCCCTCAAGCGATATCGAGACTATCAATACTGAGTTGATCTTGGCTGACCTCCAAACCGTCGATGCCCGACTGCCGAAGCTTGAAAAAGAAGCCAAGCGCTCACCCGAACTCGCCGATCAGTTGGCCGCAACAAAAATCGCGCATGGCATTTTGAACGACGGTCGAACGATCTCGGTTGCTGCTGCCAATGGTGAAGTGGACCTTGCGTCCCTTCATGACTTGCACTTGTTAACGGCCAAGCCCTTCTTGTACGTGTTCAACGTGGATGAAGGACAACTGAGCGACACCGACCTTCACGCGAAGCTTCGAAGCTTGGTCGCACCGGCGGAAGCCGTCGTGCTGTGTGCGCAGTTAGAAGCCGAACTTGCCCAACTTGACGCTGATGATGCTGCGGACTTGTTGGCAAGCTACGGCCAAGACGAGCCGGGGCTCAATCAACTCATCCGCCAGGGATTTTCCACCCTTGGCCTGCAGACCTATTTGACTGCCGGTCCCATGGAGGCAAGAGCGTGGACCATCAAGGTTGGCGACACGGCTCCAGAAGCAGCAGGGGTGATTCACACCGACTTTCAACGCGGCTTCATTAAGGCAGAGGTGGTGGCCTTTCGCGACCTCGTGGCTGCAGGCTCCATGACGAGTGCCAAAGCCGCCGGCAAAGTCCGTATGGAGGGCAAGGACTACGTCATGGCTGATGGTGACGTCGTTGAATTCCGCTTCAACGTCTAGCGATTGTCATGACCCTTCCCGAGCTCTATTTCGTTGAGCGCGTCTTTCCCTACACACCACCAACACTGTGGGATGCGTGGACGAGTTCTGCTGCGCTGCAGGAGTGGTATCACCCACAAGACCTTGCCGCCGTGGCTGGCTCGGCAGTTTCAGAACCACACGTTGGCGGCAAATGGTCGATTGGTATCGATGCGTCAACGTATGGAATTGTGCCCTACTTCTACGGCCGCTATCTCGAGGTTACGCCGCACGAACTTCTCTGCCACACCATGCACTACACCGAATCAGCCGAAGCGTTCCTCCTCGCTGACGCGGCAACGGAGTTTCACCACGTCACCATTCGCTTTACGGCAACTTCTGGCGGGACTGCGGTGCGCTTCACCCAGTTCGGCACCTTGCCCGATGGCGAAGCAGCACAAGCGCAAGCCGGCATGGAAAGTTACTTCGACTCTCTCGGTCACTATCTCGCCGCAAGCGCCAACTGACCGACTAGTCGTGGTGAAGGGCAAAATTCAGCGTTCGATTGCTACACTAGGTGTGTTGTGCCGTCGAGCCCAGAGGGGCGGGCAAACGCAGACCGATTCGTGGCCGCGCGCCCTGTCAATTTGGAGGCATCATCATGTCGCACAACGACTTCAAAGTCGCCGATCTCTCACTTGCGGAGTTTGGTCGTAAAGAAATCCAACTCGCCGAAGTGGAAATGCCTGGCCTCATGGCGATGCGGGCGGAATTTGGCGCCAAGAAGCCACTTGCTGGCGCTCGAATCACTGGTTCGCTACACATGACCATTCAAACTGCAGTGCTCATTGAGACACTCGTTGAGCTTGGCGCAGACGTTCGTTGGGCGAGCTGCAACATCTTCTCAACCCAAGACCACGCTGCAGCAGCAGTCGTTGTTGGACCGAACGGAACCGTCGACGCACCAGCTGGCGTTCCCGTCTTTGCCTGGAAGGGCGAGACCTTGGACGAGTACTGGTGGTGCACGGAACAAGCCATCGTGTGGCCAAACCACGCAGGCCCAACCATGATCTTGGACGACGGTGGCGATGCAACACTGCTCGTCCACAAGGGCGTGGAGTTTGAAGGCAAGGGCTTTGTTCCTGCCGTCGACACTGCCGACAACGAGGAGTACGCCATCATCTTGGGTCTCCTGCACCGCTCCTTGGCCGAGTTCCCCACCCGCTACACCGAGATGGTGAAGGGCATTGTTGGCGTTTCTGAAGAGACGACGACTGGCGTTCACCGCCTCTATGAAATGCAGCGCGCCGGCGAACTGCTGTTCCCTGCGATCAACGTGAACGATGCCGTCACGAAGTCGAAGTTCGACAACAAATACGGCTGCCGCCACAGTTTGATCGACGGCCTCAACCGCGCAGTTGACGTCCTCATTGGCGGAAAAGTCGCCGTTGTTTGTGGTTACGGTGACGTTGGAAAGGGTTGCGCAGAATCACTCCGTGGCCAGGGCGCTCGCGTCATTGTCACCGAAATCGACCCAATCTGTGCGCTTCAAGCAGCCATGGATGGTTACGAAGTCACCACGCTTGAAGACGTGCTCTCGCGTGCAGACATCATCATCACCGCAACTGGCAACAAAGGCGTCGTCACGGTTGACCAGATGTCACGCATGAAGCACCAGGCAATTGTGGCCAACATTGGTCACTTCGACAACGAAATCGACATCGTTGGCTTGCAGAACTTCCCCGGCATTGTGCGCAACAACATCAAGCCACAAGTTGATGCATGGATCTTCCCTGATGGCCACAGCGTCATCATGTTGTCCGAAGGCCGCCTCATGAACCTTGGTAACGCCACTGGCCACCCAAGCTTCGTGATGTCGAACTCATTCACCAACCAGACCATGGCGCAGATGGAGTTGTTTGCCAACGCCGCGTCCTATGAAAACAAGGTCTACGTGTTGCCGAAGCACTTGGACGAAAAGGTTGCGCTGTTGCACTTGGACGCCCTTGGCGTGAAGCTCACGAAGCTTTCCAAGGACCAGGCCGAGTACATCGGCGTGCACGTCGAAGGCCCCTACAAGCCCGACACCTACCGCTACTAGAACGTCGCTCTTCGCTCGTCTCTGCTAGCGGAGTCGAGCGAAGAGATCGTCGTCAAGGCCGTCGGGCTTGCCCGTTCGGTCAAAGACCGTCACAAACGCCTCGCGAGAAAATGCCCGGGCAAATCGTTCTTCGGGCATAGCCAAGAAGAATGAACTGTCGGTTTGGCTTCCATGGGCGGCAAGCGACGCACGCTTTTTCGCCACTGCGTCGCTCACATCGACAATGGCGCCAATGAGCTCGTCATCAGTGCCAAATTCAGTCGGAAGTTCTTCTTCCGCGTTTGCCTGACCTTCTTCAATCATGGCTTGCTGAAACTGGCGAAGTTCAGATTTTGGAATAGCGGTGTAGAAGAACTTCTCGACTGATGACACCTGCTCGAGTGCGGCCTTCGTAATCCGGTTGGCTTGGATGTGGTCGGGGTGGCCATAGAACCCGTTTTCGTCATAGGTCACGACCACCTGTGGCTGGTAGCGCTCAATGAGCTCGACCAAGCGGGCGGCTCCTTGTTCAACCGGGGTCTGCCAGAACGAGCCCGCCTCGTTGTTCTGTGGCCAACCTTCCATCCCGGAATCTCGATAACCAAGGGTTTCCAAGTGCGAAATGGACAGCACTTCGCAACTCTTCATGAGTTCGCCATAGCGGTGCGCTGCAACCGCGTCTGGTTCGTGGTGGTCATCGGTTGGCGTGGCACCGGTGACTTGGTCCCCGAGTGCGCCATCGGTGCAGACCACGAGCACGGTCGTGATGCCTTGAGCTGCATATTTGGCCAAAATGCCACCGGTCATCGCCGCTTCATCGTCAGGGTGGGCATGAACAGCCATGAGGCACAGCGGGGTGGTGGTCACGGCGTCACCCTACTGCGAAGCGGTTCTGCGTCATACTTCGCCAAGGGCGTAGCGCTCGGTGCCAAGCAGGGATGCAAACTGCGCGTCATCAAGGCCGAGGAAAAAGTGATTGTCGACTTGGCTCTCGTGTGCCTTGATGGCAGCGCGCTTGACCGAAAGCCAAGGGCGTGCATCAATGACCTCGACAATTGCCTCTTCGGGAGTGCCGAACTCCCCCATGTCAATCAGCCACTGGGGCAAAAACCCCGTGTCATGAGAAAACGACGACATCATGCGTGCAGCATTTTGTGGAGTGACCGTCACCACCAAGAACTTCGGCCGGGTCGTGGTCATCTGCAGCGCAGCAACGGTCACTTGATGTGCTTTCACATGATCGGGGTGGCCGTAGACGCCAAAGCGGTCATAGGTAACAACGAGATCGGGCTGGCGCTCGTCAATGAGCGCGGCAAGGTCGCTTGCAACGCGTTCGGTTGACTGCTGCACGAAGGCTTCGGGCCAGGTATTGACCTCCCAGCCACGCATCCCTGAGTCAAAGTGGCCAAGCTGAATGACGTCACGCACGCCCAAGATTGCAGCCGACGCATGAAGGTCTTCAGTTCGCTGCGCCGCAGTGGCGTCAGGGTCATGGTCATCGTGACCAACTTCGACATAGCCAGGCGAATAACCCCACCTGCCGTCAGTACAGGTCACCAGCGTCGTGTGGTGGCCTTGGTCGCTCGCTCGCGCCAAAAGGCCACCGGTAAACAGCACTTCATCATCAGGGTGGGCATGGACACACAGCAATGACGACGCCATCTCAATTTCCTCCCGTTGCGAGCACCACGGCTCGAACGAATAACAACGCAATCGACACTACGAGATACGCACCCATGGCATACATCGTGAGTCGACGAGTCCGCGTCCACGTTGGTCGCTCAAGGAGTGCAACTGGTGGCATGCGCCACAGTTCTCGTCGACCGGTGTACTCAATGGGCGCACGAGGATTGGAGCGGCGATAGAAGAGCATTGCCACTCCAGCCACAACCCAAAAGACGGCGAGCACAGCGGAAAGCACTGAAATGAGGTTCACCACATCAATTGCGGGGAAGATGGTGGTGAAGGTCAACGTGAACGACAGGGCAAACAGGATTGAGATGACCACCGTTGCTGCAGCATTGAGCCATGGCTTATTCACCCAAGGCCCAAGAACGGCACGGTCATTGCACAACATGAGCAAAAAGATGGTGGACGCAGGAAGCAAGATGCCTGCGAGCGCTTGGACGGCGGTCACAATCAGTCCAAGTGGTGCCCCCGGCAACAAGATCAAGAACACCGCGAGGGCAACGAGGCCAGCAAACGCACCGTAGAAGGCTTTCGCTTCACGCCATCCATTGTTGAGTGAGACCGACACGGTGAGCACATCACCAATGGCATACGACGTCGTCAGGGTGACTGCCGCCGCACCAATGAGTGACGCATTAAACAAGATGATGGCGAAAAAACTCCCGGCCAAATGCGAGACCTGGTCACCGATCAAGTTGGCAACGCCGAGGCCATCGGTGAAGTGGCCTTGTTCGGGAGATGAGGCTGCGGCTGCCGCAACCGTTGCGATCAGCAACAGTGCCGCAAGCACAACGACGAAGGAGCCGAGCACCGTGTCGACCCGTTCGTAGTTCACAAACCGAGTCGTGATCTTTTTATCCACAATGTTCGACTGCTGGAAGAACAACTGCCATGGGGCAATCGTCGTGCCGACAATGGCCACGATCAGCAGAACCGACGTAGAGGTCTCTCCTCCGGCAATGTGTGGGTGGGTGAAGGCGGAGATGACCGCATGCACCTTTGGATGGGCCTGAAACGCGAGTGGAATGACGAGGAAGTTTGCCGCCACAAAGACGAACATGAACCGTTCCCACCGGCGAAATGAACCCGACATGGTCATCGCCACGAGCGCGAGTGCCGCAATTGGCACCGACACATATTTCGAAATCCCGAAGTATTCGAGCGCAAGGCCGACACCAATGAACTCGGTAGCAATGGTGAAGAAATTCAGGAGAAGCAAATCACCGGCGGCAAACCATGCCCAACCACGCCCGAATCGCTCACGGAGCAATTTGGCATGTCCGGCACCGGTGACGGCCCCAAGACGCACCACCATTTCTTGGTTGAGGACGAGCACCGGGATGAGCAGTGGCAATACCCACAGCAGTGAATAGCCAAAGTTCTGGCCCGCCTGGGCGTAGGTAGAAATTCCGCCTGCATCGTTATCGCCGACCATGACAATGAGCCCAGGACCCAAAATGGCGAAGAAGGTGGAGAGTTTGCGGCGCCATGACGTCGTGTGCTCCATCGAGCCATGGTCAATGGTGCCAAAGGCACCACGGATGGTGTGTTCGCCCTTGTTGTGTGGTTCTTGTGTCATGTCTCACCTCCCTTCTTCTCGGTCCTTTTCGCTGCACACTCGCAGTGGTGAACCGAGAGAAACGAGGGAGTCCCCCGTGGCCTCAGCCCATGCACCACGATCTTCCCTGTGGCGCTAGTGGCCGCGGGGAATTTGATTCATGAGGTCCAGCCCCATCGTCAGCAGTACTCATGCGACGAGGGGTGCGATAGGTCCGAGGTGTGCTTTGGGTCATGGCTGACCTGCTTCTTCGGTGCCAAAGTCGCGACGCCAACCTTGTGGCAACAACACATCAATCACGTCATCAATCGTGATGATGCCAAGCACATGACCGGTTTCGCGATCAACTACTGGAAGAACGGTCAAGTTGAAATCCGACATCTTGCGAGCTACTTGATCAAGGTCGTGATCAACCGCAACGGTTGCGGTATTGGGACGAACAATGGTGGCGACATTTGCCGCAGGGTTGGAGCGAATCAGATCAACCACCGTTACGTGTCCTGCAACTTTTTCATGCTCATCGAGGACAAACACCACATGGAGATTTTCCGGCGAGGCATGACTTTGGCGAATGGCGTCGAGGCCGTGTGCGACCGTCGAGCCAAAAGAAACGAGCACAAAGTCTGGGCTCATGACACCACCAGCGGTGTCGGGGTGATAGCTCAGCAGGTTCTTCACTTTTAACCGTTGTAGCTCAGGAAGAAGCTCAAGTACCGAAGCCCGGCGTTCTTGGTCAACTTGAGAGATGAGGTCGGCTGCTTCATCGGCGGCCATGCGGCTCATGAGCCGGGCGGCTTCAACATCGGAGCGGGAGTTCACAAACTCGGCTTGGTGTTCGACGTCGAGTTCTTCAAAGACATCAGCTTCAAGTTCACGGTCTGCGCCAACCGCTTCAATGATTTCTTCGCCTTCTTCGTGACTGGCTGCTTCGACAAGATCGGCAATTTGGGCTGGGTGCAACTTGGCCAACTTGCGATAGGGAATGCGCAGACGCGCGGATGGCACGTGGGACACAAAGGGCTCAATCGACTCCCAGTCGACGAGGTGCTTGGGCTGCACGCGGTCCGAGAGCCGACCAGGAACCAAGCGCCGAAGCAGTGGGCGCCGTCCCGGATCAACCCCGACGACCTCCCAACCGCGTTCGCCATTGGCAAGTTCAATGTCATTGGCCGTGATGAGCCGTCCTCGAACGAGATTGATGAGATGACGTGCCAGCAGGTCTTGGGCCAACAACAACTCACCTGGTCGACGCTCAAACTTTCGCAAATCCACTCGCTCGGCCGAGAAGACCACTTTGCGAGGACCGATTGAGGCGACCTTGCCAATGGCAACAAACAGATCACGCCCGCCAATGCGAACAACAAGTCCGGTAACGGGTGGATGTGTGGCAGTACCAACTCGAATGATGAGGTCTTGGACGCGACCAATTCGGCCGCCATCTCGGTCGACAAACGGAGCGCGCACAATGCTCGACAAGTGAATGAGTTCGAGCGACATGGCACCTCCGTTTCCGCTATTGACCAACGCCCCAAGGCTACTGCCACCAACTTGAAGGCTCGACGAGTCACGACAAACAGTGGCTACGCTTCGCTCGTTCGGCAAAAGGAGAAATCATGAAGCACGTCCAACTCGGCACAAGTGGCCTTCGAGTCTCACGGCTTTGTCTCGGCATGATGAGTTACGGCAACCACTCAGATCGCCCATGGGTCTTAAACGAAGAAGCAGCCGAACCCATTGTGAAAGCAGCCGTTGACGCCGGCATCACCTTCTTTGACACTGCCGACGTGTACTCGAATGGTGCAAGTGAAGTCGCAACCGGCAAACTCCTCTCGAAGTTCTTCAAGCGTGACGAGGTCACCGTTGCCACCAAGGTCTTCATGCCGCTTGAGAAGGGGCCGAACAATTGGGGCCTTTCTCGAAAGCACATCTTGTCGGCGGTTGACGCTTCGCTTAATCGACTCAACATGGACTACATCGATCTCTATCAAATTCACCGTTTTGACCCGACGGTCCCGGTCGAAGAAACCATGGAAGCGCTCGATGAAGTGGTGCGCGCCGGCAAGGTTCGCTATCTCGGTGCGAGCTCAATGTACGCCTGGCAGTTCCAGCAGATGCAATTTGCCGCGGAGCGAGCCGGCACGACGAAGTTCATTTCCATGCAGAACCATCTCAACTTGATTTATCGCGAAGAAGAGCGAGAGATGCTGCCACTTTGTCGAGCAACCGGAGTGGGCGTGATTCCGTGGAGCCCACTAGCCCGGGGGTTCTTAACGGGTAACCGAGAGCGCGATGGCGTCAAACTCACCACTCGGGCCGAAACTGACTCGTTCGCCGACACGCTCTATGTCGACAGCGACTTCGACGTTGTTGACGTTGTCCGAGAGATCGCCTCGAAGCGCAATCTTCCAGCAGCGCAAATTGCACTCGCCTGGCTTCTCCAAAAAGACGGTGTCACTGCACCAATCATTGGCGCAACAAAGCTCAGCCACTTACACGACGCGGTGGCCTCACTCGAGGTGCAGCTCACCGCCGATGAAGTGCAAGCGCTCGAAGCCCCTTACGTTCCTCACCGCATCCTGGGCCACTGAGTTATCGCTGGACGTGCAAGACCGCGCGGCCAAGCAGCGTGAGTTCTTCCTCCCAGTCGAGAATTGGAAGCAGTGGACGCAGCACGAACTTTGAAAAACCAACGGCAATGAATCGCTCAAGCAGCGGGGCGATCTCGTCGTAGTGACGTGGGATGACATCACACAGCGCTTGGCCCTGAAGTCGCGTCGCAAGGCGGTCAGCCAAGCCGTCTGGGTAGCCAGTTGGGAAATAGCCAAGAGAGACGCCGTAGTGCTCGTCGCTAATGACTCGACCAGCACCCGCAGCGGCAGCTTCAATGACCTCTCGGCCTCGTGCGACTTGGTCAGGCGAACACAACGTTGGCAACCAGCCATCGCCGACTCGACCGCAACGAGCAAGTGATCGCTCAGCCATGCCGGCAAGCCACACTTCAAGTGGGTCTTGAATTGGTCGTGGCGATAATGAGACGTCGACAAAGGTTCCAGATGGACCCTCATGATTGAGTGTTTCGCCCCGCCACAGCGCTCGCATGACCGCGAGTGCATCTTCAATGACCGGACCACCGACTTTCGGGCTCATGCCGATGGCCGATGGTTCACTGCCCGTGGTCAGCCCTGGAACTGCCGTCACGAGCAGTCGGCCTGAGCTCACTTGATCAAGACTGGCGAGTTTTTTGGCCAGCGATACCGGATTTACGCCAGTGAACAGCATGGTGGTGCCGAGTTTGAGTGTGGGGTGGACGCCGGCCAAATACGACAAGCCCACCGCCGGGTCGATGGCCGGTTGTCCAAGGACCTCAGGCAACCAAATGGAATCGAAGCCGCAGGTTGAAATTGCCTGCCCAAGTGCGCGCAGTTGCGTGGGATCCGAAACCGATCCTCCGATGCCAAGGCGAATCTTCACTTGGCCACCGGTGCGGTTCTGACTGCCGCAATCGCCCGGTCGAGGTCGGCATCGTTCACGTCCAAGTGCGTGACAAAGCGCACGACGCCTGGAGCAATGGTGGTGGCCAACACGCCTTGTTTGCTCAAGTGTTCGAGGACTTGTGCATCGTTTGGAACCCGAGCCAACACAATGTTGGTTTCGGTCCGAGAAACATCAACAGACGCATGGGGCCACGCATCATGCAACGCCTCGGCCAACCGTCTGGCTCTTTCATGATCGTCGTGAAGGCGCTCGACATGGTGTTGCAAGGCATACAGCCCAGCTGCAGCAATGATGCCGGCTTGGCGCATGGTTCCACCAAATCGCTTCCGTTCGTCAGCTGCTCGTGCCAT
>CANFJV010000035.1 GCA_947447225.1 Acidimicrobiaceae bacterium
AACGAGCGGGGTCGTGCGGGCAAGTCCTGACGTTCGTCCAGTAGTTGTGAGCAAGAGCATTGGAGAACCAAACGGACCAAGAACGGTGTATCGGCCGTTGCTTCGGACGAGCACCTTTCGGTCAAGTGGGACGAGTCGACGAATGGTGGCCGAACCAATAGTCGAGGCAGCGAATCGCTGCAGTAGTTTCGCTAGTGAGGTGTCAGACGCACCCCATCTCCCATCAGGAAATGGACTGTTGCGAAAGGCAGTATCTAGTTCGTGAAGATCCACACTTTGAGCCTAGAACGGTGATGCGTGAAGCCCTCGCATCCACGCTGCGGTTTCCTTTGGATGGCGAAAGCGAAGCACCGTGCAGTGCGCAAGGTCGCCTCGAGCAAGCAATTCACCAATGGTTGCCCGGGTGTGACCATGGGTGGTCCATGACCACCGAATGATTGACTCTTCTGGGTCCAAACGGAAGAGATTCGTCCATGCCTCACGGTTGCCATTCCACAGTTCTTCGCGCACAAGGGCGCGCTTCAGGGTTCGACGAACCACTCGAAAGGTCGTGAGGGGGCGGGCATAGTCAAGCCAAAGAACCGTGTCGGCTCGACCAAGCAGCAGTGGCCGGACGATCGAGTAATTCCCATCAGTCACCCAACCCGGGGTCGAGGTGGCCTCACTTACTCGTTGGAGAAACGTCTCCCCATCAAGTGGCGTCCAGTTCGGTTGGTGAAAGATCGCATCGACTTCAATATGGCGGAGGTGTTTTCGCTCCGCAAGACTTCGGGCCAACGTTGTCTTTCCTACACCAGACGTCCCGAGAATCACCACACACTGCACCTAGCCATTGTGCCCGAACTTCAGCCTGCTCGTTAGGGTATTGAGGTGCCGAAACGAGAAACGTCAAAACGTGAAGTGATCGACAGCGATCGCCTCGTTCGCGCCCTTGCGCTGGTGGTGTTTCTTGAATGGATTGCCGGTGGCGCGTTCTTGCCGCTGTTCCCGGTGTATCTCCAAAACGAGGGGGCATCTCCGGCTCTTGTTGGCGCCATCATTGCGGCGTACTTCATTGCTGGGCTTTTGTGCCAAATTCCTGCTGGTCGAGCAGTTGACCGCTTCGGTCCAAGGAGAATTCTGCTCATTGGTCAAGCGTTCTATGTCGCCTCGACGCTCGCCTTTCTCATTTCCTCGACGCCGAACAATGCCCTTATCTTCCGCTTTATCCAAGGACTTGGGGCGGCAATGGCAGAAGTCGCTGCACTGTCGATTGTTGGGGTGGCCGTTGCACCTGAGCGACGCGGGCGAGCATTCTCCACCATCTACGGCGGACAATTATCTGGGACCATCATTGGTCCACTCGTTGGCGCCGTCTTTGGCGTTGACCACATGCAAATGCTGTTTGTCGTGACCACCCTCGTTGCCGCCGCTTCGAGTATTCCGGTGTTTCTGCATCCTGAGTTGAAGAACATTCCTCGTCGAGACACGACAGTGGCGCTCACGAAACTCAATCTCCAAGCGGGTGCAAAAGGTGCCATCATGCTCGCCGCTGCCTTCGGTCTCATCGTCGGAACCTACGACGCGAGCTGGAGTTTGCTCCTCCACAACCGCGGCGCAAGTGATGCCATCATCAACTTGTCGTGGGTGTTGTTTTCCTTACCCTTTGTGTTGATGACCAAACCAGCAGGTTGGATGGTTGATCATCTTGATCGTCGACTTTTAGCCCTCACTGGTCTCGCCGTTGAGGTGCTGTTGTGTTCGCTCTATCCGTTCATTCATAACGTCGCCATCATCTTGGGGATTGCAACCTTTGAAGCTTGCGCACTGGCCGTTGCACTCCCCTCAGGCCAATCACTCATGACTGAAGAGGTCGCAGACGATGGCCATGGCCGAGTTCAAGGCCTCTATGCCACCGCACAACTCGGTGCAATGACGGTTGCCGCCACGTTTGCCGGCTACTTGTTCACCAAAGCTCCATGGGCACCATTTGTTGCTATGGCAATTACTTCGGGATTTGTTGGCATCGGCATTGCCTTCACCTGGCGCACCACCCAAGGTCGAGTGCAGCACACAACGAATTAGCGAACAGCACGCACCGTTATTTCAGCCACTGGGTCGCCAAGTGAGGGTTGCTCGCGCTGCATGACGGTGACTTCAGTGCAACCAAGTTCGCGAAGCACCGCGGTCCACTCGCTCGAAGAAAACAGCTCCACTGAGGAGCGCTTTTCGAGGTCTGGCCCATTCCCAACCCCAACGCGAGTAGTGATGAGTCGGGTTCCAACGAGTTCGGAACGAAGTGAAAGTTGTCGACCTCCAACGATCATGTTTTCTTCAAGTGCGCCGCTATCGAGCACTTGAGCAACCACCTCTTTGTCCAAGGTGTTGATCAACAACACCCCACGTGGTCGAAGCAGTGAAACGTAGGTTTGAACAAGCGCGAGGTTCTCCGATGTGGTGAAGTAGCCAAACGAATTGAACCAGGAGATAACGGCGTCATAGGAACCAAGTCCACCAAGTTGCCGAAGGTCGCGTTCGACATAGTGCACTTGCCGAGTAAAACCTTGCTGTTGACCTTTCGCAACCGCTAGTGCTCGAGGATCGAGGTCAACACCGTCGACGTCAAACCCAAGTAGCGACAGACGCCCCGAGAGACGACCAGTTCCACACGGCGCATCGAGAAGTCGCCCCGTTGTCGCTCCGAGGCATCGAAGGATCTCTGCGAGGTCATAGTCGGCTTGCTCTGCGGTCAGATAGTCCTCATGACTCAGCCAGTAGTCCTCGTCAAAGAACGCAAGTTCTGTCGATTGCAGATCCATCTCCATTACGTTACGCATATTCATCGAGAACGCGAAGAAGGCGGCCCCGAAGGAGCCGCCTTCCTCACACATCCAACTACCTGACCGCTTAGGCGGTGAGGACAATCTGTGAGAGCCAAGGAGTGAGGCCCTCGTGGTTGAGCAGGTTGATGGTCTTTCCACCGACCGTGACCGATGGGTTCTGCCAGCCGTTGCACTTGGTGTGCGAGATGACGGCCGAAACCTGGTAGCTCGTGAACATGTAGGGCAGGTCCTTGTTGATCTGCGCCATCACCGCAGCCCACTTACTGGTCTGGGTCTTTGGAACACCTGCGCCCATTGCCGCGAGCATCGTTGACTCGATCACTGGGTCGAAGTTACCGGCCATGTTGATCGACACGAGTGCACCGTTTGAACCATCAAGCGTGTTCCACCAAGGGAAGTTCACGTCTGGGTTGACGCCACCGAACTGGTTCCACAACGTTGCGTCGTAGTTGCCCACGAGGCAGTTGTTGATCAGGGTCGACTGGTCCTTGTAGACAATCGTCACGGTGATGCCAGCAGCAGCACAGAAGCCTTGGATTGCGTTGGCAGAAGCCACTGCGTTCGAGTCTGACGTTGCCATCAGGTTGAACTTGGTGAGGCCAGCTGACTTCGCGTCCTTGATGGCTTGGGTCTTCGAGTATGCCGGGAAGGCAACCTTAGACTTACCGTAGACCGACGAGGTTGGGAACACCTGGTTGGCGTTGCTCAAGATACCGAAGCCAACAGTCGACACGACCTGCGCACGGTTCACAGCCTCACACACTGCCTTGCGAGCAAGGAAGCCCTTACCGGTAAGCGAGAACTTGCCACCGATGTAGTTCGAGAACGGCGATGCCTTGTAGACAAGCGAGGTGCGGCAGTTGAACTGCACCGAGTTGACGGCAGGGTTGCGGATCTTCTGAGCCGCTGCCGACGAGTCGTCGACATAGTGGCTGAGGTCTGAGTTCGCTGCACCCGGGTTGTTCTTGAAAGCCTTAATAGCATTGGCTTCCATCGCAACAACAATGTCAAGGTCGGTTGCACCAGTGCCGAGCGCCGAGACGCGAGCAACACCATCAACAACTGGGTGGAACTCGACTCTGTTCACGTTTGGCAGACCAGCAATCCAGTACTCAGCGTTGTGGTCGGCGTAAAATATGCTGTCGACGTCCCAGTCGCAGTGGTTGAAGACGAATGGTCCAGTTCCAATAGGGGCCTTGTCTCCAACTTTTGGTGCAGTTCCCGCCTTGATTTTCACCGGGTCTGTGCCGTCAATGTTGTCGTCAATATTGGCAGATGCCTGCACATAGGCAATCTGCTGCTCAGCCAAGGTGTTCAGGAACGACACCCATGGGTAGTTCAGGGTCAACTTGACCGTCAAGTTGTCAACCTTCACCACGTTGGCAGATGTCTTACCCTTTGGTTGGATCAGTGGAGCCACTGCATAGTGCGCAATCGCTCGAGGGTGGATCCACTGGTTCATGTTCTTGATCAGTACATCAGCGTTCAGGCTTGTTCCGTCGTGGAACTTGATGCCTGAGCGGAGCTTGATCGTCCAAGACTTGTAGTCCTTCGATGGCGTACCTGACTCTGCGAGGAAGCCTTGGGCAACACCTTTGTTGTCAATGACAAACAATGGGTCGTAGATCGCACGCATCATGGAGAAACCAGCGGCGTCCATCTTGCCGAAGGCTGGGCCAATGCCAGCGGTTGGAATGTCCAAGAGGCCCACACGGAGCACTCCTGAGTACGTTGATGCACCTGCGGTCCCTGCCATTGCAAGGTCAGTGAGCGTACCGGCGGTGACGACGCCACCTGCGGTCGCAGCACTGCGTGCGAGGAACGACCTGCGGTCGATTGCTGTTGTCATGACTACCCCCCCTGGGAAGTTCTCATTACTGCGGTTGAACCTGCCCGCTTCGGCAATTCGCCGCTGCGTGATTCGAAGAATACCAACCTCTGCGACATTGTCAAGGAGCATTCGCTGAAGACTCAACTAGTTCTCAGGACAAGACCAATTTGCGCATACGAGAACTCGCTACGGCGAGGCCGCCAATCACCATGGCCAACAGATAGCAAAGGTTCACCACCATCGGCCACGAGAAGATGCCAAGAGCGAGACCGCGTGAAAGCGCCACACCTTGATACAGCGGCGTGCAAGCAACCACATGCTGCAGCCACGGTGGATACACGCTGAGTGGGTAGAAAGTGGCCGAGAACAAAAACATCGGCATGATGGCCAAGCTCACCAGATCAAAGTCCTGCCACGAGCGCATGAACGTCGTCGCTGCCATACCAGCGGCACCAAAGGCTGCCCCCATCACAATCGCGGCAGGAATACATAAAAGGGCCCAAAGTGACGTCACGGTGCCGAAGCAAAACATGACGAATAAAAAGATCGTCGCGTAGAGTCCACCGCGCAGCACACTCCAAACAAGCTCGCCGAGGGCAACATCGCCAGGCCCAAGAGGTGTAGCGAGCACCGCGTCGTAGGTCTTTGAGATCTTCAATTTGAAAAACAGGTTGAAGGTTGCATCGAGCAATGCGCCATCCATCGCTGCGGTGGCCAAAAGGCCGGGGGCCACAAACGAGGTGTAGGGAACTTCCATGCCGTGAAACGAAATTGCCCCGACGAGGTGATTGAGGCCAATGCCAATCGAAAACAAATAGAAGACGGGTTCAAAGAATCCCGACACGAGCAGCATCCACTCGCGGCGATACACATAGACGTTGCGCTCGACGAGACGCAGTGCACGACGAGAGCCAAGGGTGGAAAGAAGTGTTGGGCTCTTCACGCTCACACCACCAGCCGTCGGTAAAAGGCGCGCTTGGCGAGGTGCCAGCCAAGGACACTCAAGGCAAGCAGATACAGCAGGTCGAACACGTTTTGCACGGGCGAGAACTCGCCGAGCGTGCAACTGCGCATGAGCAGCACCAAGTGAACAAGTGGCGTGAACTGTGCGAGCACTCGAAGCACGGCGGGAAGTTGTTCAAGCGGGAAGAACGTTGCTGAAAACAAAAACAAGGGGATCACGCCGAAGCGGTAGAGCAGTGCAAAACCGTTCTCGCTCTTTGTGGTCGCGGCAAACGCCGTCGTTGGGCCCGCCGCCGCCAATGCACCGAGACCAGCGAGAGGAACAACAAGTAGGCAAAGTGCACTGTGCACGCATCCAAACAACGCCATCACCACCAAGAACATCGATGAGACCATGGCGCCACGAATGACGGCCCAACCAAGGTGTCCAATCAAGATGTCGGTGGCTGACAATGGAGTAGCCAACATTGCCCAATAGGTCCGCACCCACTTAATCCGACCAAGTACCGGATACGTTGACTCGCCCACCGAGACCTGAAGGATGGTCCCGGCAAGCAGTCCAGGAGCGAGGAACTCAAGGTAACGAACCCCTCCTACGAGGTGTGCGTGTTGATCCACCAAACTTCCAAGACCCACTCCCATCGCGGTCAGATACAACGCAGGGAACAAGAAGCTCGTCGTGACCGAGCCCTTCCACACACGTGAGTAAAAGAAACTGTGGGCCCACAGTGCTCGAAGCCACGTTGGCCACCCGAGGTGTGCCTCGGCCGAACGGTCCATGTCAGTCAACGAGGGTGCGACCAGTGAGGTGCAAGAACACATCTTCGAGTGAGGACCGACGAACGAGCGCGCTTTCGAGTTGAAGGCCACGGGAGTGGACTGCCGCAACCGCAGCATCGCCGTCATCGACGTAGAGCAGGACGCGATCGGGCAACACTTCAGTTCGAGTCGCCAAGTCTGCAACACGGGTCGCGTGTTCTTGCTGGGTGTCAATGGCAAAGCGCAACTCCACGACTTCTCTCGTCGAGTGTTCTTCAATCAGGCGACGAGGCGATCCTTCAGCCACGATTCGCCCGCCATCCATGACCACAAGTCGATCGCAGAGTTGTTCGGCTTCATCCATGTAGTGCGTCGTGATGATGAGGGTCACTCCCTCACTTTTCAACCGGTAGAGCCGGTCCCACAGCAAGTGACGAGCTTGAGGATCAAGTCCGGTTGTTGGTTCATCCAAAATCAAGACCTCGGGATTGGAGATGAGTGATCTCGCAATCGTGAGACGGCGCTTCATGCCACCAGAGAGCGGCTCCACCTTGTCATCTCGTCGCTCAGTCAATTGGGCAAAGTCGAGCAAGCGCTCGGCCCGAGCTCGAATCTCTTTTTTCGGCAAGTCAAAGTACCGGCCATAGATGAGCAGGTTGTCGAGCACCGATAACTCTTCGTCCAAGGTGTCTTCTTGGGGAACGAGTCCGAGCCGAGCACGAATTGTTGGCCCCTCGGTGAGCGGATCGAGTCCAAGAACCTTGAGTGACCCACCGGTGAACGGCGACATGCACGCGACCATGCGCATGGTGGAGGTCTTGCCTGCACCATTTGGTCCGAGAAACCCAAACGATTCGCCACGAGCAATGGAGAAATCAATGCCGTTCACGGCAGTAAAGGCGCCAAATCGCTTCTCGAGACCCTTTGCGACGATGAGCGGTTCTTCTTGAGAAGTGGACACAGAAAGCAACCTTACCGGCAGCAGGTTTGCAACCTTTGGGACAGGTGTCAACGACGCCGTGCGCACCTCACTACGGTGAACACGAGCGCACCACTCTCTTGTCGTAGAAAAGGCCCCACAATGTCGACGCTTCAGGTTCCCGAGTCAACTGAAGCACTTGCCTTCCAAGTTGAACAGCATGGGATTGATTTCATCCCAGAAAAGGAGCGATGGGCCACGCCACGAAACCTGGCGGGTATGTGGGCTGGTTCCGCGCTCAATATGGAGAACTTCATCTATGGAGCACTCCTGATGGGATTTGGGTTCTCGTTTTGGACCGCGGTTGTGCTGATCATCATTGGCAACCTTTCCTACTTTTTGTTGGCGCTTGCGTCGCTTCAAGGACCAAATGGCGGCACGACGACCTTCACGCTGGCGAGGGCCGCGTTCGGCACCAAGGGATCAAAACTGTTGGCGTTGTTCAACTGGATCACCATGCTCGGCTTTGAAGCCGAAGGATTGATCTTGATTGTTGGTGCGGGCGTTGTGTTGTGTGAGATCGCAGGATTCGCAGTCTCCACGTCAACAAAGATCATTTTTATTGTGGTGGCAACCGCTGCGCAAGCAGTACTGCCGTATTTCGGTCACGCGACCATGGTGAAGGTCTTGCGTCAACTCGTTATTCCGTTTGTCCTCATCTTTGGTGTGTTTGCCTACTTTGCCCTCACTCATGGTCAGGCAACACCTGCCTCGCCCTATGGCGGAGGCTGGGAATTGAAAACGGCAGGCCTCGCGTTTGTCATTGCCCTGTCGGGTCTTGGCTGGGCTGAATGCGGAAACGATTACTCGCGTTATCTGCCGACGTCGACACCGACGCGTTCAATTGTCGGATGGATCGTGGTTGGCACCGCTCTTCCGCAAATCGCGGTCATGACGCTCGGTGCACTGGCCTTTACGTTCTTGTCTGGCGGCGGACACTGGACAGCTGATCTCGCAACGTCGCGTTGGAATGGAGCCAATCCCTTTGAAGCATTTCGACATGGACCACTCCCCACGTGGTTTGTCGCCGTGCTCATGGTCTTTGCCGTGTGTCAATTGTTCGCGATCAATGCACTTGATTTGTACTCCTCGGGAGTTTCTCTGCAAGCACTGGTGCCCAAACTCAAGCGCTACCACTGCGTGATCATCGACAGTGTGCTTGCCGGAGGGTTGACCTTGTACGCGACCTTCGCGGCGAGTTTCTCGCTCTACATGAAGGAATTTGTTGGCGTGATCATTGTATGGATCGCACCGTGGTTCGGTGTCTTCATCATGGACTGGCTGCTTCGTCATCGAAAATACGACGCGCTTGAACTGCAACGCACCGACGAACAGGGGCGCTACTTCGCCACTCGCGGGATGAATTGGAATGGCCTGATTGCGTTTGCCGTGGGGCTCGTCAGTGCCACCTTGGCGTTCTCGAAAGCACCGCCGCCGATCAACTTTCCACTTCACTGGATGACGCCAATTTCCAACGCACTCGGTGGAAGTTGCGCAACCTACGGGCAGGACCCGTGCACGAGCGGGTACTACGGCGGGGCAGATTTCTCTATCCCCTTCGGCGTGATCGTTGCTGGACTCGTGTACTTTGTCGCCGAAAAGATCACCGAACGCGTCACCCGTCAAGAAGCGTTGGACCTTGAGTATTCGCCACCGAAGTAAGGTGTTTGGTAGCGACGAGCTATAGCGGTGCCCGGGCTTCGGCTCGGGCATTGCTGTTTCACGTTGACGTTTTGCTAGCCAACCCAGTCTTCAACCACGCCACCTTGGCCATCGGGGCGAAACAGCGGCAAGGCGCCGAGCGCCCTCACCAAGACCGCATCGTCATCAAGTGCTGATCTCCACGTTGCACCTTCAGTGGCGAGAACGCCAATGGCCACGACCGTTGCCCCGGCCCGACGGACGAGGCGAAGGGCGGCACCAACGGAAGCACCCGTCGAGATGACGTCATCAAGAATTGCGACCCTTTGTCCTCGCACTAGGTCCTGTCGAGCACGGTCGAGATAAAGATGCTGTTCTGTCGCTGTGGTGATGGAGATCAACGACTCAACCAACGCGTCGCTCAAATGAATCTTCGGAGTCTTATGGAGCACGAGGTACTGCTCATGGCCAAGCGCCGTTGCCACCGATATCGCGACCGGGATACCCATTGTGGCAATCGTGACAACGACGTCGACGTCGAGGTGTTTCAAGGTATCGGCGAGCTGTCGACCAGCTTCGTCAATGAACGTCCTATCAAGATCAACAGTGATCATGAGGGCAATCGCGAGATCACTCGACAGTGAGACCAGCGGCAGTTCGAGTTCTTGGGTCCCAATCTGCGCAAGGTACGTCGACAGGGTCACAAAGCCGAGCATACTTTTGACTATGACTGATGCCGCTCGCCCCGCACTTGACCTCGACCTTGCTCGCACCATGTTGGAAACGGCCTATCGCGAAGCCCAACTTGGGCTTTCAGAAGGTGGCATTCCCATTGGTGCAGCGCTGTTTCACCGAGATGGCACCTTGCTTGGCGCAGGTCACAATCGTCGAGTCCAAGAAGACGATGCGTCCGTCCATGCAGAAACCGATGCCTTTCGAAAAGCCGGACGCCGACGTGACTATCCCGATTGTGTGATGGTGACCACCTTGTCACCGTGCTGGTATTGCTCTGGCCTTGTTCGACAATTCAACATTGGCGCCGTCGTCATTGGAGAAGCAGAAACCTTTCATGGCGGTCACGACTGGCTCGAAGAGCTCGGTGTTGAAGTGCTTGTGCTGAACGATGAGGCCTGCACCACCATGCTGAAAACCTTCACCGACGCACATCCTGAACTGTGGAACGAAGACATCGGCCTCTGAGGGCTTGTCCTTTACGGGTTATGAACTGGCGGGCCGAATTGGCGGTCGCCAGCATCGCCAAGACCAGGAACGATGTAACCGTGCTCGTTGAGCACTCCGTCGATAGCGGCAACGTGAAGTGCCACGTTCGGGAACTGCGTGGTAACTGCGTCGACTCCAGCTTGTGCCGCGAGGATGCAAATTGCCGTAATCGTTGTTGCACCTCGTGCGGTCACGAGTTGTAGTGCATGCAGCAATGATCCCCCCGTTGCAAGCATGGGGTCACAGACAATGACGTGGGTGCCCGACAAATCCATTGGGATGCCGTCGTGGTAGATCTCGGGCTGCAAGGTTGTTTCATTGCGTCGGAGGCCAAGTAAGCACAATCGCGACTGCGCAACTGCTCGCTCAACCGCCGCAGCCATGCCAAGTCCAGCTCGAAGAATCGGGATAATCACCGGCACTTCATCAAGCACAGACGAAGAGACATTGCGTTCGACTGGCGTATCGATCATGACGCTTCGAAGTTGCAGGTCTCCCATGGCCTCATAGGCCAAATAGGTCGTGATCTCTTCAATGAGTTGTCGAAATTCCGCGTTTGGTGTCGTTGCTGCACGAAGCCGGGTCAGTCGAAGGGCAATGAGTGGGTGTTCGGAACAGTGAACCAAAGAGGTGGGTGATGTCACGCTTCGAAGGCTATCGGCCTCACGCCACCTCGCTGAGGTCTTCATGTGAAGTGAGTAGCCTGACCACGTGCCTTCTTTGCCTCGAGCCAAACACCGCCGTGGCACAAAGAACGAAACACCGGTCGAAGATCCGTTTTCTCCGGTAACGGCCATTTCAACGGCGAGCGCGCCGCGAGCCACCATTGACAAGGACACGACAAAGTCCTGGTTCCGCCGAATTGTGCCGATCATCATGACGCACCGCTTGGCCTTCATCAGTGCGCTCGTGCTCTCGTTTATCGGCCTCATGATTCAAGTGCAGATCCCAATTGTGCTGCGCTGGGCCTTCACCAATGCCGTCGCCCCGATTATGGCGAACAGGCAGAATCCAACCCACCTCGTCGCCACACATTCGATCCTGCCGTATGCATATGCCATTGCCGGGCTCGGTGTCGCAGCCGGGATTGCTGGGTATTTCTCTCGCCGCTTTCTTTACGACATGGCCTACAACTTCGAATTTGACCTTCGAAATCTGCTCTATGAGCACTTCACCAAAATGTCGTTCTCCTTCTTTGACCGGGTCCAAACTGGCCAACTCATCTCACGAGCGAACTCTGACATTCGTTCCGTGCAGATGTACACGACCTTTGCCCCGCTGATTTTGGTGAACTGTTCGATTGCGGTCGTTGCGTTTGCCTACATGGTGAGTATTGACTGGGTCTTGGCCCTCGTTGCCATGGCAACGATGCCGTTGATCTACATCGTTGGCTTGAAGATGCGCAAAGACATGTTCCCGCTTTCGTGGATCATTCAAGCCCGCCTTGCCGATGTGGCGACCATTGTTGATGAGAACGTGAACGGCGTTCGCGTCGTCAAGTCCTTCGCCGCGGAACAACGCCAACTCAATGAGCTCTCAAATGCTGCCGAGCGGGTGAAGTGGGCGTATGTCAAAGACGCAGACCTGCGAGCAAAGTGGACGCCACTGATTCAAAACCTTCCTCAAGTTGGCCTCATCTTGGTGTTGCTCTTTGGCGGAATCATGGTCATCAACGGACGACTTCGTTACGACGCCATTTTGACCTTCAACTTGTACCTGTTCATGATGCAGGCACCATTTCAAATGCTTGGCATGTTGGTCATGATGGGCCAACGCGCGGCGGCGTCGGCGGATCGCATCTTCGAGATTCTCGATGAAGAGCCAGCAATTGTGGATGCACCAGGAGCGAAGTTGCTTCCCGCCGATCCGGGTTCCATTGTGTTTCGCGACGTTGACTTTGCCTACGGCCATGAACGACACACGAAAGGCGGCGAGATCACCGGTGCCGGTGCGTCAAGTGACCTCGATCCTCACTTTGTTCTCAAGAACTTCTCACTGACCATCACACCCGGCGAGACGGTTGCCATTGTGGGCCGAACCGGTTCGGGTAAATCCACCATTGCGCGACTACTGACCCGCTTTTACGACGTGACGAGTGGCACGATTTCGATTGGCGATCTTGATGTTCGAGATGTCACCTTGACGTCACTTCGAGCACGGGTTGGCCTGGTGCTTGATGAACCGTTTTTATTCTCCGCAAGTGTCCACGACAACATCGCTTACGGCCGTCCTGATGCAACCGACCACCAAGTAAAAGAAGCGGCAATTGCCGCTGGTGCCGCTGGTTTCATTGAACGCCTTGAGGCAGGTTTTGACACCGTCGTTGGCGAGCGGGGCTACACCTTGTCCGGCGGCCAACGTCAGCGCATCGCCATTGCTCGCACGTTGCTCGTGAACCCACCCATCCTCGTCCTCGACGACGCCACTAGCGCTATTGACGTCCATGTCGAGCAGCAGATCCACGCAGCGCTTGAGCGACTCTTTGCCAACCGAACCACCCTGATTGTGGCGCACCGACTTTCGACGATTTCTTTGGCCAAGCGAGTAGTGCTTATCGATGAAGGCCGCATCGTGGCCGATGGTACCCACGCCGAGCTGTTGGAATCAGTGCCGCTGTATGGCGAAGTCTTGGCACAAGCAGCAGCGCTTGACCCGATTGACGATGCCCTTGATGAATCATCCGACCTCCAAGGGGCTCGCTGATGGGCTGGGGCGGTGGAGGCGGCGGGATGATGGTCGGCGGCGGTCCTCCGGGCGGTCGGGTCGGCGGACTTCCCTTTGGTGGCATTCCAAGCGAACTCTTAGAGGGCGTGAAGCGTATTGAGGCAAGTGAGGCTGGTCATGAGCCCTCACAACTCACCTTCCATCAAATTCCCGAAGGCGATGAAGCAGAGAAGTTGACGCTGACCAAACTGGTCACTCGCTACCCCCGGTGGCTCATTGAGTCGAGCCTGTTTGTGCTCGTTGCCTCAGTGGTGGTCCAAGCAGGCCCATGGCTGACTGGGTATGCCATTGACCACAGTTTGCGCCATGCGCCCTACCACTTCGACATTTTGGTCTGGTGTGTGATTGCCTATGCCGCAATCGTCGTTGTGGGCGGTGCAGCCCAGTGGGCCCAAACTCGCACGTCGGGTCGCCTCGCGGCAGCAGTCATGCATGACCTGCGCATTCGCGTCTTTGCCCACCTCCAGCGCCTTTCGCTTGGCTTCTTCACCGAAGAAAAAGCGGGCGTCCTCATGAGTCGCATGACGAGCGATATTGAAAACTTGCAGCAACTCATTCAAGACGGCATTGCGAGTTTCGCCACCCAGGGCCTCACGATGGTGACCATCGTCATCATTATGGAATGGCAATGTTGGCAGCTCGCCACCATCACCATTTTGGCGGTGATTCCGGCGCTGCTTTTGTTGTCGATCTGGTTCCAACGAGCTTCAGACCATGGCTATGACCGAATCCGTGACGGCATCGCCGGTGTGCTGGCCGATCTCTCCGAGTCGCTCCATGGAGCCCGTATCGTCACGGCGAACAACCGTCAACGCCAAAACATCGTCGTCCACCGTGAAGTCGTTGCCGAATACCGAAATGCCAACATCTACACCGGCAACGTCAACGCCATTTATGGCCCGGCCACGTTGGCAATTGGGATCATTGGTCAAGGGCTCTTGCTTGGCATTGGCGGTCTCATGGTGGCCCACGGCACCTTGTCCCCCGGCGTACTCGTGGCGTTCTTTCTCTATCTCAACCGCTTCTTTGCACCAATCCAGCTCCTCGTCCAGCAGTACAACTCACTCCAATCGGGTCGATCGTCGATCAACAAATTGCGGGGGCTGTTTGAAACCGAACCCGATGTTGCGGAGTCACCAACCGCACATGAGCTCCCCGTGATCAATGGGGCAATTTCTTTCACCAATGTTGACTTCGGGTACCAAGCTGAAAACTTGGTCCTGCAAGGCATCACCTTGGACATCAACCCAGGCGAATCGGTCGCCTTTGTTGGCCCAACTGGTGCCGGCAAGTCCACCATGGCCAAACTCGTCACTCGGTTCTACGACCCAACGAGTGGTGTCGTCGCCATTGATGGCCACGACCTTCGTGACGTCACCTTCGCCTCACTGCGTCGCCAACTTGGCGTAGTGCCACAAGAGCCGTTCTTGTTTGCCGGCACGATTAGGGACAACTTGGTCTTTGCTCGACCACATGCAACGAACGAAGAAGTTCAAGATGCGGTTGAACGAGTGGGACTGAGTGACCTTATTGGTCGCCTCCCGAACGGACTCGACACCGTTGTCCATGAGCGCGGCCAGTCGCTGTCTGCTGGTGAACGCCAACTGTTGGCGCTCGCTCGTGCCTTCCTCGCCCACCCACGGGTCTTGGTACTTGACGAAGCAACGTCGAATCTCGATCTCCAAAGTGAAACGACGATCGAGCGTGCACTCGATGCGGTCCTTGAAAACCGAACCGCAATCCTCATTGCCCACCGACTATCGACCGCCAAGCGGGCTGATCGCATTGTCGTTATTGATCACGGCAGCATTGTTGAAGTTGGCTCGCACGAGGAACTCGTCGCCAAGGGTGGTGCCTATGCCGCGATGTATGCCACCTGGATCACCCAAGGCTCCGCCGAAGGGATGAACAGTGGTCACTGAGCAGCTGGGACTTTGGCGGCGAAGTGCGCCGCGTGCACTTGGGGCGCTCTTCCTCATTGCTGGCGTTGCCCATCTTGCGAACCCTGCGCCGTTCAATGAACTGATGCCATCAGTGCTGCCGAGATCGTGGTGGACAACACTCACGGTTCTGTCGGGCCTTGTTGAACTCGCGTGTGCCTATGGGCTGCTGCGACGACGTCCTTGGGCGCCGGGACTCAGCGTTGCGCTGTTGTTGGCGGTCTTTCCTGCCAATGTGCAAATGGCACTCTGGGCCGGTTCGCACCACTTGTCTGGTGCCTTTGATGACCGAGTGGTCGCATACGTGCGACTCCCCTTCCAGGTACTTTTCATCGCAGCAGCGTTGGCTGGACGAGCGCCAAAACCTTCACCTTGGCCAGAAGCCTGATGCGTTAACGGTTGGTGGGATTGTGCTCGCTTAAGTGGGCAAGCATCTCGCTCACAATGTCGACAATGTGCTCCATTGGCATATCGTGACCCATTCCCTCATAGGTCTTGAGCTTTGCCTTTGGTAGTACCGCAGCGGTTGCTTCGCCACCACTGACGTGGACAAGTGGGTCATCTTGTCCGTGCAGAACAAGCGTTGGCACGGTGACGCCCTTGAGTGCTTCAGTGCGGTCACCAGAGACAATCATGGCGGCCATATGCCGATTGGCCCCTTCTGGGGTATACGAGCGGTCATAGGCGACTTCCGCTCGGGCTCGAGCAAGGTCCTCATCAAAAGGAAATGCTGGCGAGGCAATCACTCGAGAGGTGATGACTGATTGCTCAATTGCCTCTTCACGAGATTCCACCCGCTCAAGCAGCAACGAGGTAATGGCTTCGGGTGATGGCTGGCCGACGAACGGACTTCCCGTCGTCGACATGATGGAGATGAGCGACGTCACTCGGTGTGGGTGATCAATCACGAGTTGTTGGGCAATCATTCCGCCCATCGACACCCCAACAACATGTGCTTGGTCAATGCCCAACTCATCAAGCAAGGCAATGCCGTCGCGAGCCATGTCGGCCAAGTCGTAGGGGGCATCAATTGGCTCACCGAAAAGCGCCGGCAACACATCGACGAGGCCATGGTCATCAAAAATGGTGGACAGACCCGTGTCGCGGTTGTCGTAGGTAATAGCAAAAAAACCCATGGACGTGAAGACGTCAACAAATGCCTGATCCCAGGCAATCATCTGCGAGCCAAAACCCATGATGAACAAAATCGCGGGGTGGTCTGGATTTCCATGCACCGCATATTCAATCGTGACGTCGTTACGGGTCACCGTAGCCATCGCTACTCCTGTTCTTTTCTTGGCCAAACGTTAGCCAATGAGTTCTTTCAACTCCGAAATGAGCTGTGGTCCGGTCTTGCCGCCGACTGGAACTGGTGCGACTTGGAGGTGCGTCACGCCGGCTTCAGCAAACGCAGCGATGCGGTCTTTGATGTAGGCGGGCGAGCCACACAGGCTGGTGAGCTCAAGCAGCTCATCAGGAACTAAGGCTTCGGCTTCACGCTTCTTACCCGAAAGGTAGAGGTCTTGGATCTCAGCCGCTTCCTTTTCGTAGCCATAGCGGCACGCCAAGGTGTTGTAGAAGTTCTTGCCCTTGGCACCCATGCCACCGACATAGAGCGCAACCATGGACCGGCCAAGTTGACGAAGGGCCACCACGTCGTCACCCTCGCCGATCGACAAGATGCCACCGGCAGTGATCTGCAACTCGCCGAGGCTCGCGTCACGCTTCGCCTTGCCAGCAGCCAAGGAGTTACCCCAAACAAGGTGTGCCTTTTCTGGCACGAAGAGAATCGGAATCCAACCGTTGGCCACTTCTGCGGTCAACTCAACGTTCTTTTCACCAATGGCGGCGATCCAGGTTGGGATGTCGCTTCGCACTGGGTGCTGGATGATCTTGAGTGCCTTTGGCGGGACGCTCGCGACGTCTGCAGGCAGTGGGATGTCGTAGTGCTTGCCGTGGTGCTCAAGGGGTGCTTCGCGCTTCCACACCTCTCGGCAGACCTCGATGATCTCTCGGGTGCGACCAAGTGGATCGGTGTACTTGACGCCATGGAAACCTTCAATGACCTGAGGACCTGAGGCACCGAGTCCTAAGTGGAAACGGCCATCGGTCATGGCGTCAAGGCCAGCTGCGGTCATCGCGAGCAACGTTGGGGTACGGGAGTAGATCGGCAAAATGGCCGAACCAATCTCCACCTTCTTCGTAATGGCGGCGAGGTAGCCCATGACCGAGACAGAGTCGAAACCGTAGGCTTCTGCCACCCAAATGAGGTCAAGACCAGCATCTTCAAGTTGAGCCAATTCGGCGGCGGCTTTTTTGATGTCGCCGGAGTAGTTGAGCATGGCGCTGATCTTCATGGGTGATCCCCTCTCGCTGAAACCCCAAGCGTAGTTTGCGAGATCAGCCCGGTTGAGCAACCACCGCACATCGGTTGGGACCAACCTCTAGATCTCCAAGATCGGCCAGAGATTCAGCCCGGTCGCCTTGATTGGCGATCACGATCTGCTGGTAATTCGGTGGCCGATCCTTCGCTTGACTCGCCGCCCAGGCAATGAATTGGTCTTTCGGCCAGGTAAGCGGAGCAAGTCGCCAGCGAAGCGCGCCCAGAGTCTCCGTGGTGATGACCCCAGGCAAGACCTCAACGCCAGTTCCAACATGTGCCGGCAGCACCGCTACGTCATCGCCCAAGTCATCGGTATGGGCGTGAATCGAGGTGTAGAGATTGGTGGCAAATTCTGCTGCCTTTTCTGCCAAGTCGGGACGGCCGACGCCATCA
>CANFJV010000036.1 GCA_947447225.1 Acidimicrobiaceae bacterium
CCGCAAGAGTTCTTCTTCGCGCTCGGTAAGCGAGGTGGGCACATCGACCACCACATGGAGATACAGGTCTCCACGGCCACGGCCTTTCAAGTGTGTGATGCCCTCACCTTTGACCTTGGTGACGTGGCCGGGCTGTGTTCCATGCGCAACGGTGAGCGTGGTCGCGCCGTCGAGTGTTGCAACCTCAACCTCAGTTCCGAGCGTTACTTGGGTCATCGACAAGTGGACTTCACGGTGAAGGTCGTCGCCGTCACGCTGGAACTCTGGGTCATCTTCCACCACGAGTTGGACGAACAGGTTTCCATTTGGGCCACCTCGTGGTCCGGCAGGACCACGATCAGCGAGGCGCATTTGGGTGCCCGTGTCGACGCCAGGAGGAATTTCCAAGGTGAGGGACTTTGTA
The DNA here is from genome assembly GCA_947447225.1 of Acidimicrobiaceae bacterium. Classification (GTDB taxonomy): domain Bacteria; phylum Actinomycetota; class Acidimicrobiia; order Acidimicrobiales; family RAAP-2; genus CAIQEU01. The sequence continues at coordinate 404 of CANFJV010000036.1, forward strand.
GCGGTCACTCGCCCATCGCCACGACAGCGATCGCAAGGATTCGCAATGATTTCGCCCGTGCCTTGACAGCGCATGCACGGCGAGGCGGTAACCATTTGACCAAGCAGGCTTTGGCGAACTCGTCGAACTTCTCCAGCACCGCCGCATTCACCACAACGTTCCGGCGTTGTGCCGATCCGCGCGCCACTTCCCTGACAGTCATCGCAGTGCACAGGAAGGGAGACCTCCAAGGTGCGCTCAACGCCAAAGCAGGCTTCGCGAAGCGAGATCCCAATGCGGATTTCGGCATCTTGACCAAACTGTGGCCCACGCCGAACTCGGCCCGAAGATCCCCCCATGCCGCCGAAGAATGCCTCAAAGATGTCACCAAATCCCGCATCAAAGCCGCCGCCTTGTCCACCTCCGCCGCCCGCTGAGGGGTCGACGCCAAAGCGGTCGTAGTGGGCTCTGCGTTCAGGATCAGAAAGCACCTCATAGGCATGACTGATCTCTTTGAACCTCGCCTCTGCAGCTGGGTCATCCGGATTGGCATCAGGGTGATACTGACGAGCAAGTTTGCGGTACGACTTCTTCAGTTCATCGGGCGATGACTGAGGGTGTGCTTCTAAGAGTTCATAGAGCGAGCTCAATGGTCAACCTCATGTCCGAGCGTAGATAGGCGTTCTGAGAGTTCTTGGCCGACAGCCTTTGCTGCAGCCATCGCGGCTGGATACTGCATGCGCGTAGGGCCAAGGAGTCCAACGGCACCGGCCGCTTTGCCGTCAATTTCAAGTGGGGCGACAATCACTGCACACGAGGCAAGCGGCTCATAGCCGTGCTCATGACCAATAGCCACTGATAGTCCACTCGACAGCACGTCACGCAAGAGCGACACCACCACGAGTTGTTGTTCCAATATCGACAGCACCGATCGCACGGTTTCCACCGCATCAAAGGCGTCAGCCAATTTCGATGGGCCACCAACGAAAACTTGCGCCTCGCCAGCATCGCTTGAGAGCAAAGAGAGTGGACCTGACACCGCCGTGAGCACTCGCTGCACCTCAGCACTTGGTGAAGTCGGAGTGGCAGTGAGCGCCTGGAGTTCTGCGCCTTTGTAGGTCGCCGTGAGCAAGGTTGACGCCTCTGCAACGATTTCTGCCTCCACCGCCGAGCCAAGGTCAACGGTTGACCGCTCGACCGTGCCATCGGTCAAGATCACGAGAACAAGCACTGAGGTGGACGACAACGCAATGAGTTGCACCGACGCAATCGAGGTCGTTGTGTGGCCAGGCGCGACCACGACCGAGGCATACGACGTCAAGTTGGCAAGCAGGTTGGAGGACTCTTCCAACACATGTTCCATCTCTCCGTGGATCTGATCAAAGAAATTCCGAACCTCTTTCACCTGAGGCGCAGGAGTAGACGATGGTGCAGCCAAGTGATCCACAAAGAATCGGTAGCCCTTGTCAGTCGGGACTCGACCGGCACTCGTGTGTGGTTGGGTCAAGTAGCCCTCTTGCTCGAGTTGGGCCATTTCTGAGCGAATTGTGGCTGGCGACACCTTGAGGTCAGTCGACGTGACCACATGGCTCGAGCCAACAGGTTGGGCTGACTGGATGTACTCGGCAACCACCGCTTCCAAAATCGATGAGCGTCGCTCACTCAACTCCGTTGGTGCGTGCTCGCCGGCAGAGCCGGACGGTGCCGAATCTTTGGTTTCTTTGGCGGACATGACACTCCCAAGTGGATTTAGCACTCAAGTCTACAGAGTGCTAATTCTGAAAGCGACCTACTCGTCGAGTCGGAGGGCGGCGACGAAGGCCTCTTGAGGAACTTCAACTCGACCAATGTTTTTCATCTTCTTCTTGCCCTCCTTCTGCTTCTCTAAGAGCTTTCGCTTTCTCGTAATGTCACCGCCATAACACTTGGCCAAGACGTCTTTGCGTTTGGCCTTGACGGTCTCGCGAGCAATCACTCGCCCACCAACGGCCGCTTGAATGGGCACATCAAACATCTGACGCGGGATCAGTTCCTTCAGCCGCTCGGCCATGCGGCGTCCATAAAAGTCGGCTTGGCTGCGGTGCACAATGGTGGAAAACGCATCGACGGATTCCCCGTTGATCAACAGATCAACACGCACCAAATTCGACGTGACATATCCGGTCTGCTCATAGTCCAAACTGGCGTAGCCCTTGGTTCGGCTCTTGAGCGCATCAAAAAAGTCGAGGACGACTTCTGCCATTGGAATCGTGTAGGCAAGCTCCACCCGGGTTGGGCTCAAGTAGTCCATGCGTTGAAGCTCGGCTCTGCGGGCTTGGCAAAGTTCCATGATTGTGCCGGTGAACTCTGACGGCGACAAAATCGTGATTTTGAGCATGGGCTCGTCGATGTGGTCGAGCTTGCTCGGGTCAGGAAGTTCTGTTGGGTTATCGACGGTACGCACCGAGCCGTCCGTCATATAGGCCTGATACGAGACGCTCGGCGCAGTTGCGATGACGCCCAAGTTGAACTCCCGCTCCAAGCGCTCGCGAACAATCTCCATATGAAGCAGACCTAAAAAGCCACAACGAAAACCGAATCCAAGTGCATGGGACGACTCAGGTTCAAAGGTCACACTTGCGTCATTGAGTTTCAACTTGTCAAGCGAGTCTCGAAGAACCGGCAAGTCGTCACCATCAATGGGGTAAATGCCGCAAAACACCATGGGCTTTGGATCGAGGTAGCCATCAAGTACTTCAGCTGATCCATGGACCGCGGTGGTGATTGTTTCACCCGACCGAGCAGCTCGAACATCTTTGATGCCCGCAATGAGATAGCCAACTTCGCCAGGTCCAAGCATCGACACAGGGACCATGTCGGGGCTTCTGATGCCCACTTCTTCAATTTCGTGATCTTGGCCAGCTTGCAAGAATCGCAGCTTTGCGGTTGAGCGCAAGGTTCCTTCGACCACTCGAAGTGACGAGACCACACCGCGGTACTGGTCGTAGGCCGAGTCAAAGATCAGCGCCTGCAGTGGAGCGTCAGGATCTCCTTTTGGTGCGGGGATCCGGTCGATGATGGCTTGAAGGAGTTCCGCCACGCCTTCGCCGGTCTTGGCTGAAATGGTGAGAACTTCGCTGGCTGCAATACCGAGCACTTGTTCAATTTCTGCCGCGCATCGCTCAGGGTCGGCTGCGGGGAGGTCAATTTTGTTGAGGACCGGAATGATTTCTAAGTTTGATTCGAGTGCTTGGTAACAGTTCGACAAGGTCTGAGCCTGAATGCCTTGTGACGCGTCAACAAGCAGCACCGCACCCTCACAGGCGGCGAGGGATCGGCTGACCTCGTAGCCAAAGTCAACGTGTCCCGGCGTGTCGATCAAGTGCAGGACGTGATTGTTGAAGTGCACCCGAACGTTCTGTGCCTTGATCGTGATGCCCCGCTCACGCTCAATGTCCATCGAATCGAGATACTGCGCACGCATTAAGCGAGGGTCAACTGCTCCGGTGAGTTCCAAGATGCGGTCCGACAGCGTCGACTTGCCGTGGTCGACGTGCGCAATAATTGAAAAGTTGCGAATCCTCGTGATGTCGAGCGCTGCAGTTGGCTTCACCATGGTCGGATCATCGTACCGGGTCGCTTGGGCAAGACCCTCCGGTCTTCCTGCTACGCTTGGCATTCGCCTCGCACCGGGACCGCCGGAGTGAGCAGAGTCGATGTCTGAGGTTTCAAATGGCGAACATCAAGAGCCAAATCAAGCGCAACAAGCAGAACGAGCGGGCACGTCTCCGCAACAAGGCCGTCAAGGCTGAGGTGAAGACCCGGACCAAGTCCGCCTTGACCGCTGCAGAGCGCAACGATGACAACTCGGTTGAGGCCTTGCGCTTGGCTGTCAAGCGCATCGACATGGCTGCCGCCAAGGGCGTCATCCACAAGAACCAGGCGTCGAACCGTAAGTCACGCCTAATGCGTCGCATCGCTGCGCTTTCGTCGAACTAACTCACTCGGCTTCCCTTTAACCCGCAGGGGTTGAAGTCTGTTTTTTACTCTTTCGTTGGTTTCGTCGCGCCTTCGAAACTCAGCAACGTATCAAGGCGAACTCTGCTCTTTGGTGCTGCGGTACCGGCGTCAGGAACAACCAGTGAAATTGGTGTTGACGGCTCGTCAGTTTCGGGTAGTCCCTCGCTCATGGGCTCTTGGACTTGATTCTTTGGCAGTACTGCTCGAGATCCCTTCACCTTGGTATCGAGTCGCTCGTTAAAGCGAACTGGCCCTTTGCCACCTCGCAGATACACGCCCTTGGAGCCAGCTTTCGTGCCAACTCGAAGTCCCTTCACCCCAACGGACAGCCCAATCCCCTTTTTGGAAAAGTTCAGCCGAAGTGGCCCAAACGCTTTCGACTTCCGAAACGAAATCCCCATCGCCTTAGCGCCTTCCTGACCGGCCGCCGAGGCGAGCAAGTCGAGCAACCAAAATCTCGAGCACGAGTGAGGGCTCAAGCGCGCTCATGCCTTTGACTTCAACGTCAGCTGTCGCAATCAACGAAAGCGCCGTTGCAATTCCGGTCGAGCCAAGGGCTCTGGCGCGGTCGAGTGCCTTGCCTGCGGGAAACGGCGATCCCCCGAGAATCTGCGCTGCTTCTTCTCGACTTCTCGCCGAGGTTCCATCGAGCTTCAACATTTGGGCAAAGTGGCGATGAAGCAGCGCAACGATTTCTGGCCCCGCTCGGCCACCTGCCTCGAGCATTCGGCCAAGAACATCGAGGGCGACGGCAACATTGCCCTTGTCGATGGCATCGGTCAGGTCCCAGGGCGGCACGCCACCGGCATCGCCGAGGTAGGGAGCAAGTTCATCGACATCAATGGATCCGCCCGGACCATAGGTCGATAGCAACACCTGGAAGATGCCTTCGAGGCGGCCAAGATCTTCACCTAAGTGTTCGGACAACATCTCCGTTGCCCGAGGCGTCAAGCGAACAGGTGCTTCTTTTACGTGATCAGCAATCCACGCGGTGCGAGCTTTCCCCGTGCCCGCTTGTGTGGCTTCGGTGTGGCCATGTTCTTTCACCCATGCCACGAGTGACGCGGGTACCGTGCCACCACCGGCGACAAGCACACACTGTGAAGAGGTGGGCATCGCCGTGAATGCAGCAATCAGCCGGGTTGCATCAGCAGCATTCAATTTTCCAGCATCTCGAACGACCACGATGCGACGGTCAACGAGAAAACCTGGCGTCATCAGCGAATCAACAATGACGCCAACATCAAACTCTTCAGCTGCTGGACCGCCAAATTCTTCTACGACAAGCGAGGGGTCGCGATCGCCAAGTAGGGCTCGGATCTGCGCGTGAGCACCTTGGGCAATGAGGCTTGCGTCAGTACCAGACACATAGGTGACTGCGGTTGATTCAGTCGGCATGGCGAATCTTCACAATCTCATCTCGAGCCTTTACGGCCGAGTGCACCTCGTGCACACTCAACAACTGCGCACCTTCAATGACCGCGAGTGCTACCTCAGCGGCGATCACTCCCTTGGTACTCGGTTCACCCTTACTCATCGAGACCTTGGCCTCTGGCAGGCAAAGATGCAACGCAAACTCGCCGAGTTGCCCTCGGTGCTGCCGCAAACAGGCAAGCGAATCTGAAAATGTCGAACCCGCCGTTGAGCAACATTTGGCAACGACATGGTTGGTTGCGACGTCGACGACTATGTCATGGTCGCCACCAAGATCTGCAGCTTTGCGGACGAAGGCAAGCAACCTCCATGTGGCTTCGGGCAACGTGGAAGCGTCATCGTTGAGCATTGCCACTCGTCCGCTTGTCACCTGCGAAACAGCAGTGATGACGTCACGAAGTGCGAGTTGATCTACTGCACCATCAAGCCAACCCGACCCAAGGTGTAGGTCGATAAAATCAGCACCTTCAGCGAGGTGTCGCTCGGCGGTCTTTGCCGCCACCTTCACGCCCCGGCCAATATCAACAATGCCGAAGATGGCGACCTCTGTGTCGAAGAGCACTCGGTTGAGCTCGTGGTTTGGCGATGGCTCCATTCGCGCTAAAACAGCCTCGTCGACAAACGCTTCCGCAGAGCAACCGTGCGCAGGTCAGCGGCGGGAAGTTGGTCAAGCAACGTAAGTGCTCGTTGTTTCGCCGCCTCATCGGTCTTCACCTGATCAAGCAAGAAGTCAAATTCTGCACTCACGTCGGCAAAAAGCGCAACGAGTGCTTCTTCGGTTTCAACCGCCAAGGAGAGGAGTTCTTGCGCTCTTGGGTCGTGGGTAAAAGGAACGAGCAACTGCGCCGCCTCCGCGCAGCGGCGGAGGTCGATCAGCACCCTTGCGAGCGCCGAGACGGCATCAAATCGACTGGGGTCGAGCTCAATGGCTTTGTTCAGTGACACCTCATCACCGGCCGAAATGAGCAGCGAAACCTCATCAACTTGGGGCTGCAACGACGCCACAAAGTGGACAATTTCGGCTTCTGGTTTTGCCCCAATGAATGAGTTCACCACTTTGCCGTCAGCAATCGCGAATACTGCCGGGATTGACTGCACCTGGAAGGCCTGGCTGATCATCGGATTTTCATCGACGTTCACCTTGGCCAATTCGACTGCTCCATTGGTTGCCGCAACTGCCGCTTCGAGCAGTGGCCCAAGGGTTTTGCATGGCCCACACCACGGCGCCCACAGGTCGACAATGACCGGCGTCGTCATTGAGCGCTCGATGACACTGGCCTGGAACATGTCGTCAGTCACATCAGTCATGGACTCAACCTACTTGCCGGGTCCGACAACCGCCGAGGCTCCGCCACTCAGGTAGCGTCAAAGCATGATTGATGCACCCGCTCAACCCTCGCCGGTCGGCATTGACGTCGACGCCGTGACGGCCTTTTTGGAAGCAAACGTGGCTGGACTTGTTGGACCATTTCGCTTCGACCTCGTTGCTGGTGGACGCTCCAACCTCACGTTTTGCGTCACCGATGCAAATGGTCGCCGAGTAGCGCTTCGACGTCCTCCGGTCAGCCACGTGTTACCAACAGCTCACGACATGACGCGCGAGCACCGAATTCTCTCTGCGCTGTTCCCTGCTGGGATTGCCGTGCCAGAGCCACTCGCCATCTCGACCGACGTAGCCGTCAACGGGGCGCCGTTCTACGTCATGGAATTCGTCGACGGCCACATCTTGCGAACAGCCGACCAAGCAGCGACTGAACTGGCAAAAGACGTTCGCACCCAGGTCGGTATTGAATTGGCATCGACCCTTGCGTCGCTACATCGAGTTGATATTGATGCGGTCGGGCTCGGCGATCTTGCTCGTCGAGATGGCTACATCGAACGTCAAGTCAAGCGCTGGACCGCACAGTATGGCGCAATGGCTGTTCCCGGTATTGATCATGGGGGCATCATTGAAGAAATTGCCGCCCAACTGTTGGCGTCAGTGCCAACACCACAAGGCGTCTCGGTTGTCCACGGTGACTACCGGCTTGACAACACCGTGGTCAATGACCACGGCCAAGTGGTTGCCATCTTGGACTGGGAAATCTGCACGCTGGGTGACCCACTCGCTGACCTTGGAACCTTGCTGTGTTACTGGGCTGAACCCGGCGACGGTGATGTTGCGCTGCTCGACTCACCAACACTTGCTGCAGGGTTCCTTGACCGACAAGGGATCATCGATGCCTACGCCGCCGCCTCTGGCCTTGATGTGTCAAGAGCGCCGTATTACACCGCCTTTGGCTACTGGAGACTTGCCTGCATTCTCCAAGGGGTCTACGCCCGATACGTCGGCGGTGCCGCTGCTGGCGACCAAGGCAGTGTCGATGGCTATCCAACCCACATTCGCCGTTTGGCCGAACTCGCTCGTGCCACGCTCGCGACCGATCCCGGCGCGTGAGTCAGTACGGTGGAACCGTGGAACGGAGATGGAATGCCTGATGATGACGATGCCGTCTACCGACTGCTTTCAGACGTCCCGACAACGGACCCAGTGCTCCTGATTGCCCTTGATGGCTGGGTCGATGCAGGCCTTGGTGCCTCTGCAGCGATGGCCACGGTGCTCGAGTCAAGTGACATGGAACCGGTAGCCATCTTCGATGGCGACCTCTTCATTGATCAGCGTGCTCGTCGACCCGTGGTGCGAATTGTCAATGGAGTAAACCGCGGACTCAACTGGCCTGAAATCACCGTTGCTGCTGGTCGGGACCGAAATGGAAAAGATGTCTTGGTCCTCACCGGCCCAGAACCAGATTTTCATTGGCGGGCATTTGTGGCCGGCGTTGTTGAGTTCTGCCTCACCCACGATGTGCACACGGTGATTGGGCTTGGCGCGTTCCCCGCTCCAGCTCCACATACGCGCCCGGTGAAGTTGGCAGCGACTGCTCCGGAAGAATCAGAAGAGTTAGTCGAGCGAGTTGGCATTGTCGCTGGTGAACTCGAAGTTCCAGCTGGGGTCACCTCGGCGCTTGAACTCGCCATGGGTGACGCAGGGATACCAATGGTGACCTTGTGGGCACGAGTACCGCACTACGTTGCGGCCATGGCTTTCCCCGAAGCCTCGGTATCGCTACTTGATGGCGTGGGCAAGGTCAGTGGTCTTCGCTTTGACGATCTCGATCTTCGTCAAGCCGCAGATGCTTCGCGCCGGCAAGTCGACGATCTCATTCAGTCAAACCCCGATCATGTGGCAATGGTGCGCACGCTGGAGGCATCGGTTGATGAGACCGAAGGCAACCCGTTCGGCCTCGAAGATCTTCCTTCGGGTGATGAACTTGCCGCCGAACTCGAACAATTCCTTCGGGGCGAGACTGGCGAGTAGTTATTCTTCGGCGCCACGCTGAAGGCTCATGCCAAGTTCCACTCCGGCCAAGTAGGCCTCTGCCTCAATTCGCCTCGGCATAGAGGCAATCAAGGCGTGAAATGCAGGGGAATGATTGGGCTCGACGAGGTGGCACAACTCGTGAATGAGCACCGCGTCAAGTACAAACTGCGGAGCCCCCCGAAGGCGATGCGTGACTCGAATTTCTCCAGTTTCAAACGAGCAACTCCCCCACCGAGTGCGCTGATTGGTGACAAAACGCACCGAGGTTGGGCGAACCGTTCCGATGTAGGTCGGTGCGAGTTCTAACGCTCGTGCCAACAAGGTCTCATCAGATCCATGGCGTACTCGACGCTTCTTGAGTGCCTGCTCAACAAGTGCCTCAACCATCTCTTGGCGCTGTTGCACACTGAGATGGGCGGGAAGCGAAATCACCAAGGTTCCCGCTTGCCACGAGGCCGCCGCACTTTTCACTCTCCGCTTCGAAACCCGAATCTCAAGCGGCGGATGAACGTCGGTAGCCGGCACTGCCGTCACGGCGACTTCTCTTGGTCGAGAACTGCGCACTAGGACAACAAGTTGATGAGGCGTGGTGCGCGATTGACAATGCGCGTTGGGGCTTGGTCACCGAAGTGGGCTACTACTTTCGGGCAACTCCTTGCGAGTGATTCGGCCACTGCCGTGTCAACGTCGACCGCCACCTCAAGGCGATCAACCACCTTGCCATTCACCTGCACCACCATGGTCACGGTTTGCGAGACAAGCAGCACCGCATCGGCAACTGGCCAGGCTTGTGCATGCAGCAACGCTCCAGGGTGTCGGTGGTCATACAACTCTGCGGTCACATGGGGCGACATTGGCGCCAAGAGCTTGAGCAAGGTCTCAATGCCTTCATTGGCCACACTCGGCTTTGCCGTTTCGATGCGCACGTAGGTCATCAGCTCATTGAGAAGTTCCATGCAGCGAGCAACGGCAGTGTTGTAGCTCCAGCGATCGAAGTCCTTCGTGACCGCATCAATCGTGGCGTGAATGGCTCGGCGGATGTTGAGATCAACGTCATCGAGTTCTCCGTCATTTGGGACAAGTTCGAGTTCACTCAAGCGCCACACCCGTTGCAAGAATCGGGCCATGCCTTCAATGACCGAGTCAGTTTGCTCAGTCCAGTCAATGTCATCGGCTGGTGGACCAACAAAAAGATGAAACAGACGAAGGCCGTCGGCACCGACGGTGTCATAAAACGACGCCGGCGCAACAAGGTTGCCCTTGGACTTGCTCATCTTTGAGCCATCCATCCGGATCATGCCTTGAGTGAACAGTTTTTGAAATGGTTCTCTTGGCAAGTCCGCTGGCGCAAAGCCTGTGTCAATTAACGCACGGGTGAAGAAGCGGGCGTAGAGCAGGTGCAAGATCGCATGCTCAATGCCGCCGATGTACTGATCAACCGGCATCCATGCTTTGGCCGCGTCGGCGCCAAAGGGAACATCTTCTTGAAACGGATCAGTGAAGCGAAGGAAATACCATGACGAGTCCACAAACGTGTCCATCGTGTCGGTCTCTCGCTCGGCTGGACCATGACACGTCGGACAGGTCGTGTGGAGAAATGCTTGGTTGGTGGCCAATGGCGACTTGCCATCAGGCAAGAACTCGACGTCATCAGGCGCAAGCACCGGAAGTTGTTCGACCGGAACCGGGACAATCCCACAGGTTGCACAGTGAACCATTGGAATTGGGCAACCCCAGAACCGCTGGCGTGACACCAGCCAGTCACGAAGTCGGAAGTTGACCGTGGCGTCGCCAATGCCTTGTTCGACGAGCCATGAGATCGCGGTGGACTTGGCTTCTTCGATGTCAAGACCGTCTAAGAAGCCGCTGTTCATCTTCTTGCCTTGGCCGCTATAGGCCTTACCACCAGCTTCTTCGAATCCATCTGGCACTTGCGTCGTGCGAATAATGGGTAGCGAGAAGGTTTCGGCAAAAGCCCAGTCGCGCTCGTCTTCTGAAGGCACGGCCATGATGGCGCCGGTCCCGTATCCCATGAGGACGTAGTCGGCCACATACAGCGGCACTGCTTGGCCATTGATGGGATTTACGACCGAAGCACCGGTAAAGGCGCCACGCTTTTCCAAATCCCCTGACGAGGTTGATGAGGTGCGTTCGATCTCGGTCGCCGCACCCGCCGTCACACGAAGTGCGTCAACTGCCGACCGGCACTCTGGCGTGGTCACGACGTCAACAAGCGGGTGCTCTGGGGCCAAGACCGCATACGTCATACCGAACATGGTGTCGGGTCGAGTGGTGAACACCTCCACGCTTACGCCCTCATGGCCAACAACGTCCAAGCGCAGCTGCGCTCCTTCAGAACGCCCAATCCAGTTGGACTGCATAATCTTGACGCGCTCCGGCCAATCGAGGCCCTGGAGGTCGTTTAACAGTTCATCGGCATAGTCAGTGATCTTGAAGAACCATTGCGCAAGGTCACGCTTGACCACCACGTCGCCAGAGCGGTCACACGTCCCGTCTCCGTTTACTTGCTCGTTGGCAAGAACGGTTTGGCACCCCGGACACCAATTGACCGGAGCTTCTCGGCGATAGGCAAGGCCGGCTTCAAAGAATTTGAGGAAGAACTCCTGGTTCCATCGCATATAGCGAGGGTCGTGACTCGTGACTTCTCGGCGCCAGTCAACGGAGTAGCCGAGACGAAGGATCGATGAACGCAGTTCTCCGATGTTTTTGTCAGTGAAAATTCGCGGGTGCGTTCCGGTCTTGATGGCCGCATTTTCCGCTGGCAGGCCGTAGGAATCGAAGCCGAACGGCGACAAGACGGCCTTGCCCCGCATGGTCTGATAACGAACAATGAGATCACCAAAGGTGTAGTTGCGGACGTGTCCCATATGGGCCTGTCCACTTGGGTAGGGATACATACACAGCGAGTAGTAGTGCTCACGGGGGTCGTCATTGTCGACCTCGTAGAGCTTCTCGTCGAGCCATCGCTGTTGCCACTTCGTCTCAACTGCGGTGACGTCATAAACCTTTGCCATTTGGCAATTCTACGTGGCTCACTGATTGGTCTTGATGCTGGTCGCCGTCCGCTTCGCTTGCGGCGGGCCGAACGTAATGGCCAACAAGCACTGCTAAGGTGATACAACACCTTGGGGGTATAGCTCAGTTGGTAGAGCGCTTGACTGGCAGTCAAGAGGTCAGGGGTTCGAATCCCCTTACCTCCACCACAGCATGCTTGAAGTTGGTGTCAGGGTAACGCCAAACGTATCGCAGCGCAGATTCAACCCTCGTCTTGCTCGACGACTTGAACCAGCCCGATAGGCCGAAGTCGCATGTCGGTTGTCAGCATTGAGATGCCCAACTGATTGGCAAGTTCAACGTATAAAGCATTCGCTAAGCGGAGATTGGCGCGGCGCTGCCATGCTCCAGTGATTAACTCACTTACCCGATGTCGAGCAATTGGTGCTGATGCAAGTTGCGACAACATTGCTTCCACCGCCAAGGCAGTGAGATCGCCCGCCCGGTGAAGTCGCCCGAGCGCCGAAAGGCATTCGGCGTCGAGGTGTGCTGGCGCGTGAAGCTCATTTCCAGCAAGTCGAGTTGCCACCAATTTCCCAATTTCGTTACCAAGCAGGAGATCAACAACTGCCGATGCATCCACCACTACTTCAGCCATGTCGCGTTGGCGCCTCTTCCCGGCTGGCATCAAGAGCCTCGAGGACAGCTTGATTAGAGACGTTCGTTGGGGGCTGTCTTTCGAGCGAAAGGAGCCACGCATCTGTCGACTGCACTGCTAGCGCCGATGCGATAGCTCTTTGTGTGAGGGCAGAAACATTTAGTCCAGCGCCCTTCGCTCTCTCCGCTAGATCGTCAGGAATATAGACGTTAACTCGAGTCATGTGCATAATATACACACCTTGTTGCCTTGCGACAGAGTGAACCCTCACATGATTGTTTCGAGCAACTTCACATAGGGCTGAGGGTCGCGGTCAAAAGTCGTCATCTTCGCGGAGAGAAAAACTTCTCCGCCCTGCACCCATCAACGCAACAAGGTGGATCTGAACCTTTCGACCCCAGCATCAAACACCTTGCCTGAGCCTCTACGTTTGGCCTGGTTCATTGCCCACCAAGAGCCGTCCTAGACTGTTGTGCTTGAGTAGGTGCACTGCGCACTGCCCCGATGAACGAGGACCGCTGTGGCCGAACCAACTATTGAACGCTCTGTGACCTTTGCCGACCTCGGACTTCGTCCAGAGATCGCAGATGCACTAGCTGAACTTGGTTATGAAGAGCCAACGCCAATTCAAGCAGCGGCTATCCCCGTGCTCATTAGCGGCAAGGACATGCTCGGCCAAGCCGCGACCGGCACAGGAAAGACCGCAGCGTTTGCCTTGCCGATTCTCCAGCGTTTGGCCGAAGGCAACCGTGGCAAAGAGCCAGTCGCAATGGTGCTCGTCCCTACTCGAGAACTTGCCATGCAGGTCTCTGAAGCACTGCACAAATATGGCCGCAAACTCGGCGTGCGCGTGGTTCCTGTCTACGGCGGTCAACCAATTGGTCGACAGCTGCGTTCACTCGAAGTTGGCGTCGACGTTGTCGTTGCCACGCCAGGTCGCGCCATTGACCATTTGAAGCGTCGCTCACTCAACTTGCGATCTCTCGAAGTCATGGTGCTCGACGAAGCCGACGAAATGCTCGACATGGGCTTTGCTGAGGACTTGGAAGCAATCTTCGCCGAGACCCCAACAGAGCGTCAGACCGTGCTGTTTTCAGCAACCTTGCCAAAGCGCATCGACGCCATTGCTCGAAAGCACCTGCAAAACCCAGAGCGCATTCGCATTGTCGATGAAGTGAAGACCGATGATGAACATCAGCGCGTCCGTCACTCTGCCTATATCGTCCAGCGTTCACACAAAGCAGCCGCCTTGGGTCGCATCTTGGATGTTGAGTCTCCTGCTGCGGTGCTCGTGTTCTGCCGCACCCGTGAAGCAGTTGACTCGTTGACCGAAACCATGAACGGTCGGGGCTACCGCTCCGAGGCCCTTCACGGTGGCATGAGCCAAGACCAACGAGACCGAGTCATGACTCGCCTGCGCAATGGGACGGCAGATTTGCTTGTTGCAACCGACGTCGCTGCTCGTGGTCTTGACATTGACCACCTCTCCCACGTTATTAACTTCGATGTTCCCTCCTCTGTCGACACCTATGTTCATCGCATGGGTCGCGTCGGGCGTGCGGGCCGCGAAGGCGTGGCCATCACGTTGGCAGAACCACGCGAGCACCGGATGCTCAAGACCATTGAGCAAGTGACCAAGAAAAAGATCACGGTCGAGAAGCTGCCAACCGTTGCTGACCTTCGTGCTCGTCGACTCGACGTCACGGGCGCCGCACTTCGCGAGAGCATCTTGCAAGAAGACTTAGACGGCTTCCGGGTCGTGGTGGAGTCCTTGGCTGAAGAGTTTGACCTGATGGAAATTGCCTTGGCTGCGGTCAAGCTCGCCCACAGTGCCATTGGTGGACCGGATGATGACCAAGACATTCCTGACGCCACCGCTCCGTCGTTCAATGGCCCTTCTCGCGACCGTGACCGGGGCGACAGAGGTCGCGACCGTGACCGTGGCGACAGGGGTGACCGAGGTGACCGTCCACGACGCCCACAAGGTGCAAGTTCGGGTAATACTCGTCTTTTTGTTGGCCTTGGCCGCGAATCGGGACTTCGACCACAAGACCTTGTCGGTGCAATTGCTGGCGAGACGAGTCTGAGTGGCCGAGACGTGGGATCCATTGAGATCTCGGGTCGCTTCTCGCTCGTTGATGTTCCAGAAGGTGCGGCCGACGAAGTGATTCGTGCACTTCGAGAGACGAAGATCCGTGGACGTAAGGTCACCGTTCGTCGAGAAAAGTTCTAACTCGACCAGCACAACTGCTTGGCTTCAATTGTCATGAACAATTTCGGGCCAGCGCCTCAGTTTGCGTGAACAACCTCAAAGGCAATGCCTGCAGCTTGGAGTCGGTTTCGCAAAACAGCCCCCATTGCTGATGCCGTCGTTTGTTGACCTGAGGTTGATGGCAACACATCAAACGCGAGGCAAAGCGCCGACTCGGAGAGCATGACTGCAGTGGCGTTGTAACCAGGGTCACCACCACGAACCTCGGTCACGACTCGCTGTCCACCCGCTTGTCCAACAAAGCGGACCGTAAACCAAGATTTTGCTCGCTTTTCCTCGCTTGGACCGGTTCCCGGTGGGACTCGATTTGAAAGCCACCGTCGCGCTGGGTCAATGTGCGCCAGTGCGGCAAGCGCGCCAAGTCCCCCAATTGTTGCCAAGGTCTGGCCAAGGGACTTTGTCACTAAGAAGTGGCTGTAGCGAAATGCAGGACCGTAGCGCTCGAGGCTGCTCGCAGAGGCAACCACAATCTGCGGGTCAACGGTTGGCATAGGAATCACCCATTGGCCAAAATCCGCGTTCTTGCCAGGTCGGCCTTGCACAATTGCCGTCGTGCGTCCCTTAAGTTTCGGCTCACGTGCCATCCGCTCGGCCCGAGCCTTCTTGGCCTTGCCCGTGCGATGCATGGCCTCTAATGCTGAGGCAGCCGTGCCACCAGAGAACGTCCCGTCCATGGTGACGAAACCCTGCAGCGAAATCGGCACTCCTTCAGGCAATTGTTCGACCGCGAATTGCGCACCGAGGTCATGAGGAATGGAGTCAAATCCACAGGCGTGAATGAGGCGAGCTCCCGTCGAGCGAGCAACTGCGTCGTATCGCACATACATGGTGTCGACGAATTCAGGCTCGCCAGTGAGGTCGACGTAATCGGTGCCTGCAGCCGCACATGCCGCCACAACGGGCTCCCCGTAAAAAATGTAGGGACCAACCGTGGTGATCACAACCTTGGTGGCTTCCGCCATTGTGCGAACGGACTGAGGGTTGGTTACGTCAACCACCATTGTTTCAACGGAACGATCAAGCGTTTCTGCAACGCGGTCGAGCTTTTCTTGACTTCTTCCAGCGAGAGCAATTCGTGCATCACGTGGCGCATTTGTTGCCAAGTACTTGGCAACGAGGCCACCAGTGAAGCCTGTGGCGCCGAGCAAAATCAGGTCATAGTTACGTGGAGTGGTCACCCAACCATCTTGACTGCATTTTGCGCTCGTCGCACAATCGCAAAAAGAATCGTTGCCCTCAGGGATACAACGAGCCAGATGGCTACGACGTTTTCACTCCAGTAAAGGTCGACTGCTCACGCCAACCTTCAAGGTAGCCAACGTAGTCAAGCAAACTCCCTGTATAGGTCAGGTTGCGAGCCGACTTCATCGTGATGCCTTGTTGCTCAGAGTTGTAGAAACTCGGCGTGCAGCGAGCAAAGTAGGTGGCGTTATGGATGCCGATGTTGAACAACACATTGAGCCATTCGTCCTCTGCATCAGGTTCAGGCTCAATGGTCTCGACACCACGTTCAATGCACAACTCGACAATGGTGGCGACGTGCTTGGCTGCTTCTGACAGCAGGTGCGAGAAGTTCGTGCCGAATCCACCTTGGACAATGCTGATGAGCAACATGTTCGGAAAACCACTCGCCATCACGCCATGCAAGGTGTGTGCGCCATCTTCCCAACGCTTTGACATTGACGTCGCGTCGCGTCCAATCGGATCAAAACCAAGTCGGCGATACAGATCCGTGGTTACTTCAAAACCTGAGGCGTAGATGATGAGATCGACGGGGAATTCTTGACCATTGGCCACAACGCCGTGTTCGGTTAAGGCATCTACACCTCGTCCCTCCGTATCGACCAAGTGAACATTTGGACGGTTGAAGGCTGGCAAATACTCATCATGGAAACAGACACGCTTGCAGTGCTTGCCCCAGAAGGGCTTCAGTCGCTCTGCGGTGTCGCTGTTGTCAACAACCTCACTCACCCGGTTTCGGATGGCTTCCATGAGTTCAAAGTCGATCCGCTCGAGGCGCTCTGCTTCTTCAGGCGTGCTGCCAACTTGGGTGTCTTCCCACATGAGCTCGGTCCAGCCATCGTTGACGAGGTCG
>CANFJV010000037.1 GCA_947447225.1 Acidimicrobiaceae bacterium
AACGAGCACAACGAAGAATGGATGCTCTGGCAGCGACCAAGTCGCGTACATGGGCAAACGCTGCTCAACTTCACGAAGCATTTTGGCGTCGCTATGTCTGAGGTGCTCAAGGTCTCGTTGGATGTGAGTGCGGTCCCGGACAAACCAGCTGGTGCGGGTCGCTACATTGTCGAGCTCGCACAACGTCTCAATGCACGTGATGACATTTCGCTCACTGTGCTCGTACGAAAGAACGACACGCAGCGGTGGGTGGCGTGGTTGGGACGCGACCACGTCGTAGCCGCGATTCCAAGTGCTCGACCACTTCGCTTGCTGTTTGAGCGAGTCTTTCTTGGCCGAGCGATTGCGCGTCTTGGAGCAGATGTCCATCACGGACCGCACTACACCATGCCTTTTCTCAAGGACATTCCCGTAGTCGTCACGATTCCCGACACCACGTTTTTCGATTTTCCCGAGTTTCACGAAAAGGTGAAGGTGGTGTTTTTTCGACGCGCCATCACTCGAGCGGCGGTCAAGGCGACGCGACTTATTGCGCTGTCGGAGATGACGGCACGACTGCTGAAGCTTCGGGTTGGGGTTGAGGTTCCCGTTGACGTTGTGCATCTCGGCGTTGACCTCGGTCGTTTTGCCGAAGAAAGAGCCGATGATGTCTTGCGGTTGGCAGAACTTGGCGTGTCAGATGGCGCACGCTGCATTGTCTTTGTCTCGACCCTTGAGCCTCGAAAGGGCATTGTTGAGTTGTTGCGTGCCTTTGATGGGTTGGCGGCAACTGATGACACGTTGCAACTGCTTCTTGTCGGCCAGCGCGGTTGGGGCGAAGGTCTCGATGGCACGCTGGCCACGATCACCCATTCCGATCGAGTTCGTCTTCTTGGATATGTCGATGACGCAACCTTGGCGGCCGTGGTGCGTAGTGCCAGCGTCGTTGCCTATCCATCGGTTGCTGAAGGTTTCGGCCTTCCTGCCATTGAGGCACTTGCCGCGTCGGTCACCTTGGTCACGACCGAGGGTTCAGTGATGGAAGAACTCGTTGATGGTGCAGCAATCCTTGCGCCACCGAGCAATGCCGCGGCGCTAGAACAGGCCTTGACCTTGGCCTTGCAAGAAGCAACTGATGCACAAGCGGTTCGCCACGCCCATGGACGTGCTGTCGCTTCCCGCTACACCTGGGAGGCCTGCGTCGAAGGCCATGTAGCGACCTATCGGGCCGCCGCTGACTCGAACAAGGGGCGTTCACTAAGGTAGGGAGATGCGCGCGTATCTGACTGGTGGCAAGGGATTCGTTGGCCACCACTTGGAGCGCCACTTGGTGAGTTGCGGCGATGAGGTGACCGTGACCGACCGTGAAGTTGACGTCTGCAACTTCGACGAAGTTGCCGCCTCGCTTGCTGCAGCACAACCATCGGCGATCTATCACCTTGCTGGCCTGGCCCATGTTGGCGACTCGTGGGGAAATCCCACGCAACTGTTGTCGGTCAATGTGGTGGGCACCGGCGTCGTGCTCGCCGCTGCCCGCGAGGTCGTGCCAAATGCCACGGTGATTGTGGTGTCTTCTGCGGAGGTCTACGGCAAAGTCCAAGAGCGCGATCTTCCCCTCACCGAGCACTCGCCAATTGCACCGGCGTCGCCGTATGCGGCGTCAAAGGCTGCGGCCGAATTCGTGGCTGTTCAGGCAGCGCAAGGCTTTGGCCAGCGAGTCGTCGTTGTCCGACCGTTTAACCACATTGGCCCAGGGCAAAGTCGGCAGTTTGCCGTCTCGGCCTTCGCCCATCGGATTCATGAAGCCATGGCGCAAGGGCAGTCGACCTTGAAGGTCGGGAACTTGACCAGTCGACGTGATTTCACTGATGTTCGAGACGTTGTAGCCGCCTACCGTCTCTTGGCTAACCATGGTGCCTCAGGTGAGATCTACAACGTGTGTTCAGGTCGCGACGTGGAAATGCACGACATTGTCCAGCAACTTCTTCAGCTGGCTGGAACTTCTGTCACCTTGGAAGTGGACCCTGAACTCTTGCGCCCGGTCGATGTGCCGGTCCTTCGGGGGAGTGCCGATCGACTGAACGATGCCACTGGCTGGACGCCAACGATCTCACTTGAACAAACACTTCGCGACGTCTTGGCCAATCTCGCCGCACAGTGACGCGACAACGCCGCCGACTCTTGTGAGTCGACGGCGCTTGTTGGCGGTGTTGTGTGCGTGCGTTAGCGCTTTGCGGCAGGCTCGAGCACGTTGGTGCGAACCAAGTGACGCAACTTCGCTGCGCTTGATCGCACCTTGGTGAGTTGCGTCCGTGCTGCTTCTGGCAACTTTGCCTCAAAGGGTTCTGTTGCGGTCTCAATGCGCTTGGTGAGAGCCTCAACGGCGTCATCGACTTTCGTGGCCCGACGAGCAACGATGCCCTCAACGAGGTGCATCTGCTTTTTCATCTGGTCGAGTTGTCCACTCAGGTCAACATCGAACGGTGCAGCATCAAGCAGTGCTTTGCCCTGCTGGCCAAGCTTTTGGGCACCCATGACCGAGAGGCCAACAGCGGTGTAGCCAACTTCTTTGGCCCGTGACACCGGTGCACCGGCGACCTCACGAGCGGTGCTCGCTGCTTTAGCTGAGGTTGAACGCACGGTTTCGGTTGCGCGCTGTGCAGTGGTCTTCACCGTGCCGGTGGCCATAGCGGAAGTGGCCTTGGTGGTCGCCGTTGCAGAGGCAGTGGCCTTCTTTGCTGTTGACGTGGCCTTCTTGGCCGTCGTCTTGGTGGCAGCAGTTGCCTTCTTCGCCGCAGCTGCTGCCTTAGGAACTGCAGTCGTCTTGGTGGTTGTTGCCTTGGTTGCCATGGTGGCCTCCTTGTTTGAGTAACACCATTGTATACAAAGTGTTAAACAGTTGCAAGCACTTCATTTCGGCCTGACCGGAGTAGCCTCGGAGCCTGATGGAAAGTCCACTCCCTGCAGTCGTAGCGGTCGTCGCCACCTCAGACGCCGGCGAATGGCTCGATGCCACCTTGGCCTCACTCGCTGCGTCGGACTATCCCACGCTTTCAATTCTGGTGCTGAGCAACAGTGGTGATCCCTTTGTTGAGCGTCGAGTCGCTGCTGCTGCTCCTGGTGCATTTGTACGCGTGGTCGAAGAAGACGTCTCGGGCTATGGCGCCCTGTCCAACCTCGCCATTGGCATGGTCGATGGTGCGCCGTTCTTCTTGCTTTGTCACGACGATGTCGTGCTCGCTCCCGATGCGATTTCGCAATTAGTTGACGCGTCGATCAAGGAAAATGCGGGCATCGTCACTCCGAAGTATGTGGCGTTGGACGACGATCGAGTTCTACTGCATGTTGGACAAAACGCCGACCGCACTGGTGCGGTGAGTGAGCGGATCACGGCGGGCGAGGTCGACCATGGCCAACACGATGCCGTGCGTGATGTGTTTGTCGCACCCGGTGGCGTGATGCTCGTGCGGAGCGACTTGTTTGCCGAACTCCAAGGCTTTGACCCAGAAATCTCAGCGATGGCCGAAGACCTCGAGTTGTCGTGGCGAGCGCAGGTTGCTGGTGCGCGCATTGTGGTGGCGCCACTTTCCAAAGTTGCCCACGTGCATCTGCAAAGCGAGCGGGAATCTCTCCCAAGTGAACCCTCACTCCAGGCGCTTCAGCGTCGCCATGAACTTCGCACGGTGCTGGTGAACTCAAGTCGAACGACGCTGTTGCTCATCGTGCCGCTACTTGTCGTGCTCAACCTTGCCGAGTATCTGGTTGCCTCAATTGGCCACGACCACGAGCGAACGCGAGCGATTCGTCACGCGTGGGGGTGGAACCTTCGACGCCGAACGTCGCTTCGGACGCGTCGCAAGCACGTCCACGACCTTCGGTCCGTTGCCGATAGAAGCCTTCATGACCGCATGGCAAGCGGGAGCATGCGGCTGAAGACTTTTGCCACTCGGTTGTTTTATCAAGGACTTGCTGCCGCTCGAGGCGCGGTTGGACTCGAAGCCCCTAGCGAGGATTTGGCCCTAACCGCCACGATTGGTGAAGCGTTTAGTGAAAACCAAGACTTCGACGACTTAGATGACCTTGGTCACAAAGGAAGCGAGAAGCGAACCGGCTCCCGTCGACTCCTCGTTACAAGAAGTGGTCGGGCAACTGCGGTTGGACTTGCCGTTGTTCTTTTCTTGTTTGGAAGCCGAAACTTGTTGTTTGCCAAGATCTCGAATCTCGGACAATTCGGCACGTGGCCGTCATGGACAGGTTCGATTGGACATCTGTTTGCCTCGTGGCATCCCACGTTCCTCGGCTCGACTGCTCCTGCCCCGACCACCTTTGCCTCCATGGGCTTCCTTGGGTTCTTCACCCTTGGCCACATGGGTCTTGCGCAAGATTTGACCTTGTTGGCATCGCTCCCGGTTGGCATTCTTGGGCTTCGTCGCCTGATTGCTCCGTTTGTCAGTCCTCGGTCCAAACTCGTGGCCAGCTTTGCCTATGGATGTCTTGGGCTGTGGCCTGCGGCAGTGTCGTTCGCTGCCTTTGATGGTGTCATTGCCGTTGCGGCGACCCCATGGATCATGCTCGGTCTGTTGAAGGTGGCCAATGTGTCGCCCTATGAGGTCACATCTCCGGCCGTTCGCTTTGGAAGGCCAGGGTTCGTACGAAGTTGGTCCGGGCGACTGCTGACCTTGGCCGTTGGTGTCGCGATGACGGCGTCATTTGCACCCGCACTGCTTGTAGTGGTCTTGGTGATTGGCCTTTCGCTCATGGGCGCAGACGCCATCTTCAAACTCGCCGAAGGGGCACGGGTGCTGCGAGCAGGTCTTGTTGTCATTGTGTTGGCGGCAATGTTGTCGTTTCCATGGGTGATTGGCATCGTGCTC
The DNA here is from genome assembly GCA_947447225.1 of Acidimicrobiaceae bacterium. Taxonomy (GTDB): domain Bacteria; phylum Actinomycetota; class Acidimicrobiia; order Acidimicrobiales; family RAAP-2; genus CAIQEU01. The sequence continues at coordinate 4,854 of CANFJV010000037.1, forward strand.
CACCCGGCTTCGGCGCTGTCGGTCTTCGGACTCCCAGCAAATCCCGCCACCGCACCGTCGTTGCAAGCCATCGTCACGTTCTCCGTTGGTCGAGCCCAACCCACGTGGTGGAGTTGGGCACTCCTTGCCGGGGCGGTGTTGCCACTGCTCATCGTGCGAGGCCAGCGGCTCATTCTTGCCACCCGACTTTCCGTACTGGCCTGTGCCTCATGGGCACTGGCTGCCGCGAGTTCATGGCACCTCCTTGGGCAATTCAGTCCGAGTCCAATGGTGCTGCTGGCACCGGCAGCGGTGTCGGTTGCTTGTCTTGTTGGTCTTGCCCTTTCCGGATTTGAAGTGGAGCTCGGCGAGCTTTCATTTGGTTGGCGCCAACTCGTTGTAGTGCTGGGGCTCTCGTTCTCAACCTTTTCAGTGATGACCATGCTCGTTGCCATGCCATCTGGAACCTGGGGTCTCGGGGCAGTTGGCGTTGACCAATCACTCGATCAAGTGTCTCGCCACTTCGCAACGACCGGTGGACGAGTGCTGTGGCTCGGTGATCCTCGAGTGCTTCCTGTCAGCGGAGCTTCGGTTGAGCCTGGCTTAAGTTTCGCCACGACCACCTCAACGGTGACGAGTACGTGGTCGTCAGTTCCGGCCGGTGATCCTGGTGCTGCGGAAGGACTCAGCAGAGCGGTTTCTGCAGTTCTTCACGGAACGACGTCCAATGTTGGACGTGAATTGGCTGGGGGAGCGATTTGTTTCATTGTCGTGGTCGAATCAGCCGCGCCGTCAACTGCGGATCTCGCGGTGGCCACGCCGATTCCCGCCCCGGCTGGACTCCTTGCCAACCTTCGAGCCCAACACGACCTGTTAGAGCTCAACAGCAGTGGCGGCCTTTCGGTCTTCCAAGTCACCAATGCGTTGCCACTTCCTGCTGCTCGAACCACTCCCGCTCCGGCTGGCCCCGTCATCGCTTCGAGCACGTTGAGTGGCTGGGCGCAAGCACTGACGCCGTCTCCTGATGCGCTCTCGGCTAACGGGGTCGCTCCGGCGGGCACCGTGGTCGTTGCTGGTGCGCCAGCGGGTTCATTTGAGTTGAAGGTCAACGGTGCAGTGCAGCCTCACAGCGAGGGCCCGGCCGGCTCAGCCAGTTTCACCACAAGTGCCGGTGCAGGACAGCTTCGTGTCGTGACGTCGCCTCTTGTTCCGCTGCTCGAGGCCGGTGTGGTGTTGTTGTGGAGCCTCGTTGCACTCGGATGCTCAGGGCGCCTCGGCACACTGCGTTCACTGCTTGGCCGGATGCGTCGACGACCTCGTGGAACGACGGTTAGCGACGTCACCACGCCCAATGCTGTCGAATCAGAAAATGGTGCAGCGCGATGACCCGCCGACATGCTCGCCATCGAAGCTATGAAGCTCACCGGTCTCGGGCCATTGGCCTCGTTGCCGTGTGTGCCGCCGCCGTTGGAGCAATGGTGCTCGTTGCGCCAACACAAACCGTGGTCGAACCTGCTCCAACGCCAGCGAATCGCATTGCACCAGTTGGCGCCTCCACCTCGACCTTCACCTGCGTGGGTCTTCGCCAAGGATTGTCCTCGGCGGTCATAGCCACGTCAATGAACGACATTGCCGTCACGGGAACCTTGACCGTTCTTGGCCAACACGGGGTGGAGTCGGTCAGGCCACTTCGGATTAATCCCCACACGACCTATCGCATTGCCCTGCCAAGTCGCACCTATCACGCGTGGAGTTCTGCTGTTTTGCAATGGAACGGTGGTGGCATCTCGGTCGCTCAAGCGCTCGTGGCCTCGGGAACATGGACCACGACACCGTGTAGGTCAACACTGTCGAATAACTGGTTCTTTGGTGATGGCGTCACGACCTTGCATACGGGAACCACCTTGGTGGTTGCCAACCCCACGACCTCAACTGCAGTTGTTTCGGCTCGCTTTTTGACGCCGTCTGGCCCCCTTGAGCCGCAAGCACTACAGGGCGTCGTTATTCCTGCACTCACGACCGTTGCGCTTCCGCTGGCAAAGTCGGTGGTGCATCAATCGCTCTTTGCCACCAAAGTGACCGCCAACTCAGGGAGAGTGGTTGCGAGTTTGGTCGAACTTGGCCTCAGTGCAAGTCAAGTGTTGACAGTGGTCCAAGGTGTTACGAGTTGCCCTACCTCGAGCGTGTTGCCTTACCTCGTCACGTCAACGCGTGAGGTCCAACAATTCACGGTGACGAACTTCTCCGCCACTCCAACTGATGTGGTGTTGCAAGTTCGTCTGCCATCAGGGCCATTGACGTCGAAAACGATTCATCTCCAAGGTTCATCGCTCGGGGCAATCGACCCCGCAATCTTCCGAGGGATTCCTCAGGGGTATCCGTTCTCCATTCGTTTCCGCTCGACGACGAAAACTGGGGTCTTGGCAATTCGCCTTGATCGTGCGTTCCCGCAGTCCATTGAGTATCGAACGGTTGAAACGGCCCAAACCTTAAGCCCGCGTTCTTCGCGGTACATGGTCGTACCGACGGGCCTCGCTGGCGGGGAGAGTGCCGTCGCTGCCGTTGGCGTGCAGTCGCTGTCGAACACCTCAATCACGGTGCACTTTGGCTCCGTTGGTGGAGCGCAGTTTGTCCATGATGTTCGCCCACCAGTGGTGCTTGCACCGCATCAGTATGTGGCGCTCAGCGGCCCACTAGCCACCGCCGGCGGACGAAATGCCCTAGTCATTGAGGCATCGGGTGACTTCTCCGTGAGCACGAGGGCGAACCCGGGCGGAAGCCCGGCCGGCCCAGGCTATGAAGGTGTGCCGATTGGTTAGAAGCCTTTTGAACGTGGGGCTTCTCGCTAGTCCTTCGACGTAGCGTCAGGGAGCGCTGGAGCTGGCCAACTTGCGCTTGCTTCTGGGGCAGCATCGAGTTCGGCACGAGCCGTGAACGATTCCACCACGACGGGGTTGTCATAGATCGGCGTTCCATGAGCTTCGTCAACGAGGCGTCCAACGGTTGCGCCATCAATCGTCTCGTGCTCAAGAAGCGCCTTCGTCACGGCTTCAAGTCCATCACGGTGGAGTTCAAGCAACTCGCGGGCGCGCTGTTCTTGCGCTCGCAAAATAAGCGCAGTCTCTTCGTCGATTCGAAGGCCAAGCTCATCAGAGTATTCACGGGACTGCATGAGGTCTTCGCCCAAAAACACTTGGCTTTGACCACCCCAAGCCATTGGGCCGACCACTTCTGACATTCCCCACTCGCGCACCATTCGCCGGGCAAGCTCGGTGTTGCGCTGCAAGTCATCAGCGGCCCCGGTTGACAGGTCGCCATAGACCAGCAGCTCGGCAATGCGACCACCCATGCGAACGCAAATGGAATCCTCAATGCGTTGGCGAGGATAGAGCTGGCGCTCTTCCATTGGCATCTGCATCGTCACGCCAAGCGCCATGCCGGCGGGAATGATCGAGACCTTGTGCACTGGATCTGCTTCGTGGAGCACGTACGCAAGCAGGGCGTGACCGGCTTCGTGGTAGGCAACACGGATCTTTTCGGTCGGCGAAAGCACCGTCGATTCCCGACGTGCACCCATGAGAACGCGGTCTCGGGCTGACTCGAAGTCCTCCATCGCAACGGTAAGTGAGCCTCGTCGCACGGCATGGAGTGCGGCTTCGTTCACCAAGTTGGCCAAATCTGCGCCGCTCATGCCAGGTGTTCCCTTTGCCACGGTGGGCAGGTCGACATCGGTTGAGAGCTTCGTGTTCTTTGCATGAACTTCGAGAATCGGCAAGCGCTCATCGAGGTCAGGGAGCGGGACAACCACTTGACGATCGAAGCGACCAGGACGCATCAACGCAGGATCCAAGATGTCGGGACGGTTGGTCGCCGCCATCAAGACCACACCTTCGGTTGGGGAGAAGCCATCCATCTCCGACAACATCTGGTTCAGGGTTTGCTCGCGCTCATCGTGGCCGCCACCGAGGCCTGCGCCACGCTTTCGACCAATGGAGTCAATTTCATCAATGAAGATGATGGCCGGAGCATGCTTGCGAGCTGTTTGGAACAAGTCACGCACGCGGCTAGCGCCGACACCGACGAACATCTCCATAAAGTCCGAACCTGACACCGACAAGAAGGGAACGCCGGCTTCGCCAGCAACCGCTCGAGCAAGCAAGGTCTTGCCGGTCCCTGGGGGACCGACGAGCAGCACACCCTTTGGAATCTTTGCGCCAATATCGGAGAAACGTTGTGGGTTTTTCAAGAAGTCAACGACTTCGGAAATCTCTCGCTTCACGCCGATGTATCCGGCAACATCAGCAAACGTCTTTTTGGGCTTGTCCATGTCGAACATCTGCGCCTTGGATTTACCAATTTGCATCATCCCGCCCATTTGCGAACGGGTAATGCGAGACATAAAGAAGATGAGGCCACCAAACAGCAGGGCCATGAAGATGAAGTAGCTGTACTGGCTGAAGAAGTTCGACGATTGGACGTACTTGAGCTTGACGCCAGCATTGATGAGTGCCTTGGAGTCAAGATCGCTCGGAGGGTTTGGCCCACTTGTTGTGTACGAGACGCCAGCTTTCAATTTGCCGCTGATGTTTCCCGTCAACTTGTCGATGTTGGCGGTTGAGACTTCGCCGGCTTTTACATCGTTCATGAAGGTGGAATAGGGCAGCTGATTCGGCTTGTCGCCCCGATTGACCGCAGAAAACAACACCACGACCAAGACGGCACCAATGAGGGCCGGCCACAAAAAGCGAGACTGAGGACTCGACTTTCCAGTCGGTGGGGTGGACGATTCAGATTTCGAGGCTCGACGGCCTTCGCGAGGTGGCACGTCACCATGTTAGAGGGAGGGTGAATCGTCGTGGTCTCGGCATCCAAGACCCACTGCTGCGCAAGTAGCGTTGCGTCGTGATGCGGTCTACGAGGAAGAACAACGGGGGTGGCGCACAAGCGACCGGTCACCGCGTTCGCTTGGAACCGCTGGCGGTATCGACGGGTCGCAGGTGGGTCCTCGGAGCTTTTCTCACCTTCCTTGGCGCGGTGATCCTGCAACAACTTGGCGTGTGGGTTTTGGCCTCACTTCTTGGGGTCAGCGATCAAATCAGTGCGGCATCTCGACCAGGTGCTGGGGCATGGTGGATGACGGTCGGCGGCGTGCTTGGGTTGTGGCCAGGTTTCGCTCTTGGCGTGTACCTCGTGGTGAAGCGATCAACTGGTGAACCGGTTCGCCAAGCCTTGGGTCTGTCATTTCGGTCGAGTGATCTTGTTGGAATTCCAATTGGCATCGCAGCGCAATTCGTACTCAACGGCTTGACCACCTGGCTCTTTCACCCAAGCGGCAAAGGCTCAACCGAGCGTTGGCTCGATCACCTTCACGGCGGAACCCTCGTCGTGATTGCGCTCTCGTTGTGCTTGTTGGTGCCGTTGCTTGAAGAGGCGCTGTTCCGTGGTCTTCTCGGCCGGGGCCTCTACAGCTTGTTTCCCTCTGGCTTTGTTGCTACGCCGGTTCTTGTGACCTTGGTCGTCGTCACTGATGGTCTGATCTTCAGTGCCGCTCATGGTGATGCCACTGCGTTTTTGGCACTTGCGGTCTTCGGGGCAATCTTGCAAGGTGAGTACTTGGCAACTGGCCGTCTCTCGCTGTCAGTCGTCACCCATGCGTCGTTTAATACTGCAGCCGTCGTTCCCGCACTGCTGTGGGGCTGGTCATGAACCGCCTTCGACTGCAAGGTGACCATGTCCCTAACTGGGTCGCAGCGGCGAGAATTCGTCGCGAGCAGTGGGCGGCAGCGGCAACGTCACTTGGCCTCATTGCCGCGTGCGGCATCGTGCTCTGGCAACTTGGTGGTCTCCATGCGTTGTTGTCGAACACCACGACAACTGGTGGCGACACTGGTGCGCACTATCTGATGCCAGAGGTTTTGGATGGCTTCATCAAAAGTGGTCACCTGACTGGTTGGTATCAAGGCTGGTACGACGGCCTGCCGCTGTATAGCTATTACTTCGTGCTGCCCGACGCGTTCGTTGCGCTGGCGAGTCATGTGGTTGCCTACAACGTTGCGTTCAAGTTGGCGACGGTTCTTGGAGCACTGCTCTTGCCGGTTGCGTGTTACGCACTTGGACGCGGCTTTGGTCTTCGTCGACCGTTCCCGTTGCTTCTCGGTGTGGCGTCGTTGCTGTTTTTGTTTGAACAGAGTTACACCATCAATGGCGGCAACTTGTACTCCACGTTGGCTGGTGAATACAGCTTCAGCTTCTCGCTGACCGCGGCAGTGTTCTTCTTGGCCGTTTGTGCCCGGGGCGTGAGTTCTGGACGCCATTTGGCCCTTGCCGCTGCGTTATTGGCGACAAGTTTGGCCTCGCACGTGATCCCGTTCATCTTGGCCATGTTTGGCTTGTTGTTGCTCGTCACAACGGAGTTGGCTGCACCACAACTCGTGCCAGATTCGGGCATGGGCCGGCCTCGTGGTGTACGTGCCGTTCGCCAACGTGATCCTCAAACTCGTCGACAAACGCTGATGTGGGCAGTTGGTGTCGTTGTTCTTGGTGTTGGAGCAATGGCGTGGTGGTTTGTGCCGTTCGTGCTGAACCAGCGCTACGCCAATCCAATGGGCTATCTCAACAGTTCTGACTACGCCCGAGCACTTGCTCCTGGTGGCGATCGGTGGGCGATCGCCGTTGCCTTGGTGGGTGGCGTTCTTGCCGCAATTCTTCGCAGCAGATTTGCCATGTTCATCTTGGCGCTCACGATTGAGTCGGCGATGGTCTACCGCCTTGATCCGCAAGGGGTGCTCTTTAATGATCGGCTGTTGCCGCTGTATTTTCTTTGCCTCTACTTGAGCGTGGCCTGGACCGTTGGCGCACTTGCGATCTTGAGTGCCAGAGCATGGCGTCGCCATCAGATCGCTCGCTTTGCCAAGCGTCCGCTGTCGCGGCGACGGCCGGCCGATTCAACCAAGCAGCCCGGCGCTACGAGCGGTGCCTTCGTCGGGGCGCTGCTCATCATGGCGATTGTGGTCAATGCCTTTCCTGGGCCGCAGCGCATCGTGAACAAGTACCTCGCGGCCCCGGTCAATGCCGTATTTGGCACCAATTTCTCCGATGATGTTGGGCAGAGTTCCGTTGCTGGATGGGCGACCTACAACTTCTCTGGAATGGAAGCTCGCGGCGAAGCCTGGACAGAGTTCAAAGGCATCATGGCCATGGCTCGAGGCGTTGGCCGCGACCTCGGCTGCGGTCGAATGTTCTGGGAATACGAGTCCAATCAGGACCGCTTTGGCACCCCAATGGCGCTCATGTTGTTGCCGAAGTACACGAACAACTGCATTGATAGCCAAGAGGGATTGTTGTTTGAATCGTCGGCGACGACGCCCTATCACTTCCTCAATCAGTCGCTGCTGTCGGTTGGCCCTTCTCGTGCGCAAGTGGGTCTTCACTATCAGCCAACCGATGTTCATGAAGGGGCACTCAAACTCCAACTCATGGGTGTCAAGTACTACCTCGTGAGTGATCCGAGCCTTGTTGCGGCAGCAGAAGTTGAGCCGTTGCTCCGTGAGGTTGCAGCAACCGTGCCGTATCCACAGGCGAGTGGATCTCCGCTCACGTGGCATGTCTTTCAAGTCGCTGACGTCGCGCTTGTTGCCCCGTTGACGCATTCACCAATCGTCGTTACCGACCTGGCCAAGGGGGGAAACACCTGGAAGACGGCGTCGACAACTTGGTACGACAGTGCAACCGTCGCCACCACGCCACTCGTCGCAGATGGTCTCGCCTCATGGCCACATGGTGACCAGATTGGAAGAGTGGAAGAGGTGTTGCAGCCGGGAGAAGTGTCCAACGTGGCACTCGGCCAGAACTCCCTCTCGTTTCACGTCAGCAAGGATCAACTGGGCAAACCCGTCATCATTCGCCTGTCGTATTTTCCCAATTGGACGGCGCACGGTGCACTCGGGCCGTATCGGGCAACGCCGAACTTCATGGTGGTGGTGCCAACGTCGACCACGGTGCAACTCACCTACGACGCAACGACGGCCAATTGGCTTGGAACGTCAGTGACGGCGATAAGCCTTGGAGCAATGGGCTTCTTGGCGTTGTCAGAGCGCCGTCAGCGCAAGCGAGCACGCACCGCCGCCTCGAGGGCGTCGAGGGATTCTTCAACTGATTGAGTCCCAGTACTGAGCACGACTTCTGCATTGCTCGGCGCTTCGTAGGGGGAGCTAATGCCGGTCATGGCCGTCACTTCGCCACGTCGAGCCCGCGCATAGAGCTCTTTGGTATCGCGAGACTCGCAGACTTCTAATGAGGCGGCGATGTGCACTTCAAGGAAGTCAACGTCGTGGTCCGCGTGGCGTTGCCTCACGGCATCTCGAGCAGCGCGCAGCGGTGAGATCAGTGAGGAAATCACGACGTGGCCGCCAAGTCCGTTGAGTAGCAGTGCTACTTCACCAGCACGGCGAACCGATTCATTGCGATCCTCTTCGCTGAAGGTGAGATCTGCATTGAGACCGGTGCGAAGCAAATCTCCATCCAAAATGATGGGGCTAAAGCCCTGTTGCGTAAGGCGTGTGGCAAGGCCTGCGGCAATGGTTGATTTCCCTGCCCCAGAAAGCCCAGTCAGCCACACTGTTAGGCCAGTTGTCATGCTGCAATGCTTTCATAAGCAATTGACACCGTTGGCACCGTGATGGCGATCGCCGCGGTCCACGAGGAAAACACCACTGCTCGCGTGGCAATGGAGCTTTGGTGATGAAGTTCAATCAGCCCGCTACGCGGCAGCGAGGTTGCGGGGTCAATTCTGAGTGAGGTCAGGCCGGTCCAACCATTGGTGGCCCCATCGCCATGCCAAGGACCAGAGATCACGGTGGCAGCTGGCGAGGTGGCCGTAGCGAGCAAGTCGGTCGAGGTGGGAGCCGATGACAAAAAGGGGTGGACGAGGCCTACAGGAGTCAAACTTTTGGCAATTGCCGCGAATGGAGCATCGGTTTTCGTCACTGAAATCCACTTCGTTCCAACCGTGGCGAGTTGTGCTGCGGTGAGGTTGAGCAGTGCGGCAACCGCACCTTGGTCGCCGGACACGAACAGCTGGTTGTCCTTTTTCAGAACCCGTGCCGTTCCCGATGCCGGCAGTGTGGTGATGGTGACGTCAGCAGCGGTGGCTGAGGTAGTTCCTGAAATGGTTGACGTTGAGCCAGCAACGGTTGAGACGTCTTGAAATGAGACAGCTCGCGCATCAACGACTGCAGTTTCCATGGACGAAACCGCCTTGTCGACTGAAGCACCGCCGCAGCCACTCGTTCCAAATGCAAGGCCAAGGACGAGCGCGCCAACACCGAGTCGAGGAAATGCCACGGCGCCACGCTAGTGCGCCATTTTCACTGGTTGTCATAACGCGTTCGTTCCAAGGATGCACGGTTTCGACCACTAGGGTTTGAGGCGTGGGCAAAACTGATTCCGTGTTCAAGGCGTACGACATTCGTGGGACGTACCCCGACCAAATTGATGCAGAACTGATCTTTGCGCTCGGCGCCGCCGTGGCCAAGCACTGCCAAGCTCCTCAACTTCTCGTGGCACGAGACATGCGGGAGTCCGGCGTGGAATTAACCCAAGCCTTCGCTGAAGGTGCGGCCACCCAAGGCGTCAGCATTGTCGACCTCGGCATGGCCTCTACTGACTTTTTATACTTCGCTGCTGGCCACTTGAGCGCCCCTGGGGCGATGTTCACTGCGTCGCACAACCCCGCCAAGTACAACGGCGTGAAGCTTTGCTACGCCGGTGCGCGACCCATTGGTCAAGACACGGGTCTTACCGAGATTCAAGCGTTGACCAATGACTTCCTTGCCTCGCCGCCAGAGCGGGTTCCAGCGCTCATTGAAAAGAAAAACCTGCTTCCGCAGTGGGTTGACCACGTCCATTCATTTATTGACGTGACGAAGTTGCGACCCCTCAAGATTGTGGCGGACACCGCCAATGGCATGGGTGGCCTGGTGTTGCCGCTCATCATGGAGAAATTGCCCTTTGAGGTGGAGATCCTTTACCCAGAACTCGATGGCACGTTCCCAAATCACCCCGCTGACCCCATTCAGCCGGAGAACTTGGTTGATCTTCAACGCCTCGTTGTCGAGCGCGGAGCCGACATTGGACTCGCCTTTGACGGCGATGCCGACCGCGTCTTTTTGGTCGATGAACATGCCATGGGCGTCTCGGGTTCACTCACGACCGCGCTTGTTGCCAACGCCATGCTGGACAAAGAGCCTGGTGCAACCATTCTCTACAACTGCATTTGCTCAAAAGTGGTTCATGAACTCGTCCAAGAAAAAGGCGGCACGGCCGTTCGCACCCGAGTTGGACACTCGTTCATTAAGGCCGACATGGAGCGCACCGGTGCGGTCTTTGGTGGAGAACACTCTGGGCACTATTACTACCGAGACAATTTCCGGGCAGATTCGGGCATCATCACTGCCATGGTGGTGTTGGAACTCATGGGCGCAACGGGAAAGTCACTGTCAGAACTCGTGGCTCCTTTTGCTCGCTACGCCGCTTCAGGAGAGATCAACACCGAGGTTCCGAACCCGAAGCGTGCGGTTGAACTCGTGGCACAACATTTAGAAGGCTCTGACGTCGTCCTTGATCATCTCGATGGGCTGACCGCGAACTACAGCGACTGGTGGTTTAATCTCCGCCCCTCGAACACCGAGCCACTCCTTCGCTTGAACGTCGAAGCCGCTGACCAGTCAGCAGTTGAACGCCATGTGGGGCAAGTCCAAGCCATGATCCGTACACTTCTCGACAACGACTGAACCCGGAGCTTTCTATGCCGCTCGACCAACTGCTCATTGACTTGCTTGCTTGTCCGTTCGACAAGGAACCACTCGTCTATTTCGAAAGCACCGACGTGCTCTACAACCCACGGCTGAAAAAGGCATTTCGAGTTGAGGGCGCAATCCCCGTGCTTTTGCCGAGCGAGGCAACGGACGTCGACAGCGCAACGGCTGCTACGTATGACGCTGACCTTGCCGCTGGACGCGGTGTGTTGACTGGCGGGGGAGCCGCTTCAGCGCCAAAGAGTAACTGATTGTGGTTGACGTCGCCGTCGACTCGCTGCAGTGCAAGCACTACCAACTCCACCTTGGTGACCTTCTTGAGCAAACCCTTCACGCGACCAACGCACGAACGAGCGTTGGTGCGCCATCGGCGATCTACCTCGTTGGCACAGGCGCCCTAGGAGTCGGCCTCGATGCAGTTGAAGCCCTCTTGTCGCCCCTTCTTAAGGTGCCAATTCTCCGGGTGAACAGTCACCGCCCGGTTCGATACTCCTCGACGGCGCTTGTCCTTGGGGCAAGTTTCGCTGGAGATACTCCTGAGACGACGGAGCACCTTCTGCGAGCTCTCGACGCTGGCGCTGATGTGGCAGTAGTGGCTGGGTTTGGTCCGCTGTGCGAAACCGTGACCAGTCGCGGTGGACAACACCTCACGCTTGATGCAGCAGCACCTGGTCCGCGTTGGGCCATGTTGCAATGCGTCGTCACGACGCTCATCGCACTCTCAGACCTTTTGCCTGTTGGTGAAGCAACGGTGGTTCGAGAACATGCGGAACGCGGCATCTCTCGATTTCACACCCGAAACAATGACCAAACTGCATGGGATGAGGCGACCACGTTGGCGCGTCGCATTGATCGAACAATGGTCTTGGCGCTCGGCAGTGGCGACCTTGGCGGCGTTGCCGCACATCGCTTGGCCTCGCAAGTAGAAGAAAACGCCAAGACGTTTGCGGTTGCGCTCAAGTACCCAGAACTTGGTTACTCAACCGTTGCTGGATTTGGCCAATGTGGTGATCTCACACGCCAGGTCTTCACCGCAATTGAAGTTTGTGAGGGGTCAGAGGTTGCCGCTGATGTTCGACGTCGAGCGGTGGTGGCCGACATCTTGGATGAACACGTTGCGTCGCGACTCACCTTGGTTGGCGAAGGTGACAGTCCGCTCGAACAGTTCTTCGACCTTGTCGCACAAGTGGACCAACTCTCGTTGTGCTTGGCCGCCCACGTTGGTATCGACCCAGGTCCGGTTCCGGCAATCGTTGAGGTGAAACAGGCTGCAGCAGCCACGTAGTCAACAAGCCAACAGAAAAACAACAAGGCCCGGGCGATATCGCCCGGGCCTTGTTGGTTCTTCAAGCGAGGTGGCTTAGTTCAAGCGCTCCACGATCATGGCCATACCTTGGCCACCACCGACGCACATGGACTCAAGTCCGTACTGCTTGTCCGCGTCTTCAAGCCCATTGATGAGGGTGGTCATGATGCGAGCA
>CANFJV010000038.1 GCA_947447225.1 Acidimicrobiaceae bacterium
AGAAGGTCTGCAGTTGACCGATGAAGGTCAAGCAATTGACCAGACGTTCTTGATTCGGGTGGACACAGAGGCCTTTACGACCATCAAGGGTCGTGAGAATTGGACGCCGCAGGGTTACGTTGCGTACTCAAAGCTCTGCACCCACCTCGGTTGCCCCGTTGGCCTCTATGAGCAGCAACTCGAAGTGCTCGTGTGTCCGTGTCACCAATCGATGTTCAACGTTCGAGATGGCGCGATGCCGACCTTTGGTCCAGCTCCTCGTCCTCTGCCACAACTTCCTCTCGCAGTTGACAGCGACGGACACCTCATTGCCGCTGCTGGCTACAACGAACCTGTCGGACCTGGCTATTGGGAGCGCCCATGACCGCAACAGCAACGCCTCGCACAAAGCGCCAGAAAAAGGCAGCTGCAGGACCTTACGGAAACGTCGGCAAGACCGTCGATGTCTTGGACGAGCGCCTTGGCTTTGCCAAGGGCGGTCGGACCTTCATGGACAAGATTTTCCCCGACCACTGGTCCTTCATGCTCGGTGAGATTGCGCTCTACTCCTTTGTAGTGCTGTTGCTCACTGGTGTGTTTTTGACGCTGTACTTCGTGCCGTCACAGAAGTTGATGACGGTTCCGATGGACTTCCCCTACAAGCCACTTCGTGGCGACACGGTGTCGGAAGCCTTCTACTCAACGATTGACATGTCGTTCAATGTTCGCTGCGGACTGCTCATGCGCCAGATGCACCACTGGGCTTGTGACATCTTCGTTGCGTCGATTGTCGTGCACATGGCCCGAGTGTTCTTCACTGGTGCGTTCCGCAAGCCACGTGAAGCCAACTGGCTCGTTGGTTCAACCCTGTTGATCTTGGCCATCACCAACGGCTTCCTTGGCTACTCGCTTCCCGACGACTTGGTGTCAGGTACGGGAATCCGTATTGCTGACTCGATCATGTTGTCGGTCCCCGTCGTTGGTTCGTACATCAGCTTCTTCGTGTTCGGTGGAACGTTCCCTGGTGACATCGTCATCGAGCGGTTCTTCATCATTCACGTCCTGCTGGTGCCAGGCATCATCATGGCCCTCGTTGGCGCCCACCTTGGCTTGCTTGTTCGTCAAAAGCACACGCAATTCCCTGGCAAGGGACGCACCGAGCGCAATGTGGTTGGTTCGCCAATGTTCCCGGTCTTTATCTTCAAGACCCAGGGCTTTTTGTTCATGACCTTGGGTGTGACCGCACTTCTTGGTGCGCTTGCTCAAATCAACCCGGTGTGGCAGTTCGGCCAGTACTACGCCGCAAACATCTCCTACGCCGTGCAGCCTGACTGGTACATGGGATTCCTTGACGGCCTCCTTCGTATTATGCCGGCGTGGCAGTGGAACGGCTGGGGTCACACCATTCCGTTCGAAGTGACCTTCCCGGCAGTGATCTTCCCTGGCATTGTGTTCAACATTGCGATGGCATGGCCGTGGATTGAGCAGAAGTTCACCAAGGACACGGAGATGCATCACCTGCTCGATCGGCCACGTGACGTGCCGCATCGCACGGCATTTGGTGTGGCATTCTTCTCGCTCCTCGCGATTTTGTTCATTGCGTCCTCGACCGACGTGTTGGCTAACTTCTTCCACGTGAGCCTCAACTTCGTGCTCATCTTGATGCGAGTTCTTGTCTTCGTGGTTCCCGTCATTGCCTACCCGGTCACCTACTTCATTTGCATTGAACTGCAAGGTGGAGGCTCCCTCATGGGTAAGCGCAAGCGTGCCAATGTGGTGACTCGAACCGAAGAAGGCGAATACATCGCTGTTCCTTCAGCTCCTCGCCCTGGCGACGGACATGAAGAGCTCGACGCCACGCCTGTGCCGACCTTCATTCTCGATGAGGCGCCTGCCGTCGAACTTGAAGAAGTCGCCAGCGAAGGTGGCGTCCGGGTCGCTGATCGGTAATCTCCCAATCCCTCGGCTTGGCCGAGGGATTGGTGGAGCACTGCTTGCCAGCGTCGCCCTTTCTGGGTGCTCGCTGTTCGGACAAACAGATCCTTTTGCCGGAGCTGCTCCGGTTGGAGCTCCTGCGACGCCCGTGGTTGCTCCGCAACTGCCGGAGCCAAATTGGACGCCGAGTACCAAAGGCTCTGTAGGGGTCTTGAGTGACCACCGGGTTGTGGCGACTGAGGGTTTCTCCATCACGGTGACAAGGTTTCGGGCAAAGGTCACGACGCTCAATCTCCATGTTGGATCAGAAGATCCTGTGACTCGACCCGGCCAAGTACCTGCCAACGCAACGAATTCCATCAACGCAGTAGAACGTCCGGTGCTCGTTGGCGCCTTTAACGGTGGATTCAAGCACCCAGCTGATCTTGGTGGATTTCTTGTCAATGGCGTGACGATTCACCCACTTGTTCCCGGCATCTCCTCGCTGGTGCTCTACATGGATGGCTCGGTTGGTATTGGCAAATGGGGCTCAACGGTTCCTGACCAGGCCAAGCAAGTGCGCTCTGTTCGCCAAAACCTTCCCGTGCTCCTTGTCGATCACGCTGCAGTGACGTCGAGTGCGTCAATGAATTCCGTCTGGGGTGGAACCATTGGGACCTCGCCAGTCGTTGCCCGGTCAGGAGTGGGCGTGGACGCCAAAGGGTCGGTCATTGTGGCCAACTCCATGCATGCAACCCCTCGTGCCATCGCCACCGCCTTGCAAGTCGCAGGAGCGGTGACGGCGCTTGAGACCGACATCAATCCCTATTGGGTGACCCTAGGGCTTTCTGCCATTCCAGGTGGACCCATGACGGCACAAGTGCCGGGAGAGTGGCATGCGCCCACGATCTTTCAAACTGGCTGGACGAGAGACTTTTTCGTAGTGGTTGCTCGAAATCAGGTGACCTGTGCACCGAGCTTCGGCACTGCTCAAGGCGTGAATGTGCTGCACCAGCGCTGCGCGATCTAAGCCACGTCTTCGCTACGTGGAAGAAGTGGCGTAAAGGTCCTTTTGCATCACGATCTCTTCGTGATCTTCGCTGCCTTCAGATGACGAGAGGGCGGCGTAACCATTGCGACGATACGCAGCGAGTGCTCGGACGCTGCCTCGAGCGACATCGAGTCTGAGCTCAGCTGCCCCGTTGCGGCGTGCGATCTCTTCTGCCATTGCCAAGAGTTGTTCAACGAGGCCGGTGCCACGTGCCACTGGGGCGACCCAGAGTGAATAGAGCCACCACACATGGGGTTCGTCGCCAGGAGCGAGACGCACTACGCCAACGTCGCTTTGCTCTTGTTGTGCAATGAGATACGGACCTCGGTTGAAGTGCGACTGCCAGTCCTCATTGGTGAACGTGAGTGCTTCTTCGTAGGTAGAGCCGAAGGCATAGGGCGCTTCAGCTAGCGCTGCGAGTCGGATGGCCTTCCAGCGCCTCCACTGCTGAGCGTCGATGACGCTCAGCGAGAAGTGGTGGCTCAATGACCTGAAGCGTCACCACCACGACGGCTCTCGGCCGTTGCGCCAGAGACTGCGAAGATCACGAGGGGCAAGCCAATCACGGCAAACCACGTACCAAACACAAGGGCAAGCACGAGCGCCCAGCAACCCATGCCGAGAGCGAAGGGCCAGATTGACGAACCCGGGAAGGTGTCAATGCGTCCAGCACCTTCGGCCATGGTGGCGTCACGGTCTTCAGGACGCTCGCCAATGCGCTTCGACCACCAGCGGTAGTAGAGGCCCGGGAAGATCCCCAAGATTCCGGTACCAATCAGCATGGCGGTGCCGCCCCACTCTTTGGACCAGACGCCGTAGACGATGCCCATGATGCCAATGAAGACACCGAGCCAGATGAGGAGTCGAGCTTCGAACTTCACTGTGCGTCCGCCTTTACTGCGCCGGGCACATGGCTCGGGTCGTGATCATCGTGGGTGAGTGCTGGTGCATCTGGGTGGAAGTAGTCCCACGTTGGACGCTCTGATTTGATGTTTGGCAGCGAGTAGAAGTTGTGGTGCGGCGGCGGCGAGGTTGTGAACCACTCCAAGGTGTGTCCGTCCCATGGGTTTGGACCGGCGGTCTTTGGCGCCTTCAGGGTCTTCAAGGCGTTTGCGGCAAACACCAGCATGGATATTCCCATGAGGAATCCACCAATTGAGCTCCAGATGTTCAGGTTCTGCCAGGTTGGATCAATGATGTAGACGGCCATACGACGTGGCATTCCACGAAGTCCAACAAGGTAGCCAGGCATCACAAACAGCAGTCCACCAAGGGTCAAGAGCCAGAACTGCAACTTGCCAAGACGCTCGTTCAAGAAGCGCCCTGTCATCTTTGGATACCAGTAGAAGATTCCTGCCATGGCGCCAATCACGAGGGCAATCACAACCGAGTGGAAGTGAGCGACCACGAAGTAGGTGTCGTGGGTGAAGAAGTCAAGTGGTGGCGAGGCCAGCAAGATGCCGGTAATTCCACCAATGAGGAAGGTGAGCAGGAAGCCAATGGCAAACAACATTGCTGAGGTGTACTGAACCTGGCCGCCCCACATGGAACCAATCCAGTTGAAGAACTTCATACCAGTTGGGATGGAGATCAGGTAGGTCATGAAGCTGAAGAATGGCAACAGCACCACACCGGTGGTGAACATGTGGTGAGCCCACACGCCGGTTGAAAGAGCGGCAATCGTGATAGTGGCGAAGACCATTCCCTTGTAGCCAAACAGTGGCTTCTTCGAGAACACTGGGATGATCTCGGTCACCATTCCAAAGAACGGCAGGGCCAAGATGTACACCTCAGGGTGGCCCCAGAACCAGAAGATGTGTTGCCACAGCACTGGAGAGCCACCACCGTTTGCGTCATAGATATGTGTGCCGAAGTGGCGGTCGCAGTAGAGCATGACGAGGCCAGCGGTGAGCACAGGGAAGGCGAGCAGAATCAAGATACCGGTGACGAGCATGTTCCAAGTGAAGATCGGCATGCGGAACATCGTCATGCCAGGAGCTCGCAAGTAGAAGATGGTGGCGACCAAGTTCACACCAGTGAAAATTGCCGAGAAACCGGTCAAAATAAGGGCGCCGATCCACAGGTCTGCTCCAGCACCTGGGGCATTGACGGCGTTCGATAGTGGGGCGTAGCCAACCCAACCGAAGTTGGCGGCTCCACCTGAGGTGAAGAAGCCAAGCAGCATCGTGACTGAACCAGTGAGATACAGCCAGTAACTGAGGGCGTTGAGGCGAGGGAAGGCCATGTCGGGGGCACCAATTTGGATTGGCACCATGTAGTTGGCGAGTCCACCGAAGGCAAAGGGACCAGCAAACAGGTAAATCATGATTGAACCGTGCATGGTGAACAGTTCGTTGTACTTCGCCAGCGAAACAAGACCACCGTCTGGAACGGTGAGCTGGGCACGGATCAACATGGCCATGGCTCCACCAAGAAGCATCATGACGACGGAGGTCACCGTGTAGTTCATGCCGATGATCTTGTGGTCGGTCGTGGTCAACCAGTTGAGGAGACCCGATGCACCATGGTGTTCGTCGTGACCGTGGTCATCGCCGTGGGCGTGTTCAGTAGTTGGCTGCAGGGTATCAACCATGGTGAACCGTGGCTCCTTGGGTCGCAGTGTTTCGGTGGTAGAGGGCAGGGGTGGTCTTGTTGGCGCAGGCAACAAACTCATCGCCGCTGTTCGACGAGGTCAAGCACTGGTGATAGTCGCTTGCCGGAATCGTCTTGACCTTGAAGTACATGAGGGAGTGGTACAAACCACACATTTGGGTGCATTGGGTCTGGAATTCCCCGACCTTGTCCACCTTGAAGTCGAACTTGTTGACAACACCAGGCTGGGCGTACTGCGAGAACGAGAATTCCTTGATGTAGAAGCCGTGGACAACATCGAGGGAGCTCAGGTCAACCTGGATGGTTTCGCCGACCGGCATGATGAGCTCTGGGTTCTCAGTGGTTTGGCCAACAATGTTGACCTTTGGGTTCTCTGGGTACGAAAAGCGCCATCCCCACTGGAAGGCAACGACCTTGACCTTCGCTGGTGGGTTCTTGATAACGGCCACTTCAGGGTTCTCAACCACAATGGTGAAGTAGAACAAGCCCGCCACGATGATCGTTGGAATCACCGTGTAGAGCACTTCAACAAGCGTGTTGTACTGGGTCTGACGTGGGATTTCGTTGTTCCGTCGGCGATAGCGAATTGCGGCGTAGACGATCAGCAAGAAGGTGAATCCACCAACAATCAACCCGGTCACCATGAAGCCCTGCCAGAGCTTGTAGACCTTGTGTGACGACTCCGTCACACCTTCGTTGATGCCGAAGCCGGGAATCTGGCATCCGGACAAGACAATGGGGGCAATCGCCAGCGCAATCCATCCGAGACCTTTGCGGCTTGGACGGCGCGTACTTGCTGGTGCGATCGCGGAATCAGTGGTGTTCGCGTGGTCGTTCACGGGGACAACCTTAGCGCCCCGAGCGCACCACTCGGTAGTTGAATTTCTCCAACCTCCCCGTTGCATTTCACAAGGGGGAGGTTGGCAATTCGTTAGTCCTGCTTTGGCTCAGACGACGTCTGCGAGGAAGCGTCAGCCTCGCCCTTGTCGCCGTCTTTCAGTCCCTTTTCAAACTCGCTCTTGGCTGAACCAAGCGAGCGAGCCATTTGAGGGATGCGCTTGGCGCCAAGCAAAAGACCCACAACGACAATCAAGATGATGAGAACTTCTGGAGAGAAGATCGATCCAACCATGGCAACTCCTTTAACTAGGTGTGAGCAAATTCGCTCTCAGAGCAAGCGTATCGCTCATGACGAAACGCATGCGGGCAGCTTCTCAGCCAGCGACAAACACGCCGAGCGCAAGGGCAACGAGTGAAGCCGTGCCCGACACGGATCCCCAAATGGCGAGCTGCGTCTTTGACGTGGCTCGAGTGTGGAGAAATGCGGCAACGCCGGCAAGAAGGAACATGACCATCTTGATGCCAAAGACCGCATTCCAACTTGTTGAGGCGTCCACTTGCATCCCTGAGCCTTCGCCCATGGATTCACTGTGCAGTGCTGCAAGGTTCCACATGCCGGTGAGAAACAGCACGCCATACGCTGGCCACGCCAGTTTGTTGAAGGCGCGTGCCAGCGTGCGGGGGGCATCGACGCCAAGCGTCTTTGCTGGACCGGTGAGACCAAGCATGGTGACTTGACCTCCGACCCACACTGCCGCCGCAAGGACGTGCAGGGTGAGTCGGATGCCATCGACTGGCGATGCGAGTTGCAGCGCAGTCCCGCTCATCGTTACTTGCCTTGCCAGTTCGGCAGACGCTTCTCGGCAAAGGCCATTGCGCCTTCAATGGCGTCGGCACTCTGGCCAATTTCACCGAACGCTGCGTTGTTGGCGGTCCAAGCCTCGTCTTCTGGCATGTCGGCCGACTTCACCATGACTTCTTTTGAACGACGAACGGCAAGTGGTGCATTGGCGGCAATGCGCTCCGCAAGTTCAATAGCGGCATCGAGCACGCCAGTTGCAGACACCACGGTGTTCACAAGTCCGAGGGCTGCAGCCCGGGTGGCGTCAATGGGGTCACCAGTCAGTGCCATTTCAAGACCAATGGCAATTGGCACCCGCTTTGGAAGGCGGATAAGGCCACCAGCACCGGCGATGAGTCCACGCTTGGCTTCAGGGATGCCGAACTTGGCGTCTTCGGAGGCAACGACCATGTCGCACGACAACATCATTTCGAAGCCACCGGCAAGGGCCGATCCGTTCACCGCAGCAATCAGTGGCTTTGGGAACTTGCGTTGGGTGAGCCCACCAAAGCCCTTGTCGGTGATGGGGAATTCGCCGGTGGCAAATGCCTTCAAGTCCATGCCAGCGGAGAAGGCCTTGTCGCCCGCACCAGTCAAGATGACGACCCAAACATTGTCGTCGGCCTCGGCTTCATCAAGGAAGTCAGATAACGCCACGGCAGCAGCGCGGTTCATTGCGTTGCGTGCCTCTGGACGGTTGATGGTCAAGATGTCAATGTGGCCGCGTCGTTCGCGGAGGACTTCGTCTGCCATGGGGTCTCCTCACGGGTTTGACCGGCGTCTACCGGTGTTGTGTTCGTGTGACGCTATCGCAGGCGAGATCAAACTGGGGAGTCGTGCAATGCTTGAGACGTGTCGCACCCACTTCCACCACTGTTTGAGCGCGCGGTAGGCGTGGTCGTTGGAGGATTTGTCCATGAAGGTCACATGAATGGTCCCGGTGAGCCAAAGAACAACTGGGCGGGGGCAGAGTCCATGGGTCTTGCGGAGCCAAGCGGACGTGCCGCCGATACCTGGGAGCACTTCGACCGTGTGATTGAGGCGGTTCTTGGCCTCGGTGCTGACCATGTCGTGACCTCGCTTGAATGGGCTCGAATTTCACCAAAAAAAGGAGAAATTCGCGAGGACGTGATTGCGAACTATGGCGATCAGCTCAACGCACTTCGCGTGGCGGGTATTCACCCAATGGTGCGACTTGGAACTGGGGTAACCCCATGGTGGGCTGGTGAAGAGTTCTGGCTCATGCCGGGTTCACCAGAGACCTTTGTTGCGACCATGGTTGAGGTGGTGGTTGCCCTTGGTGTCAATGCCGCCTCTTGGGTTTCCCACGGTGAATGGTGGAAGACGGCAATTTCGGGTTGGTTGACGGGTGAAGCTCCGCCATTTCGCAAACTCGCCGTGGCGGATCTCCGCCTCGTGCTCGACAATTTGCTGACCGCACACGTGTTGCTCGCTCACGAACTCCACCAACGTGGCGTTGAACATCTTTCTTTCGAGTTACCAAACGGCCCTTATGAATTCTCTCAAGCCCTTGCGGTTGCGCTCGAGGCGGCAACACGCGGTGACGACATCTGCGCTGCGGTAGAAAGCGCACGACCGGAACATGATCGTGTTGCTCTGTGGCTGGCTGCGCTAGATCCGTTTGGCGTCAGTGGCAACACACCGGCGGCAGTTTCACCCTTCATGGCGAAACTGCTGCGGGGCAAGAACACGCCACGGTGGTTCACTGAGGCACAACGTCTTGCTGGCGAACTTTCAGCTTCACCAGTCGCCCAGCATCTTGCGCCGCCGGTGTCACCAAAGTTCGCGCCACCACTTACCGTCAGCCTTACCCGGCCGCAGGCAACACGCCAGGGGCCGCGAGCTCTGCCTCGATCGTTTGGGCACGAACCTTGGTTTGTTGATGAAGTGGTGACAACCGTGCGCCACGGCGTCGTCACCTCCAGGCCATTTTCAGGAGGAATGCCGGGCTATTTCGCTCAGCGTCGCGCCCAGCTTGAAGAGATTGCAGGACCAGTTCGCTACACCTACAACTCACTTGTTGATGGTTACCTCAACGGAAGTTTTGCTGCCCGAACCGGCATCTTTGGCGTTGACCGAGCACGAGGACATCGAGGCCTTTCGTGGATGACGACCGATGCGGCGGGCAACGATGCAGCAGCAGCATTTCGTGAACTCGCAACTGCCGTGCGAAAGAGCAACCCCGCTTAGGGGAGTTCGTCTTCGACTTCAGCCCTTACGGCATTGGCATTGGCAATGGCTTCTTGGCGTTCAAACTGCAACTCGATTTCGCGTTCTTTCCGTTTGCCAAGACGGTGCATCACAAAGACCCCAATGACCACCACGGCCAGGACCACATATTGGGCCCAACTCGCGTACTTCTCGACCTTTTGATACGCATTGCCGGCGAGGAATCCGAGGTAGCAGAACAGGGAGCCCCAAACGATGCCACCAATGGCGTTCGAGAGAAGAAATGTTCGGTAGTGCATGTGCGCAATGCCGGAAAGTCCAGGCACCATGGCTCGCAAGAAGGCGGTGAAGCGACCGAGGAACACGATGATTGCACCCTTGTTACGAACGAGCTGCAAGGCCCAGTCAATGAGGCCACGACGACTGTGAAGAATGCGAAGACTCAAGATGCGTTCGCCATAGTGGTGGCCAATGGCGTAGCCAACAGAGTCACCAACAATGGCGCAGACCACGACGACGGTCACCAAAATGCCGAGATTAAGGGTGTCGCGCCCGTGACTCGCAAGGACGCCACCAACAACAACCGCCGTCTCGGCCGGGAGCACGAACCCAATGAGCAGTGCCGCCTCAGCGAAGACGAGCACCCCTACAACGACGTAGATGAGCAGTGCGGGAAGGTTCGATAAATGATCGAGGAGCCAACTAAGCATTTGCCTAGCCTGCCAGAGACCTCTGCGCTCTGCGACAATGGGTCATGGCTCAACGCACCAGTGAAGTAAATAAGCAGGAAAACCCTGCATCGCCTGCCCGTAGCAGCAACGTGCTCAGCGCTCCACCTCGAGCGTGGGCGCTTGCTGGTTGGGCGCTGCTCCCACTTCGCCTCTTTCTCGGGGTGACGTTTACCTTCGCCGGACTGCAGAAGATTGCCAACCCTGAGTTCTTTTCGAAAACCTCATCGAGTGGCGTCTACGCCCAGATGCTGCAAGCTGTTCGGCATTCGCCAATTTCATTCCTCCTCAACCACCTCGTCGAACATGCAACGCTCCTCGGCTGGGCAATGGCACTAGGAGAACTCGCCATTGGTGTTGGTTTGCTGTTTGGCCTATGGGGCCGCATTGCTGCGATTGGTGGCGTCACCATTGCGTTTTCACTGTTCTTGTCGGTCAGTTTTCACACGAACCCCTATTACTTGGGTTCGGACCTTGCCTATGCATTGGCGTTTACGCCTTTTGTTCTGTGTGGGACTCCGGTTCTTTCACTTGATGCCCTCATCCGCAAACGTGGCACCACTGGTGGCGCAGACAATTCCCAAGAGCTTGTCGTAATGACCATGGGGGCAGTGCGAGCACTGTGCACCCATGCCGCACCCAACGATGCTTGCAGCGCAACGTCTGGCCCTTGTGATGGGGCGACGTGTCCGGTGCTTCGTGAACCGAAGTCAACCTTGGCAAAGCGCAGCGTCGACTCGGTCGGTCGTCGCCAACTCGTGGTTGGTGGAGCAGTGGCTGCCGTCACTGCTGCTGGTGCCGCCGCAACCGCTGCGGTGGTCGCAGGAGTTGGACGCGTGGGAAACTCTTCGACCCCAACAACGACTCCGGTGACACTGAAGCCGGGATCGAATACCTCAAATGGTCGACGCATTGGCAAGGCAAGCGACGTGCCGGTGGGTGGGTCGGCGACCTTCTCGTTGCCAGATGGAACACCAGGCATTGTGCTGCAACCAACGTCGGGCACGTATGCGGCCTATAACGCAGCATGTCCTCACCAAGGTTGCCCAGTTGACTACTTCAAGAGTCAAAACCTGCTCGTGTGTCCTTGTCATGGATCCCAGTTCAACCCCGACAATGGTGCCGTTGAAGTTGGCCCAGCCGTCACTGGGTTGATTGAGTATCCCGTCACTGTGGTTGACGGCGACCTCTACGTGAAGGTCTGACACTTGGCTGCTCAAAGTGAGAGACTTTGACCATGCGCCTTTTGCTTGTAGAAGATGAACTCAACTTGGCCGCTTCGGTGGTCAGCCTGTTGGCGGAGAATGACTTCGACGTTGACCACGAGCCAAATGGTGCCCAAGGCTTTGAGCTTGCTCGAACCGGGAACTACGACGCCATCATCTTGGACATCATGTTGCCGTCGATGAATGGCTACACCATCTGCTCAAAGTTGCGCGCAGCAGGAATTTCCACCCCGATTTTGATGTTGACGGCAAAAGACGGCGAGTACGACGAAGCAGAAGCGCTCGACACGGGAGCCGATGACTTTCTTCGTAAACCCTTTTCTGCAGTGGTGTTGGTGGCTCGCGTGCAAGCACTGATTCGCCGGCGAAGTGGCGTGAAGGGCCCGGTGCTGCAACTCGGCGATCTGACCATTGACCCTGATGAGCACCGCTGCCGCCGAGGTGACGTGGAGATTGAACTCACGCCACGCGAGTTTTCCTTGCTTGAGTACCTGATGGCTGCTCAAGGTGCGGCAAAGACCAAGCAAGACATCATTGACCATGTGTGGGGTGGCGAATTCGACGGGGATCTCAACATTGTTGAGGTCTATGTCGGCTACCTCCGCCGCAAGATCGACCGACCCTTTGGTCGCTCAACCGTGGAGACGGTGCGCGGCATTGGCTACCGACTCGCCGCTGAAGACCAGTAGTTCCACCGTGGCCACACGGGTAAGGGGCAATGGACGCGGATCGGTCCGCTTCAAAGTGGCACTCGCCGCCTCGTCGATTGCCACCCTCAGTTTGCTCATTGTTGGCTCAGCCCTTGTGTTGCTCGTGCATCGTTCACTGGTCGATTCAGTGAGTTCTGCACTGCAGCGTGAAGTAGCCCTTACGGCCACCGGTATTACTGAAGGTTTTATCCCTGGCGAATCGAGCGCACTGTCGGGAACGGTGCTTCAAGCCTTGTCCACGTCAGGTGGAGATGTCCTCTACACCTCAAGCGGCATTGTGGGGACTGCGCGAATTAGCCGCGATGAACCGAGCGGCATTGCCGTGGTGAAGGTGGAGATTTCCCCTGCCTTTGCAGCGCAGAATCACTTCAATTTGGCCTATGGGACGACCACGGCTTCCACTCGGTTCGGCGCCATCATTGTCTATGCGGCCGGGTCGACCGCCCAAGCAGATGCGGCGGCTCGAATTTTGGTTATTGAACTCGGCGTGTTGGTGCTCCCAAGCGTTGCGCTGTTGACCGCGCTCATTTCGTGGTGGGTCGTTGGTCGTTCTCTTCGTCCCGTTGAGGCGATTCGCCGTGAAGTGGCTGATATTTCAACATCGGCGTCAGGGCACCGGGTGCCCACGCCAAAAGGTGACGATGAAATTGCACGACTTGCCACCACGATGAACGCAATGCTCGACCGTCTTGAATCAGCCAGCACACAACAACGGCAATTTGTGGCCGATGCGAGTCATGAACTGCGCAGCCCGCTTGCCTCGATCATGGTGCAAGTAGAAATGCTCGAGGCGAGAGCTCATGACGAGGACGTGAAGGTGACCGCTCGGATCTTGGCCGATGAAGCTGCTCGACTTGATCGACTGGTTGACGATCTCTTGCTCCTGGCGAAATCAGATGAACAAGCCATGACCATTGAGCATCGTGACGTTGACCTTGATGACCTGCTCCTCGCTGAAGCGAAGCGTCTTCGACAAATTGGCCGAGTCGACGTCAATGCAAAGGCCGTTGGTCCGGTGCGAGTCCTTGGTGATCGTGAACTTCTCCGTCGCGCGATTCGCAACCTCGTCGACAATGCGGAGCGCTACGCCAACTCCACCGTCACCTTTGAGGCCAAACGCACTGAAGATGGCGCACTCATGGTGATTGCCGATGACGGTAGCGGCGTGCCCGAGGAACTTCGAGCAACCTTATTCAATCGCTTCAGTCGTGGGGATAGCTCCCGGGTGCGAGGAACCGGGGGGACGGGCCTTGGCCTCGCAATCGTTGCGCAGATCGTTGCCCTTCACGGCGGAACGGTCGAGATTGCGTCAAGCGGACCGGGCGCACGGTTTGAAATTCACCTTCCCGTCGAGCGCGACGACGATGAATTCTATGAGGCCTGAGTCACTGGCTTGCGGTGCTTGCGACGAAGTGCCTTCGCTCGCTTGTTGAGTTCCACCATGAAGTCAGTTCCCGCTTTGGTGTGTTGGAGGAGGTCTGCTTGACCGCCGGGACGAGCCAGCATCCATGAGTGGCCACCGGGAACCCATTGCACTGCCTTGCCCGACAACTCAGCAAATTCATCCGCGGTGGTCGCATCGGTTAAGTGGTCAAAACATCCCCACTCGGCCAAGAGGGGGATATTGGAGGTTCCCAGCGCAATGACTTCATCGCGCTGATCAACTGCCAGCAGCATGGACCCGAGAGGAACCGCATGTGCGAGCGTCTTTAAGTTGCGCCGGACATCGGGAAGCACCGAGCGAAGCGTGGCGACAAGTCGACCAACCATGAGGTCAGGGAGATCGAGCGCGACCGCAGCAACCATGTCGGCAACGGGGGCAAGGTCGGGAACGACTTTGCTGACAAGGCGTGGGATGACCCCTTCGCGTTGTTGCCACGAAGGGGTGGCAATGCCATCGCGGTAGATGATGGCAATGGTGTGTTGTGGATAGTTCGTGGCGTATTCGACCGCGACGGCAGCACCCATGGAGTGACCCAAGATCACCACGGGGCCGAGTTGCAGGTGCTTGCGAAGGGCTTCGACTTGAGCAGCCATGGTCGAAATGGACAGATCTGCCCACTCAAGTGGATCAGAGCCTCCGAATCCCGCAAGCGAGGGATTCACGACGCGCCAACCCATGCGGTGGGCCAAGGCGCAGCTTTCACGGTGGTACATCTCGCCACCGGCCAAGTAGCCATGAAGATTGATGGCCCAAATAGGTTCTGATCCAGGGCCTTCTGGCCCATGGGCGTTGGCATTGGACGATACCGAGTAGCGAACCACATGGTCTTCTAAGACCAGTTCAAACTCGTCCATCTCAATGCCGGGACGATGCCGCCATTGGTCAAGTGGGAGGACTGGTCCGTGGCTTGGTACGGGTTTGCCGTCGTTTCGAACCATCACACCCCCCCTCAGAGTCGACTGCTCTCGCAACCTACCGCGCCCTTCACGCCGAGACGCGGCATCTGCTGTGAAGCGGCGAATAGCCTTCGCAGTAGCTCAGCTTGCCCTCACGATGTTGTCGCAAGGAAGTTGTCAGGTTTGCGGAAGCAGCAGGTCAACTGCGATTTCGAGTTCTTTGTAGACCCGTTCAATTGGCGACCAGCCATTGACCCAGCCCACCATGGCTGAATACCAAATGTGCCCAATCATTCGGCTGCGATTCTCTTCATCGGCGGGAGGGTTGTCACCAATTGCCCGAAGCACAATGGCATCAAGCGCCTTCGTCACACTTTGCTGGGCTTCAATGCCAGCAGGATCGGCGGAGTTAATCGAGGTGAACAGCGCAGCTCCAAGTTTCGGCACGCCATTGAGAGCACGAAGTGCTCGGTCGAGAACGTCGAGTACGCGATCAGCTGGCGTCACTCCACGAGGTGGATGCTCATCGAGTTGGTGGTAGAGCAACTCGGTCCAATAGACCATGGCGGCGGCCAAAATATGGTCTTTCGAGGTGAAGTAGCGATACACGGTTCCCATCGCCACTTCGGCTCGAGCGGCAACATCGCGCATCTGCACCGCGTCATAGCCACCTTCTGCGGCGAGATCCATTGCCGCATCGAGGACACGTTGACGACGTGCTTGTTGGGCATTGGTCAACGGCGTGGTGTCGACAAGTGCCATGGCTGAAGCGTAACTCGCTTCCCTTTTGCCGCGCGTTTGATGGCAGGATGGGGCTATGCCACTTGCACAATTCCTTGCTGATTCTTGCGCCCGCATCAACGACCTTGGTTGGGCCTACTACTTCGTGCCCGAAACCACTGCTCGTGGCGAAGCGCTTGGTCTCGACACCTTCACGTTCTATGGCGTTGGTCGAGGTGGCGTGCTCGGTGACGTTGAGCCAGCCGTTGTTGCGGCGTCGTTTGGCTACTTCAAGCCAGCCGTTGTTGAGTTCTTGTGGAATGAAGGCAAAGCCAAGGTTTCGCCTCGTGAAGCCGCTCGAGAGCACATGGCCGCCGCACACGACTTTGGCCGGGCAACCTTTACTGGTCTTTCCGAGCTTGCCGCCTACTGCCAAGCCGCTGAACAGGTCCTCAACTACGCCAAGGCCAATGCCGCTGGGTATCCACTGTTTGCTGGGTATGCCGCCGAACCTTTGGCGGAAGACTTGCCAGCACGAGCCATGCAACTGACCACCATTTTGCGTGAGTACCGCGGTTGCGCCCACTTGGTTGCACTCATTGCGAGTGGAGTTGAACCAACGGTTGCCCACTTTGCTCGTCGTCCAGAGATGTGGGGCATGTTTGGCTGGTCAGATGAAGAGATCCCTACGGTCACCGAGCACGACATTGAGGCCTTGGCTCGCGCCGATGAACTCACTGATGAATTGGTCGTTGCTGCCTACGCGGTCTTGGACGAAGCGGGACGCGACGCCATCACGAAGGGTCTTGACGCAATGGAAGCAGCAATTGCAGCAAAGGCCAGCACCGAATTGTAGAAACGGTGGCTCTCCCATAATGTCGAAGGACAACGTGGGAGAACTCGTTGAAAGAGGTTGATGAAATGGCACTCGACCCCATGGATGCAACGCCAGGCCTTGACGGGACGTTGGATCGAAAAGCGGCACTGCAGGTCGAACGAGCACTTGTTGCGCCGTATGTTGGCTCCTTTGAGCCTCGCATTGTCGGAACGTTCCTTGTCTTTTCGGTTGCCTATGTTGGCATACTCATTCTTGGTATCAATGGGGTTTTGCCCCTGTGGCTTGGCCTCATCTTGAACACGGCACTTGCCTCAACGTTTTATATGCCCCTCCACGAGGCAGCCCACGGAAATATCTCTGGTCGGCAGGCGAAGTATCGGCGCCTCGAACACGCCATTGGTTCGCTCTGTGCCATTCCAACGGGGATCTCCTATGTGGCACACAAGCCGTCACATATGCGTCATCACGCCTTCACCAATGACCCTGATCGCGACCCTGACTCCTACACCGCCGGTTCGCTCATTGGGGTTTTCCCAAAATGGCTCACCATTGTGGTGCTGCAGATATTCCTACCAATCTTTGCCCTTGTGCCTCCGGCTCGAAAGCTGTTGCCATCGACGATCCAGCGTTCACTCGCAGCAGACGGAGACCGACGAAGTGGTTTGGCGCAACTTCGCTACTGGGCGCTTTCTATGGTGGTTCTGGTGACAGCGGGACTGACGGGAATCTTTTGGCCGGTGTTTCTCCTTTGGTATGTGCCGTCACGGATTCAAGCGTTATGGCTCCTCATGGTCTTTGCATGGTTCCCGCACCACCC
>CANFJV010000039.1 GCA_947447225.1 Acidimicrobiaceae bacterium
ACGGTGCGCAAGGACCGCAGGGTGCACAAGGCCCAGCTGGATCCGGCGCACAAGGTGCAACTGGTTCGCAGGGTGCAACTGGTTCACAGGGTGCAACTGGGCCGCAAGGACCTCAGGGGCCACAAGGACCGCAGGGTCCCCAAGGACCGCAGGGTGCAACCGGGCCGCAAGGACCTCAGGGGCCACAAGGACCGCAGGGTGCAACCGGGCCGCAAGGACCTCAGGGGCCACAAGGCGCTACTGGACCACAAGGACCGCAGGGGCCAACCGGACCACAAGGACCAGCTGGACCACAGGGGCCACAGGGGGCACAGGGCAATAATGGAGCTCAAGGAGCTCAAGGATCCCAAGGTGCCAATGGTTCACGTGGGCCTCAGGGTGTCGCTGGACCGCAGGGACCTGCTGCTCCATACCTCGCAGGTAACCTGCAGAGCTTCACGGGGACGGCTGGCAACTTCACCAAGTCATGGACCTTCTCGACGGCCTTCGGCGCAACGCCGATCATCACGCTGAGCACGACCGGGATCTCGGACTTCTGTGCGGTGACGACAAGTTCGTCGACAGGATTCACGGTGAAGTGCAACGCTTCACCTTCCCAGGTCTACTGGATTGCCATGTCACGCACGGACCAAGACAACAGCTAGTCATTGCGCCTTTGGCGCACAAGGAAGTGGACAATCGGGTCCCGTTGGGCAGTTGCCTGGCGGGACCCGATTGCTCTTCTCAACCGAGTTTGCAACCCGTGCGGCGAGTTCGATGCTTTCGTCGTAAACTCCGTTAGTGCAGAGTCTTCAGCCGTCGAGCGGCACCTATGTGTGGAGCGTGGGTCACGCCGAGGCACCAGAACGAATTACGTCGTCATGGATTGATGACCAACTCGCCGAGACTTTCGAACGAGTCGGTGTTCGTAAAGGGCTCCTCGAATCGGTTGCTGGAATTGTGGAGCGCCGCTGGTGGCCCGAAGAAATGCTTTTCGACGAAGCGGCCGCTCTCGCTGGCGAGCACGCACTTCGCAACGCCGGCGTTGCGCCCAGTGACGTCGATCTCCTCATCTCAACATCGGTTTCGAAACATCACCTTGAACCAAGTGTTGCTTGCGCAGTCCATCACCGCTTAGGGCTTTCGACTACCTGCACCAACTTTGACCTCGGCAATGCCTGTCTCGGTTTTGTCAACGCTATGGAAGTAGCGGCCATGGCGATTGAATCAGGTCGCGCACGAGTGGTGCTCATTGTTGATGGTGAAGGGAGTCGCCAGCCGCAAAGTGCAACGATTGAGCGTCTGCAGTCTCCAACTGCCACCATCACCGATGTCTTTGAGCAATTCGCGTCACTCACCATTGGATCGGGAGCTGCCGCCATGGTTCTTGGTGGCCCACGCAAGGGTGCCCATCACTATCTCGGTGGCATCAGTCGATCAGCGACCGTGCATCATGATCTTTGCGTTGGTGATCTCGACCGAATGCGCACCGACACCGCTGGGCTCTTAACAAGTGGCTTGAAACTTGCTCGCGAAGCATTTGATGATGCACTTGTTGACGGGTGGGAGTGGACCAACTGTGACCGTTACGTGATGCACCAGGTCTCAAAAGTTCACAATGAACAACTGTGTGAATTGTTAGAAGTCGACCTGGCCAAGGTTCCCCTCACCTATCCACTGTTTGGCAACATGGGACCTGCGGCAGTTCCCTACACGTTGTCGACGATTGCCGATGAGTTGCAGGTTGGCGAACGAGTGCTGCTCATGGGTATTGGCTCAGGGTTGAACTGCGCGGCTGCAGAACTCCGCTGGTAGGGAGACTTCCTCGGTGCCAACGATGACCGGCCCTGATCCGGCAATGCTCGAGGCTGCTGGACTCGACAAAACATGGTCGCGTTTTGTGACCTTCACGACTGAAGCGGGTCGGAGCGTCACTTGGCATGTCCTCGACACAGGAATGCAGTCCTCAACGACGCAGACACTGGTGTGCGTGCACGGCAATCCCACCTGGTCGTATTTGTTCACCGACCTTCTGCGGACCTTGTCACCCGATTGGCGAGTTATCGCCATTGATCAAAGCGGCATGGGCTACTCCGAGCGCACCGGACCACGTCGACTCGCTGAGCGGATTGACGAACTCGTGGCCTTTTGCCAACAGGTCGTAACGGGCCCGCTTTCCTTCGCCGCGCACGACTGGGGTGGCCCAGTCGCGGTTGGAGCATGTGGTCGCCTTGACGTTCAAGCCCTCATCTTGGCCAACACTGCCGTCGCAAAGCCTGATGATGTTGCGGTTCCACCGCTGATTTCCCTCTCTCGACGATTCGTTGACCTCAGTTGCCGCCGCACAGCCTCGTTTGTTCACGGTACGTCGCTCATGACCACGAAAGAACACCGTCACGCGCTCAATGCCCCCTATCGCTCAGCAACGCGCCGAGCATCGGTTGCGGACTTCGTTGCGGACATCCCCCTCGAAAATGACCATCCTTCTCGAGCAGCGCTTGATGAGGTGGGACGAATCTTTGACGGCCTCACGATTCCCATACTTTTGCTTTGGGGGGCCCACGACATGGTTTTCCACGATCGTTTTCTCTCCGATCTTCGTCGCCGTCAACCGCAAGCGACCGTTGAGCGATTTGAAAACTCTGGACATCTCGTGTTGTTGGACGGAAATGTTGGTCCAACGGTTGCGCACTGGCTCCACCACCGCTCGTCAATGGGCCCCACGTCTTTGCCAGCTGCAGAGGTGATTGGCGAAGATCACTCCTTTTCCAGCGCGTTTTCTTCAGTAGAGCGAAACTCCACGAATCACGAACTCCTCTACCAAGGCCCCGATGGCACGCTGTCATGGATCCAACTTGCCGAGCGAGCTGCGGTGGCGGCAGGAGTGTTGGCAAGCGCTGGCGTGGTGAAAGGAAGCCGAGTCGCACTCCTTATCCCACCATCTCCCGATCTCCTTGTTGCAGTCGCTGGGCTTTGGCACCTCGGTGCCATTCCCGTTGTGGTGGATCCCTCATCGGGACTTCGCGCTCTTCGGCGACAGCTACGAGCCCAAGCACCAACCGCGGTGCTTGGAACTCGAAGCGCGCTTGCTGCGGCGACCGTGCTTCGATGGACCCCTGGGGCACGACGGCTGACCTTTGGCGCAATGGTTGGTGCGCTGAATCTCAAAACGCCACAAGGCAAACCACCTATGCCCGTGAACCTCAGTGCCGAAGACCTCGCCGCAATTGTCCATACCTCGGGAGCCACCGGTCCAGCGAAGGCGGTGGCCTACACCCATGGTGCACTCGTTGCGCAGCGCTCCCCCATTGAAGAACTCTTAGGAAATGCAAAGGACGGCGCATTGACGACCTCCTTTGCCGCCTTTTCGCTCCTTGCCCCCGCACTTGAGCGGTCCTTTATTCGCCCACGAGTGCCAATTGATCAACCCTCAAAGCTCGGCTTCGAAGAACTGTCTGCGCTCACCAGCGCGCACAGGGTTTCGGTGGCTTGGCTTTCTCCGGCTTCTGCACGCCAACTCGTTGCAACCGCCAAAGGTCGCCATCTGCGCATTGCTCGAATCTTGCTGGCCGGAGCACCCATCTCGCCTTCGCTTGCGACCGCAGTAGCTGACGTCAGCCAAGCAGTCGTGCTTTCGCCCTATGGCATGACCGAATGTCTTCCCATTACTGACGGCGTTGGCGCAGGTGAGCAGCATCACTCCGGCGGCGTGGTGGTGGGCCAACCCGTGAGTGGCGCAGTCGTGCTCCTTCGAAACCTGTCAAACGGTGATCGCGACGTTCACGCCGGTCAACTTGGAGAACTTCTTGTTGCTGCACCGTGGATGTATGCGAGCTATGACCAGCGCCATTTGGCAAATGAAGCAGCATCGGTGTTCATTGACGGGGTTCGATTCCATGCAACCGGTGATGTCGGCATCATTGACGAAGGACGCGTGATCGTCCTTGGACGACTTCGCGACGTCATCCATACGGCCGACCGTCGCGTTGCCCCGCTCGAGGTCGAAACTCCACTCAGCCAGAAACTGCATGAACAGGTAGCCGTAGTCGGCGTCGGACCGGTCGGAGCTGAAGTCGCAGTTGCAGTGGTGAACGCAAAAAACCGAACCCTCAAACTTGCCG
This sequence comes from Acidimicrobiaceae bacterium, assembly GCA_947447225.1. GTDB lineage: Bacteria > Actinomycetota > Acidimicrobiia > Acidimicrobiales > RAAP-2 > CAIQEU01. The sequence goes on from CANFJV010000039.1 coordinate 4,101, forward strand.
CAACGGAACTTGCTGCCCTCGCACGCAGTGCCTCGCCAATTCCCCTCGCTGCCGTGCTCATTGGAAAGCTTGCCGTTGATCACCGTCACCAATCCAAGGTTGATCATGCGCAGTTGAAGCGTGCGGCAACTGCCTTGCTGAACGGCGCATGAGCGAGCGAATTTTCGTTACTGGGGCGACGAGTCTGCTCGGACGCACCGTGGTTGACCACCTCCAAGCCCGTGGTGACGAGGTGACCTGTTTTCAGCGACATGTCGACACGCGATATCGATCAATCGCTGGCGACATCAGAGACGCTGAACTCCTCACTCGTTCTGCGAAGGGTCACAGTGCCGTCATCCACCTTGCCGCGCTTGTGGCACCGAAGCCTGCCTTCAGTGAAGCCATGGAGGTGAATGTCACCGGAGCGGTCAATGTTGCTCATGCCGCCCGAGACAGTGGTCGACTCGTGCATATTTCGTCACCTTCCGTTGCCTTCACCGGGCATGGAGCCATTGGTGCACCAACCCATGCGCCTACCTATCGCGGCATAGATGCCTATGCCCATACAAAGGCTCTCGGCGAAGAAGCGGTCCTCGAAGTTGGCGGCCTCACCACGCTGGTCATACGACCCCACTTAGTCTACGGACCAGGCGATGAACAGCTCATTGGGCGATTGCTTGATCGAGCACTGCACCATCGATTGGCACTCCCTGGATCCGGGGCGGCACTAATTGACACGACCTATGTCGACGACGCAGCATCGGCCATTGTGTCGGCCCTTGATCGCACTGCTGATTCGCCAGAGTTATCGGGGAGAAGTTATGTCGTCAGCGGCGGGGATCCTCGCCCTATTAAAGAAGTGGTGTCGGCCATTGTGTCGGCCTTTGGTCTCAACCCTCGCCTTCGTTCCCTTCCGAGCGGGCTCGCCATGGGGTTAGGTAAGGCCTTTGATCGCTGGTGGCGAGGCGACGAACCACCACTGACGGAGTTCGCCGTGCAACAACTGCGCCTTGCCCATAGCTTTGATCTTCGAGCGACCAAGCACGATCTTCGCTTTCAGCCGCAATGGTCCTTTGACCAAGCCATGGCAGCGTTAGCGGACTTTGCCAGAAGCCAAGCTGGCCACGAGTTCCTCAATCGGCGCCGCAACCGCAGCCGGAGCTGACCACAAGGCCAAGTGTCCGTGACCGGCGATGACCGTTGCTGGTGGCGCGCCAACAGCGCGGGCGGTTGCACTTGCTTGGCTCACACTCACCACCGTGTCCTGTTCGCCAACAATGATTCGAGCTGGCAACGACAATGAAGCAAGGCGACTTCGTTGTTTCCACGTCACGCCCACCACACTGTGTTTGGAGTAGTCCATCAGGGCTTGTTGAGCTCCTCGTTGACGAAATGGTGCTTCCAGATCAGCCAAGTCCTTGTCGCTCAGTCGACGACAGTGCGGTCCGCAGGCAGCAGAGAAGATCCCTCGCATGATCCAACCGTTGGTGACCACAGAGCGGTAGAGCGCAGTTTTATACGGGTCAGGGAACAGGCCGCCAAGAGATGATCCTGGGTAGTTGACCGCCAGGCCGTCACCATCGACAAACACCATGGCAGAAGGCAGAGTCGGATACTTGAGCACAAAGGCGGCAATAACCCCAGCCCCCAAGGAATGGCCAACGAGTACAGGGTGCTCGAGATGCCGAGCAATCACAAACGCATGAAGTTGTGCCACAAGCGCAGAAAGGTTGTACGGGCCAACGTGATCGGTAAATCCATATCCAGCGAGGTCGTAGGCCTCAACATGGGTTGTCTTGGCGAGCTGTGTGGCGACACCCTTCCACGTCGCCACCGATTCAAACGCTCCGTGCAACAACACCACCGGTGGACGTCCGGAATCTGCCACACTCGGCCCAAAACTCTGAAAACGGGTTGCAAAGTCACCGGTCTTCACCATGGTGAGCCCGCTTGGCCGCTGCTCATCAAATGAGCCAGACGTGGCAATCAGACTCGAAATCAGCGTGAGCGAAAGCACGGTGCCGAGCACGAGACCGAGCAGCACCATGCCCCGGTAGCGTCTGCGTCGCTCACTGCGGCGGAGCCGCATGGGCTCAGCCCTTCCGCATTTGCGCCGTGGCTTCGGTCCACCGCTGTGTCTCATCGAGCATGGCAGTTGCCGCAAGTTCAGCATCTTCGCCCGGTTGAAAGACGCCATCTGCATCGAGATGTGCTGCGGCAAACGGCAAGTACACCGACTCCACAATGGGAACCATGCGAAGTGCCGTTGCGACTTGCTTCAACTGCTGAACCGCTCGAGTTCCCGCCGAGACGCCACCGTAGGAGACGAAGCCAACGGCCTTTCGCTGCCACTCGTGATAGAGGAAGTCGAGAGCATTTTTGAGTGCTGCATTGATACCGTGGTTGTACTCAGGGCACACAAACACAAACGCATCACCACGAGCGACGATTGCACTCCAGCGCTTGGTGTGCGCATGGTGATAGTCGCTTAAGCGCGGGTGATTTGGCTCATCAAATAACGGCAGATCAACGTCAGCGAGATCGACGATTTCAACGTCAAAGCCGCCGTGAGTTTCGGCTCGGTCAGCAACCCACGCCGCAATCGACGGGCCAATGCGGCCAGGTCGAGTACTGCCAATTACCACTTGCAAAAGAGGAAGTGCCATTACGCCTTTCACCAACGATGAAGCGCTTGTGCGCTTCATCAGCCTAGAAGTCGAAGGCACTGGCCTCATCGTCAGAAGGCAAATTCTTTCGAAGCGGTGAACCTCCCGCACCGCGATCAAGGATCGAGAAACCAAGAAGTGGAAACACCAGCACCGAGATCATGCCCGCAGCAACGAGCGCTGCGGCGGTCGAGGGGCGCATTGACTCCATTTCAAGTCCGATCGTCGTGATGACGACAATAAGGGGAAGTCCGGTTGCTTGGACAAGCGCCAACGCCAGTCGATGCGAGCGACCGAGCACCTTTCGATACACCAGCAAAGCAGGTAGACCGCGCACCACCAACAGCAACACCACATACAGCGGCACCTTGAGCGCCGCGCTACCAAAGAGGGCATGGAGGTCAAAGGCCATGCCACTTGTGATGAAGAAGATTGGAATGAAAAACCCGAAGGCAATCGCCTCGATCTTCGGTTCTAGGTCATGGGATTGCTGCGAACTCATAGCGGTCTTCGCGACCAGACCTGCGGCGAATGCACCAAGCAACAGATCAACTCGCAGGCTGACGGCAAGGGCAACCATGAGGACAATGAGTAAGACCACTACTCGGATGGGCAACTGAGCCGATGTGTGAAGGTTTCGAGCCATTGCCTCAACAACACGCGGCGGTTGGCCACGACGAGCGATTCCAACAATCACCACTGCAAGGACAATGAACACCACTAAGAGTCCGAATTGGACTTGGCTGCTCTTCCCGCCGAGCAGCACCGTGACGAGAACCACGGGACCGAACTCTCCAACAGATCCGGCAGCAAGCAGGAACGTCCCAAATGGCGAATCAACGAGTCCACGGTCTTTCACCATGGGCAACAAGGTTCCAATAGCGGTCGTCGTGAGACAAAGCCCAACGAGCAGTGTCGACAACACGAATCCGGTGAGTGACAAGACAAAGGCAAAGGCAAAGGCCAACACCAAGCTCATCAGCCAACTCGAAACACCCAACAACAATGGTTTGCCGGCAATCTTTCGTGGTTCGATTTCGTAGCCAGCTAAGAAGAACAAAAAACTCAGCCCAAGGGTCGCCAAGGTATGAATCGTTGGGGTCGAAGAGGCCAGATTGAATACCGCAGGACCGACAAGGATGCCAAGGAGTAACTCAAACAACACGCTTGGCACTTTGAACTTCCGCAGCAACTCTGACAAGACCGGTGCGAGTGCAGAGCAGCACACGATGACCACCAGGGAAACACCAGTCGAAGAATCCACGTGGTGAGGCTAGAGGGTTCGGTCGAAGTGGTCGGCGATGACCAGCGTCAGCGATCCCGACCGGTCATGACCGTGATGCCTGTTGGCAAGGTAAGGGTGCGCATTGCATCAAGCAGCGCCTTTGGGTCGTCATTGACGAGCAAACTGTCGGCGTAGCGAGCAGGAATGAAGCCATGGTCGACCGCGTGATCAATGAATTCGAGCAAAGGGTCATAAAACGAGGCCACGTTCAACACGCCGCAGGGTTTCGCGTGCACCCCAAGTTGATTCCAGGTCACGGTTTCCATGAACTCATCGAGCGTTCCATATCCACCAGGCAAGATGATCGAACCATCAGCGAGATCGGCCATTCGAGCCTTTCTCGCGTGCATGGTCTCGACGACTTCCAGCGTCGTGATGTTGGCGTTGCCAACTTCTTTCCGGTGGAGCGCTTCGGTGATGACCCCGTGAACAGTTCCACCACCTTCAAGAACCGCCTGGGCGACAACCCCCATCAGGCCAATGCTTCCGCCTCCGTAGACGAGACCGAGGCCACGTTCAGCCAGTACTTGGCCGAGTTCTCGTGCGGCGTGCGCATACACCGGAGAATTGCCAACTGAAGATCCGCAATACACGGCAATCGAGCGCCAGGGGCGAAGAGTGGCAATTGGCATAGATCTATTGTGGTCGACGCATCGCCCTAGGTGGTGCCATGGTTTACCCTTCGTGCATGAATAATTCGCACGCTGGATACGCCGACACTCGATGGCCGGGCGAAGATGGTGGACCAACGCGGCACCAGCGCACGAGCGGCCTTGGTTCGCTCAAACTCTCGAGTGGTGAGCACTACGTAACGACCGAGCGCCTTGCGATCGCCACCACCATGGTGGTCTGGGGTTCAGCCACCTCGCTCTACCTACTCACCCATGGCATTGGCGGCACTGCGTCATCTCGAGTTGAGCGCATTGACCCTGACACCCTTGCCACCCTTGACGCATCAGAGGAACTTCCCGGAGGGCTCATCTGGCCAGGTGGTATTGCCGCGCATGCAAATGGCGACCTCTACGTCGTGTTCGGTAATCACGCGCATCGCCTCCGGCCCGATTGCACACTCGTGGCGAGTTGCACCCTTCCTCGAGAGTCGCCCTACAACAGCTTCGTCATTGTCGACAGTGGTCACCTCGTCACCAAAGACTTTGGTGGTCGCTTGCCGAGCGGGGCAAGTTTTGGCGACTCCACGCAAGTGTGTGTCCTTGACCCTGAGGACTGCTCGGTTGTCGCCACCTTTGACCTAGAAGAAGGCTCGATAGCTCGGCTGTCTTCAGACGGACAAATGGTGGTAATCGTCGGCATTGATCATGTGGTGGTGGTGGACATTCACCCTTCGACCGGTGCAGTTTCGGAGCGTTTGCGCACGCGGTATCGCACCGTGGACGGCCAAGGATACGGGTGGGACCCTGTTCTTGAAGATGGCACCGCGTGGTTCTTGGACAATGGTGAAGGCAGTGAAGCCTTTGATGGCTCACTGCTTGGGAAGGGACTCGCGGATGCCCCACTGCATCTTGTCGGCGTTGATCTGAAAAGTGGCAACGTGACCATGACCGAGGTGGCCGGACTCCCCCGCGGCCTTATTGCGAACCCCCCAATAGTCGACCCTAAGCGGAAGCTCGTTGTTGGCTACGACTCGGCCAATGCGGTCCTTGCTTGCTTTTCCATAGGAGCGGACAACATGCTCGAGAAGCGGTGGTCACGAAACCAAGCCCATGGCAGCCACCTGTTACTCGTTGAAGACACTGGAGAACTCGTCACATTCGACTTCACGCCCGGCGGCACCGACGAGATGGTGTTGCTCGACATTGAAAGCGGCGAAGAACTCGGTCGAACGGGTACCGGATCTCCCGTGCAATCCGTGCTCTTTCCAGCCCCTGGTCGCAACCGTGACGTTTATTACTGCTCGCTCAGCACCGTCAGTCGTATTGCCGTCGTGGCTGATTCGATTGCTTAATCAAGGTCGAGTTCGGTCAAGGTGATCTGTTCAAGCGTTTGGGCTTGCCGGCGATGAAGGTCGGTTGACCCCGTCACGGTCGCGTAGCGGAACTCATGGCCTTGCTTTCGGCCCTGACCAACGCCACAGCGAATCGTTGCCCGCATAATGGCTTCAACATGCTCTCGAGCTTCGGGCACGAAGACTTGAGGGCACAGCGCCACCCCTGCATCAATTGCAGTGATGTCCCCGGCGTCACTGATCGATGGGCAATCAAGAAAGATTCCTGCCACGGCATTGCGGTGCGTGATGGATTCCCCTTGATTGTGTTCCACAATGATCGCTTCAGTTCCTGGACTTGCCGCACCCACCACCAGCGCCTTTGAGTACCGGTCCACCCGCTCTAGCGAAGCCTGTGCACCCGAAGGGGCCAAGATGATGATTTGCCCGCCTCGAGTGGTTGTCTCAATGAGGTGCGCACGAGTCAGGTCATTCATGTGGCTCACCATGTCTCGGCCGAGCGCCCGTCGAGCATGGCGACCGCTGCCATTGCCAGAAATGGTCGTCACGACGTCGCACATTGGCAACATGAGCCCCTCAACAATTGGGACTCCGGTCACCATTTGAAAGGCCTCATGATCAAGCATCGACAGCACACGGTTCGCCACGATGGATTGACGAGCACCTGGGTCACCGGGCGAGGCAAAGGGATTCGACGCGGGCAACTTCGATCGCACCTCGAGGGATTTGAGCGCCACGATTCCAAGATCGTGAAATTGCACGTGCGGGGTAATGAGAAAGAGATTTCCCGACCTGCGCTCCATAAATGAGCACAACGCCTCATCGGTATAGAGGGCGTGAAGGTGTTGACCGAGTTTGTCCCACGCCTCAGGAGAGATGAACAGTGAAATCAACACATCAAGCAAGACAGAGCGCAGTCGGGTGATTTCTTCCAACTTTGCCGCTGGCTTTTGAAAGGCGACCACCGTTGGGTCAAAGATTCCAAGATTCCAAGGATCGCTGTGTCGCGGCCGAATGCTAAATCCATTCAGCCACGAACCAGACTCCGCCTGCATCTTGAGTGACCCATAGACGTCATCAGGAGAGAACTCACGACCGCGACGAAGTTCCATTACGAAATTACTCCTCCGCTTGCTGGACGGGTGAATGCCAAGGGCAACGATGACGGACCCCAAATTCCAAAAGTTGGCGGCTTCCACTCAACGGTTCCAGCGAGGGAAACGGTTTCGAACTCCTCGGCCAAGACCGTTAACGCTTCTTGCAGTTCTGCTCGGGCGAGTGCTGCTCCAAGGCAGTGATGAATACCACTGCCAAAGGTGAGGTGCGCACTTTGGCGCTCCGCCAAGAGATTGAAATCATCAGGCGCTTGGAAGATCTCCGGGTCGCGATTTGCTCCAGCAAGGCTGACCGACACAATCGCACCTTCGGGGAACACCACGTCATTGAAGGTGAGTTCCTCGCTGGCGTAGCGGAGGGTGCCGCGCACAGCCCCGAGGTAGCGCATGGACTCTTCAACGGCCTTTGGCGCAAGTTCGGGCTGGCGACGCAGCAGCGCCCACTGGTCCGGGTTCTCGGCAAACAGTGCCATGGTGCAACCGAGTTGGTTCCGCGTGGTGTCCGTTCCGGCCATCAGCACAGCTTCTGCCAACATGCACAACTCATCAGTCGACAGACGATCGCCGTTTTCTTCTGCGGCGATTAAGGCAGAGAGCAGGTCCTCTCTCGGGCTCAGACGACGTTCGGCTACAAGGTCGGCAATGTAGGCCGAAAGTGCCTCTCCAGCTGCGGTGATTGCCGGGAGATCTTCCGCCAAGTTCTGATTGAAGATTTTGAAAATGTCCGTGGCCCAGGCGCTGAATAATTCCCAATCTTGTTCCTTGGCCCCAAGGACTCCGCAGATAATCGGGATTGGGTAGGGCTCACAAATTGCAGCAACGAGTTCAAGCGAACTCGAAGCAAGATGCGGCTTGAGTAAACGCTGCACAACTTCTCGCATTTTCGGACGATGAGCTGCGGTTGCCGCTGGAGTAAAAGCGGGAGCCACGAGGCGGCGAAGCCTGGTGTGGCCTTCGCCTTCCATTGACAGAATTGATTCACGCCGAACTGGACCGACGGCTTCATCATCGTCACTGATGCCATTGAGTTCACGAAGAAGGCGAACGCCGTTGAAGAACCGGCGCTCTCGAAGCAATGACACACCTTCGTCGTAGCGAAGCACCGTGTAGCCAAGTTCACTTTTGGCAATCCAGTGTTCTTTGGCGAGTTCGGCAATGACCACTTGGGCTTCTTGGCGAGGAAGTCCTAAGACATCGAGTGTTGGAAGATCAAGATCTGCGAGCTGCGTGGGCATTTGTCCACCTCCGTTCTTGACCCTAGTGAGGTTCGCTCCATTTTCCCAATCCCATTGACCGGCCACGTCCGGGCTACCATTCGACAGCAAAGAACCGCCCGGCCTCCGCCGGCCCAACCAATTTGGAGTTGCAATGTCTGCAGTTGAAGCGATCATCGAGATCCCACGTGGCAGCCAGAACAAGTATGAGTTTGACCACGAGTTAAACGCCATCAAACTCGACCGTCACATGATTGTCTCGATGGGCTACCCGGCCGAGTATGGCTTCATCCCTGACACCTTGGGTGGCGACGGCGACCCACTCGATGTGCTCGTGCTCACCGAATACCCAACCTTTCCTGGTTGCCACATTGAGGTGAAGTTGCTTGGCGTGTGTCAGATGGAAGACGAGAGCGGCGAAGATGCCAAGCTCATTGCCGTTCCGACGTATGACAAGAAGTGGAAAGACATCAACGACATCGATGGTGTGCCAAAGCGCGACCTCGACCGCATTGAGCACTTCTTCCGCGTCTACAAGGACTTAGATGAAGGCAAGTGGGTCAAGGTCACTGGCTGGGCCGGCCGCGAAGCAGCTGAACTCGAGCTCCAGCAGTCCATCGAGCGTTTCGGCTCGGAGGCGTAATGGCCCTTGACCTCGGACCAACAGAGCCCGGAGACGTCAGCGTCACGGTCAATGGGGCCATCGGGACGATTTGGTTAAACCGTCCAGAAAAGCGCAACGCCGTGTCGCTCGAAAGTTGGGCCGCACTCCCTGGTGCAGTCCACCAGCTAGAAGACAACGATGCGGTCAAGGTCATCGTCTTTCGTGGCGTTGGCGACCATTTTTGCGGTGGCGCGGACATCGCGACCATTGGTGCGCAATTGACTGATGGTGACGGACCAAACAGTTATCGCCAGATCAACAAAGTGGCCGAAGAGACCATCGCTGCGGCAACGAAGCCGACGATTGCCATGCTGCGTGGGTACTGCGTCGGTGGCGGCTGCCAAATCTCGCTGGCCTGCGACCTTCGAGTCGCGGACACAACCGTCAAGATGGGTATCACGGTTGCGAAATTGGGATTTAGTTACCCAGGATTTGCCTTGGAACGCTGTGCCCGCCTCATTGGTGCTTCAAAAACCCGCTACATCTTGTACTCGGGCGACATCATCGATGCCGACCTCGTCGAAAAGTGGGGCATGGCCGACTTTGTCGTTGCTCCTGAGGACCTAGAAGCCAAGGTTGAAGGCATTGCCGAGATGATGGCCTCACGCTCGATGCTCACCATCCGAGCAACAAAAGAGCAGCTTGCTTCGTTTGATGCCACATCGACGATTGCCGACGAGGTCACGGCTCGCTGGGAACATGAAGCCAAACATGGTTCCGACATCAATGAAGGCGTCGATGCGTTTGTGAACAAGCGCACACCAGCATTTACCTGGACGAAGCCTTCGTTCTAACTGAACTTCTCGTGCTTTCGAAGTGAACCCCACCGCCAGCGGTGGGGTTCATTGCTTTCGCAGACAAGGTCCGCTAGTTCACTGAAGCGTCGGCTTCTTTCGGAAGTGGAAGGTCACGAGCCGCGCTGTAGGGCAACCACGTGCCAGTTTCAAAGTCGTAGAGCTTGCAGGTCTTCGTGTTGGCGCGAAAGTCGGAGAACCGCATCTTCTCGTCATGCACCGTTTCGGGAAAGTGCGCCTCAATGGCCTGAGCGGCAAGTTCCAAGTTGTACATCGGGATGCGCATATCAACGTGGTGTGGCGTGTGGACCATGATCCAGTGCAGGAAGAAATTCATGCCCTTTGGCACTCGCAGAACCGTCGTGCCTTCCATTTGGCCACGGAACTTCGTCCACTCGCCTCGCTTCCACCAACGAATGGTGGGTTGGACGTGGTGGACATGCACCAAGGTGCCAATCATGGAACAAAAGGTGAGAAACGGAATCACCTCTACCCGGGCAATGAGCCACGCGGTTCCAGCGATTGAGTGTGTATCAGACCAACCGAGAAAACCAAGCGCAGTCCCAAACAGCACAATGAACGCGGTGACGAAGATTCGGTCGAGTCGAATGGTGCGTTGCCAGCGTGCTGGGGGCTTGCCCACCATCATCTTGTGCCACCACACTTCGCGTAAGTAGTAGGGACCAGCGCCGAAGAACGACCACTCAATGCGGTGGCGAACCTTGCCCGACCAGCTCATGGCTGCGTATTGCTCAGGCGTGTAGGGGTGCCAGACAAAGTCATAGCCCTGGCGGACGGTGTAGGGGTGGTGAAGGCGGTTGTGGCCTAGCACCCATCCTTCATAGACATGCCAACTCGGCAACATGGCCAAACGGCCAACAATGTTGTTGAGTCGCTTCGACGAAAACAGCGCGCCGTGCGCTGCATCGTGTCCAATCACGAAGAGCCCAGTGACGACAAGCGCAAGGACCGCCTCTAGTGGAACGACGAGCAGCGGGTTGGCCACAAAGAACAACGCGGTTAGTAGCGCGACGTAGCAAACGAGGTCTCGTCCAAAATAGAAGAGCCCCTTCCAGGTTGGTCGCTCGTAAGCGGCCGCAGGGATGATGTCAATCACCGGCTTGAGCGACCCGGCACGCGGTGCACGAGTCTCGGTGTCTTCAACGAGCAATTGCTCGGTCATGGGTCTCCTCGATGGATGAAAGGCCACCTTATCGGGCGCTGCGGCATTTCCAACTTCGGCCTGAGCGGTACCCTTGTGGCATGCCTCCCCAACATGGCCGTCGTCGCCCCAAGTCGGTTTATATCCGCCGTCGCATCATGGTGGGTACCGTGGGAATCGTCGTGCTTGCCCTCCTTGCCATTGGCGTGACGTCGGTCACTGGCACTTCTGGAAGTTCAGCAACCACACAAACCTCCACCACGGTGGCCCCAACGACAACAACGACAGTTCCACCGCGACTGAGAATTCCGCCAGGCAAGCCAATTGTCGATCGACGACTCGTTCGACTCAGCCAGTACTACTCAAACACCATCACACCGAAATCCATTACCGCTTCTGGCGCTGGACTCGTCATGGCGCAAAACATGGTCTACCGACACACGGTGACCGCGTTTAACGCAACCACCGGAGCGGTGGTCAAGACCATCCCTGCCAGCGTGCAGTTATCAAAGTTTGGGTTCACCGGCCACCCCGGCACCGTCCTTGGCGCCCCGGTTGAGGGGGCCTTTACGCCCGATGCAAAGTTCTTCTGGATCACCAACTACTCCATGACTGGCCCCACGATGGGCCCCGAGGGCCTTGACTCGTGCACGCCCTACACACAGAGTTCTCGTGGCGAGACACCGTCATATGCCATGCGAATCAATGTCGCGAATTTCCAGATCGACCGTGTGGTCCAAGTTGGCTACGTTCCAAAATTTGTTGAAACATCCCCCGATGGCAAGTGGGTCCTCGTTACCAACTGGTGCTCATGGACGCTCAACATCATTGATGCCAACACCGCCAAGGTAGTCAAGACCTTGCCCCTACCTGGCACACCACGTGGCATTGCCGTTGACCCAACAAGTCACGCTGCATACATCGCCATCATGGGTGGGACCGTGCTGGTCAAAGTCAATTTGCTGACCCAAACCGTTGTTGGACAGATCTACGTCGGACCAAGTCCTCGCACGGTGGTGCTCAGCCCGAACGGCATCTACGCCTACGTTTCACTCAATGGGCCTGGCGCAGTCGTAAAGGTTGACCTTCGAACTGGTCGGGTCATTGCCTCGGTGCACACTGGTTCTGAAGCAAGGTCTCTCGTGATTTCAAGCGATGGCACCGCGTTGTTCGTCGTCAACTACGGAAGTTCCACAATGACGATGCTTCGCGCCGCGGATCTTCGGGTTTTGCAAAACGTGGTCGTGCCGTCGAATCCGATTGGCATCACCTATGACCCGTTGACCGCTCAAGTGTGGGTGTCGAGCTACTCGGGTTACGTCACGCGTTACGCCACCCAATAAAAATCGTGGCGTAACCTCGGACTACATCTCTGCGCGCGCAGGCGTCCACCATTCGATTCACTCAGTTATGTACGCTCCACTTGGCAACGATGCCGTTGATTGGAGGCGCACATGCGCAAGAAATTCCTCGCTGAACTGTTTGGAACCGCAGTCCTTGTGTTCTTTGCCTGTGGTGTGGCAACCCTCACCTTCGGCAAATTTGAAGGCTCTGCCGGCATCCTTGGTACTGGCGGATCTGCTGCCGCTGGCATTGTTGCCACGTCGCTCGCCTTCGGTCTTGTCCTGATGGGCCTCATCTACGCCATTGGTTCGATCTCTGGTTGCCACGTGAACCCTGCGGTCACCGTTGGCGCCTTAGTCGCCAAGCGCATCTCGTTCTCTGAGGCAATTGGCTACATCGTTGCGCAATTCATTGGCGGCATTGTTGG
>CANFJV010000040.1 GCA_947447225.1 Acidimicrobiaceae bacterium
GGTGGTTTCTACACCGCCGACGACATTGCCCACCTTGTTCATCATGCTGCGGGACTCGGCATCACCCTTGTGCCAGAAATTGACTTTCCAGGCCACGCCCTAAGCGCGCTAGCTGCCTATCCAGAATTTGGCAATACCGGCAAGCAGTTCTCGGTCGGAACGAAGTGGGGTATTTCCAACCACGTACTCAACATGACCCCAGAGGCCATGGCTTTTGCCACATCTGTGATCCGTGACGTAGCGGCGATGTTTCCGGGGAGTCCCGTTCACATTGGTGGTGATGAGTGTCCAACCGTCGAATGGGAACAAGACGACCTAGCCCAAGACCTCATGATCGAGCACGGCTTCACCAATGCACGCAAACTTCAAGGGCTCTATACGACCGAACTCGCAAAAACGGTGACCGGACTTGGACGAATGGTGCTGGCCTGGGATGAGGTCTTAGATGCTGAGGTTCCACTCGATACCGTCATCGTGGCGTGGCGACATTTCGCCCTCGGGATGCGTGCGGCACGAGCTGGGCACGATGTCGTGATGGCGCCAATGGAGTTCACCTACCTTGACTGGGCCCAAAGTGAAGATCCATCCGAACCAATGGCCATTCTTCCCCCACCGTTTGCGACCCCATGGCAAAAGGTTTACGGGTTTGACATTATTCCGGCCGAATTAGAACCGGAATTTCATGCCCAAATCCTTGGCGCTCAAGTCCAAGTGTGGACGGAATACATTTCCACCCAACGCCACATGGACTACATGGTGTTTCCACGACTCTGTGCGTTTTCCGAAGTGGTGTGGGGAACTCAAGGTCAACCCCATGCTTTTCGTCGGCGACTCGAGGCCCATCTTGAACGCTTGAGGCTGCTTGGCGTCGACTTTCGCCCACTTGCCGACTAGGTCGAAAAACACTCAGTGATCCGACCGGCTTCAAGCCGACCACCGCTTGCATGAAGGGTCACAAAGGCCACTTCTGCGCCAACGACGATATTGCGCGAGCCATTGGTAAGTGAGGTGGCATGGAATGGAAATGTTGCCTCGCCGGAGACGATCTCACCGAGACCAATCACTCGGTCAAACGTGACCACCGTGCCAAACAAACCCTCCACGTCAGTGAATGATCTTCGCCAGTGGGATCTCAAGCAAATCGCTCGCACCAGCATCTTTGAGCGCTGGGATAAGGACGTTGATTTCCCGCTTTGCCACCACGGTCTCCAAGGCAAAGCCAGCACCTCCGGACAACTCGGCGATGGTGGGACTTCGCATTGAGGGAAGAAGATCCAACACGCGTTGCAAGTGTTCGGCGCCAACGTTCAGTTTCACAAGGACCTTGGTGCGTGCTTCAAGTGTGCCGAGGAGCAAACTCTTCAGTTGCTCCATTGCGTGACGCTTCTCAGGGTCACTCGCGCTTGTTGGGTTCGCAATCAACTCCGTGTTGGAGATCAGCAAGGTGTGGATGACCTTTAAGCCAGCGGCACGCAGTGCACGTCCCGTTTCGGTGATTTCAACCACGCAGTCAGCAATTTCTGGAACCTTGGCTTCCGTCGCGCCATAGGACAACAGCACCTCGGCATCAATGCCGGCCTCACGCATGGTTCGATCCGTCAGCTTTGGATATTCGGTTGCCACCCGCAACTTGCCAACGTGGCTCTTCAATTCCTCAAGCGAGTTGAACGGTGAAGATTCGGGAACGGCAAGCACCACATGAATAGGCCGACTTGTGGCCTTGGAATACCCAAGAAGCGATAGCGACGTGACCGTTGCCCCTTGTTCTTCAATCCAGTCACGACCTGTGATGCCGAGGTCGAACATACCTTCAGCGACATAGGTCGGAATCTCTTGTGGCCGCAAGATGCGCACTTCGGCAACTCGAGGATCATCAATTGAGGCGCGGTAGTCAACATCGCTTGAGCGACGGACTTCTAAGTCAGCTTCACGAAACAGTTCCAGCGTTGCTGCTTCGAGAGAACCTTTTGGGAGCACAATCTTGAGCATTGGTCCTCAGTCCATTGACGGGTGGCGCAACAGCGACACCATGGCAATTGCCGTTGTAGCGGCTTCGAAACCCTTATTGGTTTCACCAGGTTGGCAGCGCTCAAGTGCTTGGTCGACGGTGTTGACCGTGAGCACGCCAAAGATCGTTGGCACATTGGTTGCCAACTGCACCGCAGTCAGGCCACTCGCACATTCACCAGCGACGTAGTCAAAGTGCGGTGTGTCGCCACGAATGACCGCACCAAGACAGATCACCGCATCACGACCGCGATCGGCGAAGTTCTTGGCGAGCAGTGGTAACTCAAATGCTCCTGGTGCCCATGCCACGGTGATGTCGCCCTTGGCCACGCCAGCTTGTTCTAAGCCAGCGAGTGCTCCATCAAGCAGGCGATTGGTGATGCCGCCATTGAACTCACCGCAGGCAATGCCGATACGAAGTCCAAGTCCTCGTTGTTCGCCATGAATATTGACGCCAATTCGCGCGCCATGCGTAGCCCGCCCAAGCGGTCCAAAGACGGTTTCCTCACTTGACGTCATCGAGGCCCTCCAAGAGGTGTCCCATCCGCTCACGCTTCGTGCGCAGGTAGGTGATGTTTTCCGATGTTGGGTTGGACTGCAACGACACGCGCTCGGTGATATCGAGACCGAATCCTTCGAGGCCGCCGTATTTGGCTGGGTTGTTCGTCATGAGCCGCATGGTCGTGACCCCAAGGTCAACAAGGATCTGCGCACCAATGCCGTATTCACGGCTGTCAACGGGAAGACCTTGTTCCAAGTTGGCATCAACCGTGTCGAGACCTTGTTCTTGCAACTCATAGGCCCGAATCTTGTGGCCGAGCCCAATGCCACGACCTTCGTGGCCACGCAGATACACAAGGACACCCTTGCCTTCGGTGCGAATGAGATCAAGGGCTGCGTTTAGCTGTGGTCCACAGTCGCAACGTCGTGAACCAAACACGTCACCAGTCAGGCATTCCGAGTGCACTCGAACGAGGAGATCCTTGGCGCCATCGATATCGCCAAAGACAAACGCCAAGTGCTGCTCGCCGTCAAGGACAGACTCATAGACATGGGCGGTGTAGTCCCCGCCATCGGTTGGAATGACTGCTTGGCTCACGTGGCGCACAAGCTTTTCGTGCTGACGGCGATAGCGGATGAGGTCCGCAATCGAAATAATCGGCATGTTGTGCTTGGTGGCAAACACTTTCAACTCTTCCAATCGAGCCATTTCCGACTTGTCTTCGGTCACGATCTCACAGAGCACACCGGACGGGAACTTTCCCGCCATCCGGCAGAGGTCAACGGTGGCTTCGGTGTGGCCGGCACGCTTGAGCACGCCGCCTTCGCGGTAGCGAAGAGGAAAGATGTGACCCGGCCGGTTGAGGTCCGTTGGGCGGGTGTGTGGGTCGATCATGGCCCGAATCGTGGCAGCGCGATCGGCGGCCGAGATACCAGTTGTCGTGCCGTGACGGTAGTCAACCGTGACGGTAAAGGCCGTCCTTTGGGCTTCAGTGTTTGCCACCACCATGAGGGGGAGGTCGAGTTCATCGGCTCGGCTGTGCTCAATAGGGGTGCAGATCACTCCCGAAGTGTGCGCCAAGAAGAACGCAATCGACTCAGGGGTGGCCGATTCGGCCGCCATGACGAGGTCGCCCTCGTTCTCACGGTCTTCATCATCAACAACCACACACATGCCACCTGCAGCAATGGCTGCAATGGCATCTTCAACCTTGGACAAGGTCATGTTCGTACTACCTCCACTCGAAGATCTTCACCGACACGCACGGCCGAGACGAACTTGCCTCGCCACAGCGAAGCAAGCGTTGGCGCACCGGGTCCTGCGAACAAGCTCCGACCATCGTCACCACCCATAATTGCAGGTGCGACGTAGACCACGTACCGATCGACGCAGTTTTGGTCGTGAAACGCGTGAGCGACCGCTGCTCCCCCTTCAACGAGGACGGACAACACGCCTTCGCTTCCGAGGTTTTGGAGCAAGGTTGCAAGAGAACCGGAAAAACTCTCTGCTGGCTCAATTTGTGCACCTTCGGGAATTTCCCCGAGCACAATGCGCCGCGGTTGTGGGCCAGAAAAGCCCTCCAAGCGCACGGTCAGTTGTGGATCATCGGCACGAACCGTTCCAGCACCAACGATGATTGCTTGCGACCGTGCTCGAAGCAGGTGAGCATCTTGCCGGGCCTGTGTTGAGGTAATCCATTTGGAAGTGCCGTCTGGGGCAGCGGTGCGCCCATCAAGGGTTGCGGCCAGCTTGAGCGTCACCTCTGGCCGCCCCGTCAAGCGGTGGTGGAGGTAACTCGAAAGCTGCTCAGCAATTTCTTCAGCCAAAATCCCTGTTTCGACGTCGATGCCCGCATCGTTCAGCGCTGCTTCGCCACTGCCGTCGACGTGGTGATCTGGGTCGGAGATTCCAATGACGACTCTCGAAACTCCCGACGCAATGATGGCCGCCGTGCAGGGACCGGTTCGGCCAGTGTGGCAACACGGTTCCAAGGTGGCATACAGCGTTGCTCCAGCAGCTTTCTCCCCTGCTGCATCGAGCGCCACAATTTCTGCATGTCGTCCGCCTGGCTTCTCGGTTGCCCCGATGAAACGTTCCCCTGCTTGTGTGACGAGCACCGCCCCAACCCAAGGGTTTGGTGGGGTAAGCAAGCGGACGCCTTCGGCAGCAGTGATTGCCGCCCTCATGGCCTCAAGGTCACTTGACGTAGGCATGAAAAAACTACGACGTGGCGAGTTGCGCGAGCGTGGTGCTTGCCGCATCGTGAATTGCTCGAGCAGCTTCGGCAGGCTGATCCTTGTTGAAGACCGCACTGCCAGCAACGAACACATTGGCTCCGGCCGCTACGCACTGTGCAACGGTCGTCGTATCAACACCACCGTCGACCTCAATATCAAAACTGAGTCCATTGGCGTCACGGAAATCTCTCGCTTGTCGAGCGATCTCGAGCCCGGCTGGCAAGAAGGATTGTCCACCAAATCCTGGGAACACCGTCATGCACAGCAGCAAATCAATGCGATCCAAAAATGGCTTCACCATCGCAAAGGTCCCGTCAGGGTTCACCGCAAGTCCGACGCGAAGACCAAGTCCTCGCATCTGCTCAATCAGTGCGTCGGTTCCGCCGATCTCGACATGCACCGTGCAGCCGTCTGCCCCGGCATTTTTGAAGGCCGCTAAGTGTTCGCCTGGATTCGTCATCATGAGGTGGCAGTCGAGATAGAGGTCAGTCGTTTTGCGAAGTGACTGCACGACCGGCGGACCAATGGTGAGATTTGGCACAAAGTGTCCATCCATCACGTCCACGTGCAGCCACTCAACTGCTGGCGCAACAAGCGTGATGTCGGCCCCAAGGGTGGTGAAATTCGCCGACAAAATCGATGGCGCAACTCGAAGGTTTGACGAGGATTGTGCGGAAGAACGCTGCGTCACGACTTCCAGCCTAGAGGCCTTCGTCTACCGTCGCAGCGCCAAGGAACCCGTCACTTCTGCGTCCGAGCGACCATGCCGCCGCCGGCATTGCTGGCTTTCCTTCAGGCTGGACAACCTTCAGTTCGAGTGCGCCTTGGCCCGTGCCAAGCAGCGTTCCTTTCAGCTCCCCGGGCGAAAGCGAACCTACAGCGATGGTTGCCTCCAAAATGCGCAACCGTCGTCCACCATCGATCGTGTAGGCCCGACCCAAGCGGATGACTCGCTCAAGTTCGGTTGCCGGGGCATGAAGATCAAGCACATACTCCTCGTTCTTCACCTTCTTGGCATAGGTCACTTCTCCGACCTGGGGTACTGCATCTCCAAGTGAAGCAAGGCCGTCACCGAGTTTTTCTCGAAGGAGATCACAGCCAAGGTCAACCAACTCGCGTCGCAAGACTTCTAAGGACTTCGCTCCCACCTCAACCGTGCGAGTGGCATAGACGCCACCAGTGTCGAGTCCTTCTTCGACGGCCATGAGGCACACGCCGGTTTCGTGGTCGCCAGCCAAAATTGCCCGCTCAACCGGGGCTGCACCTCGCCAACGCGGAAGGAGTGAAAAGTGCAGATTCACCATGGGCAGTGCCGCAACGAGTCGTGGCGACAAAAGTCGGCCATAGGCGACGACCACCCCGAGCTCTGCACCAACTTGAGATGCTGCTTCTGGGTCGCTCGTGACGAGCAGACCAAGTTCAAGCGCACGTTGTTTCACCGGACTTGGGGTGAGATTGCTCCCCCGTCCTCGCTTCGCGTCGGGTTGCGAGACCACAAGGGCAATTTCATGACCCGAAGCAAGCAGTGCCTCAAGCGGCGCAACCGCGAGCTCAGGACTACCGAAGTAGACGAGAACGCTCAACGGGAGAAGCCAAGAAGCCGACGCAGGCCGTCTGGGTCTGGGCCATCGGCTTTCATCTGACGCTTGAGCAGAATCTTCTTTGCCTTCTTGCGCTGGTCATCATCTAAGTGTTCGATCAGCAAGATGCCATCTAAGTGATCCATCTCATGTTGGAACACTCGCCCTTCGAACTCATCGGTTTCGATCGAAATCTCATTCCCATCAAGATCGAGGCCAACAAGGTGGACCGCATTTGGACGAGTGATTTCCCATGACAGTCCAGGAACCGACAGACACCCTTCCTCATAGGTCCACTCGCCATCATCTTCAACAATCCGGGGGTTGATGATGGCCTTTGGGCCGTCACCGGCGTCATAGACGAACAGTCGCTTTGAGATTCCAATCTGATTCGCCGCAAGTCCCGAACCGGGTGCTGCATACATTGTGTGAATCATTCGCTCAACCAAGCTCGCAACCGTGCCATCAATATCGGTAACGTCAGTCGTCAC
Source organism: Acidimicrobiaceae bacterium (assembly GCA_947447225.1). GTDB lineage: Bacteria > Actinomycetota > Acidimicrobiia > Acidimicrobiales > RAAP-2 > CAIQEU01. The sequence continues at coordinate 6,818 of CANFJV010000040.1, forward strand.
TTGTTTGAGCACGGGGTCGCCATATTGGCGGATGTGGAACATGGACCAAATTCTACTGTTTCAGCCCTACAAGTCTTCCGGGTCAACCGAAATCGTGACTTTGCGGCGCTCTTTTGGCGTGGCGGTAAGCGCATCGCAAAGCGCTTCGGTCGTCCCGCCAATCAACAATCCTCGCTCTTCGGCAAGTTCCACAAAGGTAAGCCCAGAAACTGCAGCAACTACTTCACCGTAACTCCACGCGTCAATGCCTTTCAGTCGCGCATAGGCGGTATAGGGAGGTTGCAAAAGGCGTTGGCGACGCTCGTTCAGCGCCCCCATTAGTCCATCAACCTCGCCCTTTCGAAGGGCGTCGACAACCTCGTGGTCAACTTGGCGAGTCTGCAGAAGCAGCGTTCCTCGTCCTTGATCCCTCGCCCCGACGAGTCGACTGCAGCGGACGAGCATCTCCATCGTCGCTTCTTCGCTGCGCATTCGAGGCGCCAAGAGATACTGGTCAAGGTCCAAGACCGCGACGAGTGTGCTTTTGCGCACTCGGTGGAGGACCGCTTCAGTACCAATCACGACGCGGGCAGTAATGGGCAACGCACTTGTGGCAGCGGTTACTTCATCAACGTTCGTTTGGAACAGGGCACGCAACTCCTCGGCGAGACGGCTCACCCCTGGGCGCACAATGTTGAGCGCCATCGACCCACACCCAGTGCACAGCAGTGGCCGGCGGTCGCCACACGTGGTGCATACCAACTCGCCACCAAGATCTTCCATGCTTGAACGACACGACACACACACCACGAGTTGCTGGCACGTTCGACAGGCAAGCAGCTTTGCCCGACCGGTGCGATGGAACAGACATACCACCGTTCCTGGATCATCTGATGCTGCAAGTGCGGCTCTGGCTGCATCAATAAAGGGTTCGGTCAAGAGGCGGTGCCGCTTGTCGGTCACGGTGAGGTCAACAACTTCCACCTTCGGCCAGGCCTGCGACCCGCGTGAGCTTGCTGCGGTGGCAACACTCCTGCCCACACGGAGCGCTGGCGTGGGCACTGGGGTGATGAGCCAGCACGGCACTCCTGCTTGCTGGGCCCGCTGCTCAAGCAGCGTTACTGCACTCCAGGTTGGTGATTGCTCTTCTTGCAACGCGGCCTCATGGGCGTCGAGCACCACCACCGCTGCAACACTTGGTGCTGGTGCAAGTGCCACACTTCGTGGCCCAACGATCACGGGCCAGCCAGACCGTGCCTTTACCCATTGGTCAGGTCCTGGACCAATCGCAGCAACGCCGGCTCGCTGCAAGCGAGCGGCGAGACGTTCGCTGTAGGCAACGGTCGGCGTGGCGACAAGAATCGCACCTTGTCGGCCGGAGACGACCACCTCATTGATCACTTCGCAAATCAACGAGAAGGGGTCTTCTGTCGCCCCAACCACGACAACTTGAGACTCCTGCGAGTGCTGCAGTGGAAGGAGCAGCGCATTGTCGAAGGTGGCCGTGGCCATCAAAGTCGGTGCCGAAACAAGGCTTTGCGTGTTGCGCTCTGGCGACGCGGCTCGAAGAAACTTTGCCCTCGCACCAGCAAAACGCCACGAGGCGAACTCGCTTAGCTCCAGCACGCTTGGTGGCGGCCCAAACCCTTTGATCTTTTTAATGTGCTGCAGTGCTGCACTCGTGCCCGTTCCAGGACCGAGCACCCATCCATTGACGCTTCGCCCATGCAGTGGCACCCGAACCATGGTTCCTGGTGAAATGACCGCATCACTCCCGACTGGCGGGAGATAGTCAAGTGGATGGCTGAGTGCTGGAACATCCACCAAGACCGACACGGCGGTCTCGGCCAGACGATCCTCAGAGCCCAAGCGCACTCTTCATGTCATCAACCCGAGGAGTCTGCTCCCAGGTGAAGTCCGAGTCGGCACGACCGAAGTGACCATAGGCAGCCGTCTTGCGATAAATCGGACGACGAAGGTCAAGGTCGCGGTCAATGGCGGCAGGCCGAAGGTCGAACAGTTCACGAACCGCCCGGGCAATTGCCGCTGGGTCAACTGCTTCGGTTCCAAACGTCTCAACAAGCAGGGAAACGGGCTGGGCCACACCAATGGCGTACGCAACTTGGACTTCGCACTTTTTCGCAGCTCCGGAAGCCACCACGTGCTTTGCCACCCAGCGCGCCGCATACGCAGCTGAGCGGTCAACCTTCGATGGGTCCTTGCCGGAGAAGGCGCCACCACCGTGACGAGCCATGCCGCCATAGGTGTCAACAATGATCTTTCGACCAGTGAGGCCGGTGTCGGCGTGTGGTCCACCGAGTTCAAAGATGCCGGTTGGGTTGACCAAGATGCGCAAGTCCGAGGTGTCCAAGTCGCCAGGGAGAAGTGGGTTGATGACGTGCTCGGTCAAGTCGGGAAGCAACGTGCCTTGGAGATCAATGCCAGGGGCGTGCTGGGTCGAGATGAGCACCGTCGTGATGGCGACTGGTCGGCCACCTTCGTAGACCACAGATACTTGCGTCTTGCCGTCGGGACGCAAGTAGTCGAGTTGATTGGTTCGGCGAACTTGTGCAAGTCGCTGAGAAAGACGGTGCGCCAGCCAGATTGGCAGTGGCATGAGGTCAGGGGTTTCGTCACAGGCGTAGCCGAACATCATTCCTTGGTCGCCAGCGCCTTGGGAGTTCAGCCGATCTTCGCCAGCAGTTCCTTCACGAAGTTCCATGGCCTTGTCAACACCGGCAGCAATGTCTGGAGACTGGCGGTCGAGGGTGACCATGACGGCACAGGTGCTGCCATTGAAGCCCTTACGGTCGTCGTCGTAGCCAATGTCGTTGACGGTCTGGCGAACGAGTGCCGGCACGTCGATCACGGCCTTCGTCGTGATTTCACCTGCCACGAGGACCAGTCCCGTCGTGAGCAAGGTCTCACACGCCACGCGACTTGAAGGGTCCTGCGCAAGCAAGGCATCGAGAATCGTGTCGCTAACTTGGTCGGCCATCTTGTCGGGGTGACCCTCGGTGACGGACTCAGAAGTGAAGACAATCGCCTCAGACATGGTGGTTCCTCTCTTGTGAACGTTGCGACAGCAGACGTGCAACCCTATCCAACACAGCATGGGCCACCGTCGATTTGGCCGAAAGTGGCACTTGATCGACCTCGCCATCTTTACCCATAATAGTTACGGCGTTGGTCTCATGGTCAAAGCCAACTTCTGGCTGCGACACGTCATTGACGACAAGAAGATCGCAACCCTTTCGAGCCAACTTTGCCGCCGCACGACTCGCAATGTCATGTGTTTCAGCAGCAAAGCCGACAATCACTTGGCCAGTTCGACGACGTTGCACCAGCGACGCCAAGATATCGGTCGTTTCTTCCAACAAAAGGGTTGGAATGCCGAGATCTTTTGTCAACTTGGTAGCCGATGATCCAACCGGGCGAAAATCAGCAACTGCAGCAGCCATGATGACCACATCTGCTTGCTCGGCAGCGGCCGAAATGGCATCACCCATTTGTTGTGCGCTGTCAACGTTGATGACCGTTGTTGCTGCTCGTGCAATTGGCGAAAGTTGAAGCCGAGCAGCCGTCACGAGCGTCACGTCGGCTCCACGCGCTATGGCTGCTTCGGCAAGGGCGTAGCCCTGTTTGCCAGAAGAGCGATTCGAAAGATAACGAACCGGGTCAATCGCTTCACGAGTTCCGCCAGCAGAAATCGTGATCTTCACCCCTACAAGGTCTCGAGCAACAGCACCAGTTGGGCCGAGATGACTGAGCACCACTTGAGCAATCGATGCCGGATCCGCCAGCCGACCAGCGCCAACATCTCCCCCAGCTAAGCGACCAGATTCTGGGTCAATCACGACAACGCCACGCTCGCGCAAGATCGCCACATTGGCCTGGACAGAAGATTGCTCCCACATTTCCGTGTGCATGGCTGGCGCCACGAGCACCGTTGCCGTGGTCGCAGAAAGCGTGGCGGTAAGCAAATCATCGCTCTGACCACTGACGAGACGAGCCAAGAGATTCGCCGTCGCTGGGGCGACCACCACAAGGTCTGCCATGCGTCCGAGTCGGGTGTGTGGACTTGGGTGACGTTCTCCATACAGCGACGTCTGCGCCGGTTCGCTCGCAAGTGCGGAAAACGTCAGTGGCGTGATGAACTGCGTTGCCGACTCGGTGAGAATGGGGGCGACGTAGCATCCTGCATCGCTTAAGAGACGACAGACCTCAACGGCCTTATACGCCGCAATGCCGCCGCAGACGCCAAGGACAACGACCGGACGGTCGTCGGGTGGACTTAACGCCACGGGCCGAACTAGATCTCGGTGGTTGGTGCAGGTGCGTCGAACTCGCTTGAGCCAAAGATGCCTGCACCGTCTGCTGCTGCAGCTGCCTGTGCAGCTGCTTCAGCAGCGAGTTCTGCTGCTTCAACTTCTGGGTCAACGCGGACGAATCCGACCTTGCCGGCAGAGATTTCTTCAAAGGCAATGGAAAGCGCCTTTTCGGAGGTGGACGTCACCTGAGGAGGTGCAACACGGCCGAACTCACTGCCGAGTGAGCCGTAATAGGCGTTGATCTGACGACCACGACGAGCAGCCAAGGTCACCAGTGTGAACTTAGAGTCAACCTTGTCAAGCAGGGTCTCGATTGGGGGCTCGATGAGCGTGTGTCGGCTGAGCGCCATGATTTTCCTCGCTGTATGCGTTCTCTCGAACCGTTCTAGGCCCGACGATGTTGTTCAATAATACCAGCCACGTGGGCAACTGCGGTGTCGAGTTCGTCGTTGACCACGACAACGGTCGCAAACGCTCGTGCCAGTGCAATCTCGCTCTGACCCTCTGCGACTCTGACCTGCACATGGTCTTCGTGATCACCACGAGCTCGCAAGCGCTCGGTCTGCACCTCGATTGAGGGCGGAACAAGCAAAATCACGCATGCGTCGGCGCGCTTTTCTACGACTTGACGAGCGCCGTCAACTTCAATCTCAAGCAACACATCATGACCTTCGGGTGGCGACGGCAGAGGTGTGCCGTAGCAATTGCCTAAGAATTCGGCCCATTCAAAGAACCCCCCAGCATCAACGTGGGCAGCGAACTGGTCTCGGTCGACAAACACGTAGGCATCGTCGGCTTCGCCAGGACGTTTCGGACGCGTGGTCCAAGACCGTGAGAGCCACAGTGTTGGGTCAGCATCAATGAGCCGACTTGCCACTGTTCCCTTGCCGACCCCACCGGGGCCGACGAGGACGAAGATCTTTGGCTCAGGGGGCAGTTGCTTGCTCCAGTGCTTGACGTTGATGGGGTCCAAGACCGCTCAAACGTCGAGACTCGGCGACTCGGTGCTGCTCCATGAGTCGACGTGCCTTGACCTTCCCGATCTTTGGCAATGACTCTAAAGCAGACAGGACCTTGATGCGAGCGACTACCTCATCAGTGTCTGCTCGGGCAAGAAGGTCAGGAAATGAGAGGGTTCCCGCTCGAAGTTCTGCTTTCACTGCTGCTCGAACGGCACGAACATGGGCGGCCTTTTCGAGAGCTTGCGCACGTTGGGCTGGGGTCAGCGAAGGTGGAGTAGGCATGAATTCAGCGTAGCAACTCATCATGACAACTGTGCGAGTTCTACTTGCAATCAAGAAAGTGCTGTTCGGAGTGCCTGTTGAAGCTCTGTCGCCCGGCCAACGAGGCCGCGGACATGCGGTCCTGCATCAGTCCACGCTCGCGAGGCCGCCACGACCAAGGTGTTGCCAAGTCCTCGGAATCGCTCCCCCACATCATGTGGCGTGGCGCCTTGTGCTCCGAGCCCAGGGATCAACAGCGGTCCAGCCATCTGCGTGACGGGGCCGTGGTCAAACGGTCGGGTTGCCCCAAGGACGGCACCAAGCAACACGTCACCGGCCGCAGCATTGAGTTCCCCAATTTCTCGGTACAGCGAGTCCTCAACCGTTGAAGATCCGAGTTGCGCTTGCTGCAGCGCCCGCCCTTCTGGATTTGAACTCGACACCACGACAAACACTCCCGAATGAGCCGCCTTGGCTTGATCAAAGATTGGACTGAGTGCATGGAGACCGAGATACGGCGTGACGGTCATTGCATCGGCAAACAGCGGTGACGTCTCGCCAAACCAAGCGGCGCCATAGGCCGCGGCGGTGGTTGAGATATCACTTCGTTTGGCATCGGCAATGACGAGAAGGCCTGCTGCACGAGCAGTGTGAATCGTCTCTTCAAGGACCGCAAAACCCTGAGAACCGAAGCGTTCGAAGAAGGCCACTTGAGGTTTGATGCAGGCGACGGTTTCCATCGCCGCCGCTACGCAGCGCTCGCTAAAGGTGCGAAGTCCTTCAATCGTGTCAGACAGCCCCCATGACGCAAGTGTTGCTGGAGCAGGGTCGAGCCCGACACACAGTGGTCCTCGTTCAGTAGTTGCTCGGGCAAGTCGAAGAGAAAAGGGATCCACGCCTCCATCCTACCGGGGCAGGTTCTTTCTCTTTGGTTCGCGCTAGACGAACAAAATGGTGACCGAAGTCAGCACCACGGCAGAAATTCCAACCCAAAGTGACCAAATCCGGGCAAGACGAATCTGGTACCAGTTGGACGCATAGAGCCCCTTGTTGGCCCGAATTGCCACGCCGAGCATCACCACGAACACAATGAGCAAGTGGGCCAAGTTCGAGGCCATGAAGAACTCCACACACGAGGCATAGGCTCCATCGGTTGTTTGGAACGGCAAGTTTTGGAATTGCAATACTTGGACCACCATCGCCACCACGCTGACCACCGCGCTGAGCATCAACAGCGGCGCAAATGACTTCCCTGATCGCGCTCGAGCTTCACCCGCCCACGCAATGAGGCCAATTGCCAAGGTGGCTGCAGCAACAGCGATTGCCCAACTCTGCGGGGCCTGTTCGACAATTGCGGTGATGTCGTGGGGATTGTTGGAACCCGACAACGCTGGACTCTCAGCCGTTGCCGTCGAAAAACGCCATCCATCATTTGGATTGAGCGCACGCAGGTAGAACCAAGCGAGCACTTCGAGCACAACAAAAAGTGCGTCTCCTGCAATAAACAAAATGAGCGCGGAGAGTTCCTTGCGATCGCGCTGCTCGGGAGTGTCGTGGTGACCGCCCTCATGGGCGTCGTGGGTTTTGTTGGCCAAGTCCGTCATCAGGCGTGATCTCCTTCGTTCGCGCCATGGTGTCCATGGGCGCCAAAGACTGCGTGAATCTGTTCGCTTGCCACGCCGCCGTAGCCGTAGGGGTCATTGATGACGAGCGGGTCTTCGAGGAAGTTCTCAAGCGGCACCGGCGTTTGCGTGTGCCACTCGAGGGACTTCGCCGACCACGGGTTGGCGGGGGCAATGGCACCGTTTCGCCATGAGCTCACGAGCGCGTAGAGCAGCACCACCCATCCAGCCATCAGCACATAGGCACCAATACTTGAGACCAAGTTCTCTGGTTGGAACACTGGGTCATAGTTCGCTACTCGACGCGGCATCCCCTTGAAGCCTTCATAGAACTGCGCCAAGTAGGTCACTTGGAAGCCAATGGCAATAAGCCAAAACGCCCAGCGGCCGACGCGTTCATCAAGCATGCGTCCCGTGACCTTGGGGAACCAGTAGCAAAGCCCAGCTGTTCCGGCAATCATGGCGCCACCAAGCAAGGTGTAGTGGAAGTGTGCCGTCACGAACATATTGCCGTGGAAGTAATTATCGGCTGGCACATCAGACAGGTAGATGCCCGTCACGCCACCAACAATGAAGTTCCAAATAAACAAGAATCCGAAGTACATCGGCAGCCGAACCCAGTTGCTTCCCCTCCACAAGGTTCCAATTGCGGCCAAGAAAATGATGCCGGTAGGAATCGAGATGAGCTCTGTCGTCAACATGAACGGACCGGCCAAGTCTGGCGCCCAGCCAGTGGTGAACATGTGGTGGGCCCACACCATGATCGAAAGCCCAGCCACGCCCGTCATTGCGCCAATGATCATCTTGTAAGCGAACACTGGCTTTCTCGAGAAGGTGCTCAGTACTTCCATGAGTGCACCGACCGGTGGGATCAAGATCACGTACACCTCAGGGTGACCCATGATCCAAAACACGTTCTCCCACAGCCAACCTGAACCACCCTGGTCGGCAACGAAGAACGACGTACCAGTTGCCTTGTCGGCCACCATGAGGGTCATGGCCAACAAAAATGCCGGCATGGCATAGAGGCCGAGGCCACCTCCAATAACACTTGCCCACACAAAGATCGGCATACGGGTAAAGGTCATTCCCTTCGCTCGCATGGTGAGCACCGTGATCAAGGTGTTAATGCCCGCAACCGTAACGGAGACCACAAACGTGATGATGGTGATCGCGAAGCAGATCATGGCCGGACCGTCTTGGACCGACAATGGCGCATAGGTCGTCCATCCAGCATTCACACCGCCAACAAAGAACGTGGCGAGCAGTGGCGGCACAGCGGAAACCACAACCCAAAAACTCATGGCGTTGAGGCGAGGAAAGGCCATATCTTTGGCGCCGATCATGATCGGCATGATGAAGTTTGCGAATGGACCTGACACCATGATGATGGTGGCAATAATCATGCACATACCGTGAATGGAAACAACTGCGTTGTAGGTCTGTGGACTCAAAAAGCTCGAGTTTGGTGTGAGCAGTTGCGTTCGAATCATCATGGCCAAGGTGCCGCCAACGAAGAACAACACAAACACCAAAATCAAATACTGCGTGCCGACCACTTTGTGGTCCGTGCAGTACTTGAAATACCGAGAACGCCCTTGCCCAACGCCGGCGCCGTAGAGTTCGTCCTCTCGCGACTGGTCATGTCCAAGGACCCACGCAAAGACGGCGTTAAAGGTGCCAATACCGATATTGAAGCCAATCACCCAACACGCCATCGTGACCGCAACGGTCATATCGGTGCCGAAGTTTTCATTCGACTGCACGGTATTGAGTGAGATAAACCAACCAAGAACGGCGAGACCCACACCGACCGCGAGGCCCGTCAAGGCATTTTGACGGCGGTAGAGGCGTCCTGCGGTCGAACCAAGCTTCGTGTCTTCCAAGAGTGCGGTCGACATCACGCTGCCCCCTTCGTCGTAAGGGTTGAAATTGGTTTCGTGGCACCACTTGCAATCCATGACGCAAAAGTGTCATCGGCAACAATGTTGGCCTCGGTGTACATGTAGGCATGGTTGAGACCACACAGCTGACTGCAGCGCACCACGAACTTGCCGAGGCGGTCAGGCGTTGCGTGGACCACGGTCGTGAATCCAGGATTGGCATCAACTTGGATGCCGAGGTTCACTGGCCAGAAGCCATGGGTGACGTCTTTTGATGTCACGTTGAACGTGACGGGGACGTCCACCGGCAAGTTGAGCTGCGCCATGGAGACGGGGTGGCTGATGTTGAGTGTCTTGTCGTCTTCGAGTCGGACCTTCTGAGCCGGAATCTCAAAGTTCCAGACCCACTGGTTGCCAACGACGTTGACCGTCAGTGAATCAGCATGCACCACTTGTTGTGCCGACCATTCGGTGAGTCCCCAGAACAACAAAAACACGACGAGCAGCGACGACACAATGAGCCAAGCTCCCGAGACAACCGAATTTCCCCGCAGTGGTTTTCCATCTTTTGGTGGGTGCTCGAGCGAAGCACGGTGGCGAGTGTGAAGAAGCGAGTAAAGCGCCACCGAGCACACGAGGGCTGCTACTGGAGCTGCGGCAACGGTAAAGACTTGGACCGTCAGCACCGCATCTCGGCCTTCTTTGGCGAACATGTGTGGCATAAGCCGTGGAGTCAAGTAGATCCCACACAGCACGCCGCCAATGGTCATGATGAGCCACAGAACTGCCGTGCCGCGAACGTGTCGGCTGTGGAGGTCCCGGTCGACCTGAGGAGCCAAGTCTTCAA
>CANFJV010000041.1 GCA_947447225.1 Acidimicrobiaceae bacterium
AATCTTGATGAGTTCGAATTCAGAGTTACCAACGACACCGAGGGTTGCACGGCAGTCAATTGGCACACGACGCATTTCCGTTGAAGGAAGACGAAGCGTGGCGAATCCACCATCTTTGGCGACGAGTTGCACGGACATGCCTGCCCCTCGTGCCATTTTGCCGCCGCCACCAGGGCGCAGCTCGACGTTGTGGATGACCGAACCGGTTGGGATGTAGCGCATTGGCAGCGCGTTACCAGTCTTGATGTCCGCACCTTGACCGGAGACGACGGTGTCGCCCACGTTCAAGCCAGCTGGCGCCAAGATGTAGCGCTTCTCGCCGTCTAAGTAGTGGAGCAGTGCAATGCGGCAGTTACGGTTCGGGTCGTACTCAATTTGGGCGACCTTGGCAGGCACGCCGTCTTTGGTGCGGTTGAAGTCGATCATGCGGTACTGCTGCTTGTGACCGCCACCACGGTGGCGTGAGGTCTTGCGTCCGTAGGAGTTACGGCCACCCGTCTTTGGCTTCGGGGCGAGCAGTGACTTCTCTGGCGTTGACCGAGTGATCTCGGAGAAGTCCGAGACCGTCTGGAAGCGACGGCCTGGGCTCGTAGGCTTTCTTGCGCGTAGTGCCATCAGTTCCTCAGTTCTCGAAGAGGTCGATCTTGTCGCCCGGGACCAGCGTGACGAGTGCACGCTTCAAGTCCGGACGGCTGCCGGTTACGTTGGTGCGACGGTTCTTCGTCGACTTGCCCTTGCGGATCATCGTGTTGACCTTGGCCACACGAACGCCGAACGCCTGCTCAACAGCATGGCGAACATCAATCTTCGTGGCGTCGTTTGCAACGACGAACACGTAGACACCTTGGTCCATCAGCGCGTAGGTCTTTTCAGACACCACAGGCCGGACGAGGACTGCCATTGCGTCACGCATTAGTTGGCCTCCGCCTTCTCGGCCACCGGCAAGGTGGCGTCAGTGAACAAGATCCAGTCGTGAAGCAGAACGTCATAGGCGTTCAACTGATCCGCAGTCTGCAGCGTGACGTTTGGCACGTTGCGGAAGCTGAGTGCAGTTGCTTCATCGCTAGGAGAAACAATGATGAGGACCTTGCCATCGAGGCCAAGGTTGGAAAGAACCTTGACGGCGTCTTTGGTCTTGGGCGCCTCAAAAGCAAAGAGGTCAACGAGGGCCACGCGCTCGATCGCGGCACGGTCCGACAGTGCGGACAACAGCGCCAACTTGATCATCTTCTTAGGGGTGGATTCGGCGTACTTGCGAGGCTTTGGTCCAAGGGCGACGCCACCACCGGTGAACTGGCTGGCCCGAGGCGTACCCTGACGAGCACGGCCGGTGCCTTTTTGGCTAAATGGCTTCTTACCACCACCGCGCACTTCGGCACGAGTCTTGGTCGACTGCGTTCCCGCACGTCGAGCGTTCAGCTGTGCCTTGGTGACCTGGTGCATGACCGGGACGTTTGGCTCAATACCGAAGATCGTTGGCTCAAGGGTGACTTGGCCTAACACTTGGCCCGAGGTGTCACGACGAGCGACGGTGCGCTCAACGGGAGCTGCCTTTTCCTTCTTGACTGGTCCACGCAGTGTCATCGTCATCGTGCGCCTGCCTTCTTGGTCGCAACCTTGACGGAGTTGCGGAGCACCACGGTTGAACCCTTGGAACCAGGAACCGCGCCTTTGACCATGATGAGCTGACGCTCTGGGTCGGCGGCGACGACTTCGAGGTTGAGGGCAGTGACTTGACCGCCACCCATGCGACCGGCCATCCGGGTGCCCTTAAAGACACGTCCCGGGGTGGCACAGGCACCAATGGAGCCAGGAACACGGTGTGCCTTGTGGTTACCGTGACTCGCGCCTTGGCCCTTGAAGTTGTGGCGCTTCATGCCACCGGCAAATCCCTTGCCCTTCGAGGTCGCAATGGCGTCAACCTTCTCGCCCTTTTCCCACATGTCTGCGGTCAGCTCTTGGCCAACGCTGTAGGCAGAGACATCTTCCAAGCGAAGCTCTAAGAGCTTCTGGCCAGGAGTAACGCCTGCTGCTTCAAAGTGGCCGGCTTCAGGACGGTTGAGTGACGAGGCCCGCTTCGTACCCCAGGTGACCTGGAGTGCGGCGTAGCCGTCGCTCTCGTCGGTCTTTACCCGGACGACGCGGACCGGGGTGACCTTGAGCACGGTGACGGCGACAACCCGGTTCTGGTCATCCCAGACCTGGGTCATGCCGATCTTCTCTCCGACAATCGCTTTCGTTGCCATGAACTTGCAACTTTCCTCTCGCACGCATAAGCCGGATCGCTTACACGCAGACGCTCCGTCGGGTTTCCCCGAACGGAGCGTTCGACTTTGTTGGCCCAAGGTCCCCTCTTTCGAGGGCTCAAGGGCACATCACTTGTGGTGGTGAATCTCCCGCCCCGAGGGGCGGGGAGTTAACACTACACGGTTTGAACCGTTCCTCCAAATTGGAGTCAGGCTCAGTTCTGTTGGAGCTTGATCTCGATATCCACACCAGCTGGAAGGTCGAGTCGCTGAAGCGAGTCAACCGTCTTTGGGGTGTGCTCGACGATGTCGACAAGGCGCTTGTGCACCCGCATCTCGAAGTGCTCACGGCTGTCTTTGTGCTTGTGCGGCCCGCGAACCACCGTGTAACGGTGCTTCTCGGTTGGCAGTGGGATTGGACCAAGAATCTTGGCCTGAGTCCGCAGCACAGTCTGGACGATCTTCTCCGTTGACTGGTCCAAGATCTCGTGATCGTAGGCCTTCAAGCGGATGCGGATCTTCTGACGGGGTCCGTCAGCCATAATCGCCAGCCCTACTTCAGGATCTTGGTGACGCGGCCAGCACCAACGGTACGACCACCTTCACGGATTGCGAAACGAAGACCCTCGTCCATGGCGATTGGCTTACCGAGCTCAACAACCATTTCGGTGTTGTCGCCAGGCATAACCATTTCGGTGCCAGCTGGGAGTTCAATGGTTCCGGTGACGTCAGTCGTACGGAAGTAGAACTGTGGACGGTAGTTCGAGAAGAATGGCTTGTGACGGCCACCTTCGTCCTTGGTCAAGATGTAGACGTTGGCTTCGAAGTTGGTGTGAGGGGTGATCGAGCCAGGCTTGCACAGCACCTGTCCACGCTCGACTTCTTCCTTCTTCGTTCCACGAAGCAGCACACCGACGTTGTCACCAGCTTGGCCCTCGTCGAGGAGCTTGCGGAACATTTCGATGCCGGTAACGGTCGTCTTTTGGGTGGTGGTGAGACCAACGATTTCGACTTCGTCACCAACCTTGACGATGCCTTGCTCGATCTTGCCGGTGACGACGGTGCCACGGCCGGTGATCGACATGACGTCTTCAACTGGCATGAGGAATGGCTTGTCGGTGTCACGCTCTGGCTCAGGGATGAACGAGTCAACAGCAGCCATGAGTTCGACAATGTTGTCGGTCCATGCAGCGTCGCCTTCGAGCGCCTTGAGAGCGGAGACGCGAACAATTGGGGTGTCGTCGCCTGGGAATTCATACTCGCTCAAGAGCTCGCGAACTTCCATCTCGACGAGCTCCAAGAGCTCTTCGTCTTCAACAACGTCTGCCTTGTTGAGGGCAACAACGATGTAAGGAACGCCAACCTGACGAGCAAGCAGCACGTGCTCACGGGTCTGTGGCATTGGGCCGTCGGTTGCCGACACCACAAGAATTGCACCGTCGACCTGAGCCGCACCGGTGATCATGTTCTTGATGTAGTCAGCGTGACCTGGCATGTCGACGTGGGCGTAGTGACGATTCTCGGTCTCGTACTCAACGTGGGACACGTTGATGGTGATACCGCGCTGACGCTCTTCAGGGGCCTTGTCGATCATGTCGAACGGGGTGAAGGCCGTGCCGGGGTTTCTGTCAGCGAGGACCTTGGTGATTGCCGCGGTCAAGGTGGTCTTGCCGTGGTCAATGTGTCCCATGGTGCCAACGTTTACGTGTGGCTTAGACCGCTCAAACTTCTGCTTTGCCATGGCTGGCTACTTCTCCATCATTCTCGGACGGTCCCCTCTTGGGCCCGCCACAGCGTCTGTCCGCTGCCTGGTTGGTTGGTGAACGGAAAGACTTCCGTTCGGTTACTACGAAAGAGACCTAGGCCCCTTGCACTCTCGCCACGATCTCCTTAGCGATCGAGTCGGGAACTTCTTGGTACGAGTGGAACTGCATGGTGTACTGCGCACGGCCCTGTGTCCGCGAGCGCAGGTCTGTAGCGTAGCCGAACATATCCGACAGCGGAACCTGCGCCTTGATCACGTGACTATTGCCACGCTGGTCCATGCCTTCGACCCGGCCACGCCGAGACGAAAGGTCACCAATCACGTCGCCCATGTAGTCCTCAGGCGTCACGACTTCGACAGCCATGATGGGCTCCAAGAGCACCGGGCTGGCGAGACGAGCTGCCTTTTTAATTGCGAGTGAGCCCGCAATCTTGAACGCCATTTCTGACGAGTCGACGTCGTGGTAGGAGCCGTAGGTCAGCTTCACCCGGACGTCAACGACGGGGTATCCAGCAAGCACACCAGAGGTAAGTGCTTCTTGGATGCCTTGGTCGATTGAGGAGATGTATTCCTTTGGAATGACACCACCAGAGATCTGGTCCAAGAATTCGTAACCGCCACCGGGGCCGGTTGGCTCAACGGTGATGACGACGTGTCCGTACTGACCCTTACCACCGGTCTGGCGAACGTACTTCTCTTCGACCTTTTCGACCACCTTGCGCAACGTTTCACGGTAGGCCACTTGTGGCTTACCAACGTTGGCGTCAACCGAGAACTCACGAAGCATTCGGTCAACGAGCACTTCCAAGTGGAGCTCGCCCATTCCGGAGATGACGGTTTGGCCCGTCTCTTCGTCGGTACGAACACGGAACGTTGGGTCTTCTTCTGACAAGGCGTAGAGCGCCTTTGACAGCTTGTCTTGGTCGACCTTGGTCTTTGGCTCAACGGCAACGTGAATCACGGGCTCTGGGAAGACGAGCTCTTCAAGCACGATGGGGTTGCCTGGGTCACACAAGGTGTCACCAGTACGCGTGTTCTTCAGACCAACAGCGGCGAAGATGTCACCTGCGTGGACGACATCTTTGTCCTCACGGGTGTTGGCGTGCATCTGCAAGATGCGGCCAATGCGCTCTTTGTGGCCACCACGGGTGGAGTTGATGACGGTGTCACCCTTGCCGAGTGAGCCTGAGTAGACCCGGACGTAGGTGAGCTTGCCGACGTAAGGGTCGGTCATGATCTTGAACGCAAGTGCAGCAAAGGGAGCGTCATCGGCGCAGACGCGCTCGACTTCGGTGTCTTTGTTTGGCAACGTGCCCTTGGTTGGAGGAAGGTCAAGTGGCGAAGGCAGGTAGTCGCGAACAGCGTCCAACATGGGCTGGACACCCTTGTTCTTAAACGCCGTACCGCAAAGCACTGGGGTGATCTCGTTGGCCAAGGTGGCCTTGCGAATCGCAGCCTTCAAGTCGGCAACGGTGATCTCTTCTTCGCCGAGGTACTTCTCCATGATGTTGTCGTCAAAGTTCGACAAGTTGTCAATCATGTTTTGGTGCGCTTCTTCGGCTTCGAGCTGAAGGTTCTCTGGGATTGGACCGGTTTCGAAGTCCTCGCCCTTTTCGTCTTTGTAGATGGTGGCAGTCATGGCCACCACATCAATGATGCCTAGGAAGTCTGACTCTGCACCGATGGGCAGCTGAATGACGACAGGGTTGGCGTCAAGGCGGTCCTTGATCATCTCGACGCAACGGTCGAAGTTTGCACCCGTGCGGTCCATCTTGTTGACGAAGCAAATACGAGGAACGCCGTACTTGTTGGCCTGACGCCACACCGTCTCGGTCTGTGGCTCCACACCAGCAACCGCGTCATAGACCGCCACTGCACCGTCGAGCACGCGAAGGCTGCGCTCGACTTCAACGGTGAAGTCGACGTGACCAGGCGTGTCGATGATGTTGATCAAGATGTCGCCCCACCGGCAGGTGGTGGCAGCGGAGGTAATGGTGATACCACGCTCTTGCTCTTGGACCATCCAGTCCATGGTTGCGGCACCTTCGTGCACTTCACCGATCTTGTAGTTCTTACCGGTGTAGTACAAGATGCGCTCAGTCGTCGTGGTCTTACCCGCGTCGATGTGCGCCATGATGCCGATGTTGCGAGTGCGCGCGAGAGGTACCTCGCGAGCTGGGAGCGTGTCTGCCATTTCCGTCTCTCTCTTAAGCCCGGACTACCAGCGGTAGTGGGCGAAGGCCTTGTTCGATTCGGCCATCTTCTGCAGGTCTTCACGGCGCTTATACGCCGCACCAATGCCATTGCTGGCGTCCAAGATTTCGTTGGCCAAGCGCTCAGCCATCGTCTTTTCACGACGGGACTGGCTGTAGGCCACGAGCCAACGGATCGCCAAGGTGGTCGCACGACGAGGACGAACCTCGACGGGGACCTGGTAGGTCGCTCCACCGACTCGACGGCTACGAACCTCGAGTTCAGGGCGGATGTTCTCAACCGCACGCTTGAGCACGGCGACTGGGTCGCCTTCAGTGCGCTCGGCGACAAGGTCAAGGGCGGAGTACACAATGCGCTCGGCAGTGGTGCGCTTTCCGCGCTCGAGCACCTTGTTCACCACTTGGGTGACGAGGACTGAACGGTAGACAGGGTCTGGGTGCAGTTCGCGACGCGCTGGTGGTCCTTTGCGGGACATTTATTTCTCCTTCTTTGCGCCGTAACGGCTGCGGGATTGTTTGCGCTCACGGACACCAGAGGTGTCGAGTGCGCCACGGATGATCTTGTAGCGAACACCGGGAAGGTCCTTCACACGACCACCACGCACGAGCACGATGGAGTGCTCTTGCAGGTTGTGGCCGACGCCAGGAATGTACGCGGTGACTTCAACACCCGAGGTGAGGCGAACACGGGCAACCTTGCGGAGTGCAGAGTTCGGCTTCTTCGGGGTCGTCGTGTAGACGCGGGTGCAGACGCCTCGGCGCTGCGGTGCGCCCTTGAGTGCCGGGGTCTTGGTCTTGGAGACCTTCGCCTGGCGCCCGGTGCGGACGAGTTGGGAAATTGTGGGCACGCGTGAACCTCAGTATTGGTTGGTTAGAACTGCTTGGATTGACTCGGCGGCGCAACCACGCCGAGACGACGGACAAGTGATGCTAGAGCATCTCCGACGTCTCGGCAAGGTGGCGTCAACGAAAGGGGTTAGCCAGCTGCTGGAGCCTCGTCGCTGTCTTCATCTGACAACTCTTCGATTGCGCTTGCATCGTAGTTTGCGTCGACGTGTGAAACGCCCTCGCCAACTTCAGATGACGTGTCACGCAACCAACTTGCAAGGTCTTCATCGCTCGACGACAGCGTGGCTGTCGCCCAGTCAGGAAGCGCCATTTCGGCGTCAGGCATGTCGACACGCACCGTGCGGTACGCCGTCATTCCCGAACCAGCTGGGATCAGCTTGCCGATGATGATGTTTTCCTTGAGGCCGAGCAACGAGTCGTTCTTGCCTTCAATGGCAGCTTCGGTGAGCACACGAGTGGTCTCTTGGAAACTTGCCGCCGACAGCCACGACTCGGTAGCAAGCGAGGCCTTGGTGATACCCATGAGCTGCGGGCGACCTTCGGCGGGGCGCTTGCCCTCTTCGACGAGCTTGCGGTTGACTTCGGTGTACAGCGCCGAGTCGACCGGGTTTTGTGGCAAGAACGGCGAGTCGTTGGACTCGAGCACTTGGACACGGCGAAGCATCTGGCGAACAATGAGTTCGATGTGCTTGTCGTGGATCGACACACCCTGGTCGCGGTAGACCTTCTGGACCTCTTCAACGAGGTACAGCTGGGTGTCACGAAGACCCTTGATGTCAAGCAGTTCCTTCGGGTCCTTTGGACCTTCAACAAGTGCGTGACCGGCTTCGACTTCTTGGCCGTCAACGACTTCCAAGTGGGTGCGAGCGGTGACATCAATGGAGTGCTCTTCGCCCTCGTCAGAGATGACAGTGACGCGACGGCCTTGCTCGGTGTCGATGATGCGAACCACACCCGAGTGAGGAACGAGCTTGGCTGCACCCTTTGGGGTACGAGCTTCGAAGAGTTCAACGACGCGAGGCAGACCGTGGGTGATGTCTTCTCCAGCCACACCACCGGCGTGGAAGGTACGCATGGTCAGCTGAGTACCAGGCTCACCAATGGACTGCGCGGCGATCACACCAACGGCTTCACCGAGTTCAATCATGTTGCCGGTCGCCAAGCTCTGTCCGTAGCAGTTGGCACAGATGCCTTGTGCTGCTTCACAGGTCAGCGTTGAGCGGACACGAATGCGGTTGACGCTGGCGTCATCACGAATCTGCGTGGTGACCTCGTCGGTGAGCAAGGTGTTGACCGGGAACGACGTACCGTTCGACAGCTTCACCGCTTCGGCCAAGAAGCGACCGTTGACACGGGTCTCCAAGTACGAGCGCTTCGTCGATGAGTCCGGCACAATGTCGTCGAACCAGATACCGCGGCTCGTGCCACAGTCCTCTTCACGAATGATGAGTTCTTGAGCAACGTCGACGAGACGACGGGTCAAGTAACCCGAGTCAGCAGTACGAAGTGCGGTGTCGGCCAGACCCTTACGAGCACCGTGGGTGGAGATGAAGTACTCGAGCACCGACAGACCCTCACGGAATGAGGACTTAATCGGGCGAGGGATCATCTCACCACGTGGGTTGGAAACGAGGCCCTTCATACCGGCGATCTGACGAATCTGCTGTGGGTTACCACGAGCACCGGAGTCCACCATGGTGTGCAGTGGGTTGAAGGTGAGACCATCTAACAAGGTCTCCATGGCCTTACCCACTTCAGCGTTCGCCGAGGTCCAGATGTCGATTTCTTTGCGACGACGCTCGTCGTCGGTCAAGATGCCGCGCTTGAACTCTTGCTCTGCCTTTTCGGCTTGCTTTTCGTACTTGTCGAGAATCGCCGACTTGTTCGGCGGCGTCTTCACGTCGTCGATAGCAATGGTCAGACCAGACTGGGCACCGTAACGGAAACCAATGTCCTTGATGCGGTCAAGAGAAGCCGCAACTTCGTACTTGGCGTAGCCAGTGGCGAGTTCTTCAACAATGGTGCCAATTGGGGTGTTCCGCTTGCCAACGAGGTCGTTGATGAAGCGGAAGCCCTCAGGCAAGGCTTCGTTGAAGAAGAAGCGACCAGCGGTCGTTTCAACCGAGTAGTTGCCCGACGCCTGTGGGGTGAACCCGGCAGCGGCGAACTTCGCACCGAGGGCTGAGTCTTCTGCCGCTCGAACAATGATCGTGGCGTGCAGCGACAAGTCGCCGGCTTCGTAAGCCGAGTGAATCTCGTGGGCTTGGCGGAAGCTGCGACCTTCACCCTTTGCTCCTTGGACGTGGAGCGTCAAGTAGTAGGCACCGAACACCATGTCTTGCTGCGGCACGGTGATTGGACGACCCGTTGCTGGTGACAGCACGTTGTTGGTCGACAGCATGAGCACACGGGCTTCAGCTTGGGCTTCAGCCGACAGTGGCAAGTGCACTGCCATCTGGTCACCGTCAAAGTCTGCGTTAAATGCGGTGCAGACCAGTGGGTGGACCTGGATGGCCTTGCCCTCAACGAGGACAGGCTCAAAGGCTTGAATACCAAGACGGTGAAGCGTAGGGGCACGGTTGAGCAGCACTGGGTGCTCCGCAATAACCGACTCCAACACGTCCCACACCTGTGGGCGACGACGCTCGACCATACGCTTGGCTGACTTGATGTTGAGCGCATACTCGCGGTCAACAAGTCGCTTCATGACGAATGGCTTGAACAGCTCCAAGGCCATCAACTTCGGCAGACCACACTGGTGGAGCTTGAGCGTTGGGCCAACGACGATGACGGAACGACCCGAGTAGTCAACGCGCTTTCCAAGCAGGTTCTGACGGAAACGTCCTTGCTTACCCTTCAACATGTCCGACAGCGACTTGAGCGGGCGGTTGCCCGGTCCAGTGACCGGACGGCCACGACGGCCGTTGTCGAACAGCGCGTCCACTGCTTCTTGCAGCATGCGCTTTTCGTTGTTGACAATGATCTCAGGAGCGCCCAAGTCAAGCAGTCGCTTCAACCGGTTGTTGCGGTTGATGACACGGCGGTAGAGGTCGTTCAAGTCAGAGGTGGCAAAGCGGCCACCGTCGAGCTGCACCATTGGGCGAAGGTCTGGAGGAATAACCGGAACGGCTTCCAAGATCATTGCCCGTGGGTCGTTGATGCGTCGGCCCTGGTCGTCACGACGGTTGAACGCCGCAATGATCTTCAGACGCTTGATCGAACGATCACGACGCTGAGCCGACAGAGGCTTCCTGCCGTCGGCAGCTTCGATTTGGGCACGAAGGGTGAGTTCTTCTTGGTCCAAGTCGATCTGGTCAATGAGGCTCAGGATCGTCTCGGCGCCCATGCCACCTTCGAAGTAGTCACCGAAGTTGATGCGCAGCTGGCGCCACAACATCTCGTCTTCAATGATCTTTCTGGAGTGGAGTGACTTGAACTCGTCCATGCAGCGCTTGAGCAGGTCGATCTCTTCAGTTGCCTTGTCGCGGATCGAGGCGATTTCCTTCTCGACCAGCTTTTGGCGGTTCTTCAGATCAGCGTCTTTGGCACCTTCACGCTCAAGTTCAGCCAGCTCGTCTTCGAGCTGCTTGAACTTGCGGTCGATGTTGAGGTCACGCGCCTTTTCGATCTTGTCGATGTCGAGGGCGAGTTCCTTCTCAAGCTCAGGCAGGTCTGCGGTGCGCTCTTCTTCGTTGACGCGAGTCACCAAGTTGGCAGCGAAGTAGATGACCTTCTCGAGCATCTTGGCCTTCAGCTCTTCTTTGGCTTCGGTGCCCATGAGAAGGTAGGCAAGCCAAGACTTGGTGCCACGGAGGTACCAAATGTGCACGACGGGAGCAGCGAGCTCGATGTGACCCATGCGCTCGCGGCGGACCTTGGAACGGGTGACTTCTACGCCACAACGCTCACAGATGATGCCTTTAAAGCGAACGCGCTTGTACTTGCCGCAGTAGCACTCCCAGTCCTTGGTTGGACCGAAGATCTTCTCGCAGAAGAGTCCGTCCTTCTCGGGACGAAGCGTGCGGTAGTTGATGGTCTCGGGCTTTTTTACTTCGCCTTCGGACCAGTCACGGATCGAGTTCGCTGTCGCGAGCCCAATGCGGATCTGTTCAAAAGTGTTGACGTCCAAGGTTGCCATTAGAAGTTCCTCGTCTGGCGCTCGGCCTCACGGCGAGCGTCTTCTTCGTCGGACCCGCGCTCGGGTCGGCTGATGTCAATACCAAGTTCTTCGGCGGTGCGGAAGATGTCTTCGTCAATCTCGTTCATCTTGATCTCCGAACCATCACGGTTGAGGACCTCAACGTCGAGACACAGCGACTGCATTTCCTTAATGAGCACCTTGAAGCTCTCAGGGATTCCTGGCTCAGGGATGTTCTCGCCCTTCACGATGGCCTCGTAGACCTTCACTCGGCCGAGCACGTCGTCAGACTTGATGGTGAGCAACTCTTGGAGGGCGTAGGCAGCACCGAATGCTTCGAGTGCCCACACTTCCATTTCACCAAAGCGCTGACCACCGAACTGTGCTTTTCCACCGAGTGGCTGCTGGGTGATCATCGAGTATGGACCCGTTGAGCGAGCGTGGATCTTGTCGTCAACCAAGTGGTTGAGCTTCAAGATGTAGACGTAGCCAACGGAAATTGGGTTGTCGTAGGCCTCACCGGTGCGACCGTTGTACAAGGTCACCTTGCCGTCTTCGCCCATGAGCACTTCGCCCGAGGCCGAGTCTGGATTGAGGGTCTTGAACAACTTCTGGATAGTCGGGTGCTTGCCCGCCTTTTCCTCTTCGTCCCAGTGTGCGCCATCGAAGGCTGGGGTTGCGACCCACTTGGCCGGAACCGTGCGTGGACGGGTCTTGCGGTAGTCGACATCGCCCTTGCCAGAAGTTCCGGCGCCAGCGTTGACCGCTTCGCCCTTCCAGCCGTAGCGAGCAACGTAGCCAAGGTGTGATTCCAAGACCTGGCCGACGTTCATACGAGAAGGCACACCAAGTGGGTTCAAGATGATGTCGACGGGGCGACCATCGGCCAAGTACGGCATGTCCTCAATAGGCAGGATCTTTGAGATAACACCCTTGTTACCGTGACGACCAGCGAGCTTGTCACCTTCGGTGATCTTGCGGCGCTGAGCGACATAGACGCGAACGAGTTCATTCACACCAGGGGCGAGCTCTTGGCCAGTGTCACGACGGAAGACTTCAACGGCAATAACCGTTCCGCTTTGGCCGTGTGGAACCTTGAGCGAGGTGTCGCGAACTTCACGAGCCTTCTCACCAAAGATGGCACGAAGCAGACGCTCTTCAGGGGTCTGCTCGGTCTCACCCTTCGGGGTGACCTTTCCAACGAGAACATCGCCAGGGCCAACTTCTGCGCCGACGCGGATCACGCCACGGTCGTCCAAGTTGGCCAGAATGTCTTCGGACAGGTTTGGAATGTCTCGGGTGATTTCTTCTTCACCGAGCTTCGTGTCACGGGCGTCGACTTCGTACTTCTCAATGTGAATTGAGGTCAGCACGTCATCTTTGACCAAGCGCTCGGACAAGATGATGGCGTCTTCGTAGTTGTACCCTTCCCATGGCATGAAGGCCACGAGCAGGTTCTTGCCGAGCGCCAAGTCACCATGGTCAGTTGACGGACCATCGGCGAGCAAGGTGCCCTTTTCAACCTTTTGACCTTCGTCAACACGAACCTTCTGGTTGACGCTGGTGTTTTGGTTTGAGCGGTGGAACTTGGCCAAGACATAGGTCTTCTTGCCAAGGGTCTTGCCCACGCGGTCTTTTTGACCCGACTTGTAGTCAACGACGATCTTCGTGCCATCGACTTCGATGACGGTTCCGTCACCTTCGGCCAAGATCAAGTCACCAGCGTCACGAGCAGCAAATGCCTCGATTCCCGTCCCGACGTAAGGAGCCTCGGCAACGACAAGCGGAACCGCTTGCTTTTGCATGTTGGCACCCATGAGGGCACGGTTGGCGTCGTCGTGCTCGACGAAGGGAATAAGTGACGTGGACACCGAGATGATCTGCTTTGGACTGACGTCCATGAGGTCAACCTCAGACGGCAACACGTAGTCAATTTCTGACGTGGTGCCCGTTGCGGTGCCGGACTGGCCAACAAGCAGACCAGTTCCTTGTGGTCCACGACGGACGAGCACACGGTGTTCAGTGAAGTTGCCCTTGGCATCAACAGGAGCATTGGCCTGAGCAACCACGAATTCTTCTTCGGCGTCAGCGGCCAAGTAGACGATTTCGTCAGTCACGCGGCCATTGACCACCTTGCGGTATGGCGTCTCAATGAAGCCGTACTCGTTGACTCGTGCATAGGTCGCCAAGGCGCCAATGAGACCAATGTTTGGACCTTCTGGGGTCTCAATTGGGCACATACGGCCGTAGTGGGAGGAGTGGACGTCTCGAACTTCGAAACCGGCGCGCTCACGGGAAAGACCACCAGGTCCAAGGGCAGACAGACGACGCTTGTGGGCAAGGCCAGCAAGTGGGTTGATCTGGTCCATGAACTGGCTCAACTGGCTGGTTCCGAAGAACTCCTTGGTTGCGGCCACGACAGGGCGGATGTTGATGAGCGACTGTGGGGTGATGGCTTCAACGTCTTGGGTCGACATGCGCTCACGAACCACGCGCTCCATGCGGGAAAGACCAACACGGACCTGGTTTTGAATGAGCTCACCAACGGAGCGAATACGACGGTTGGCGAAGTGGTCCTGGTCGTCAATGCGATACGTCGTGTGCTGCGAACCTTGTTCCAAGGCCAAGTGGAGCATGTAGGTAGCCGACGCCAAGATCTCTGACTTTGACAACACGCCTTGACCAGGCTCTGGGCGGTCAAGGTCAATGCCGAACAACTCGGAGATCTTCTCGATCTCTGCACCGAGCTTGCGGTCGAGCTTGTAACGGCCAACGCGGGTCAAGTCGTAGCGCTTCGGGTCGAAGAATGCACGCTCGAAGTACTGCTCAGCAGCAACGGCTGACAGTGGCTCGCCAGGGCGGGCGCGGCGGTAGATCTCAAGCAGGGCTTCTTCACGAGTCGTGTGAAGGTGGCCTTCCTTCTTCCACTGTGGCTCAAGGAAGTTGAAGTGCTCAACAAAGCGACGGAGGAAGTCCTCGTCGGTGTAGCCAAGGGCACGAAGGAGCACAAACAGCGAGATGCGACGCTTGCGAGCAACTCGTGAGCCAGCCGTGATGTACGGCCCCATGGAACCGTTCTCTTGCTTGGCCATCTTCTGCTCAAGGTCGAACTCAATCCACTCACCGCGGTACGGGTGGATGGTGCCGCTGAAGATGGTCTTCACGTCACGGCCAGGCTGGAAAATCACGCCAGGCGAACGAACAAGCTGGGAAACGACGACACGCTCGGTGCCGTTCACAATGAACGTTCCCTTTTCGGTCATCACAGGGAAGTCACCCATGAAGACGGTCTGCTCTTTGATTTCGCCAGTTTCGGCGTTCATGAATCGCGCCCGGACAAACACGGGGGCGTTGTAGGTCATGTCCTTTTCGCGGCACTCTTCAACCGTGAACTTCGGTGGTGGACGAAGATCCTCATCGTTCGGGTCGAATTCAAGCTCAAGGGAGAGCTTGCCCGAGTGGTCCTCAATTGGGGAGATATCTTCGAACGCTTCTTTCAGTCCCTCGTCGAGGAACCACTTGAACGAGTCGCGCTGAACCGCGATCAAGTCCGGAAGCTGGAGTGCCTCGCTGATGTTGGCGAATGAGTAGCGGTCGATGTTTGAGCTGGAAGACAAGTGCGCTCCATGTGGTGGTGGGCTGGCAGGACAACGAACTACCGGCAAATAGCAAAGCCACGTGCAAGACGCGGCGCGGCTACTCGCCGTTCAGAGATGGGTGAGAAATGCTACCACGGCAACGCAACGTGAGTTACCGAGAGAGACGACGGCAACCGGAGACCCGTTGGGCCTCCGGTTGCTACCGAACTCCTGCGCTCCAGGTTGCCCTGGAGTCGAGCAGCGCCGAACAACACCGCACCGAAGTGCCAAGGTGTCGAACGGTCCCCCGCCCTCGACTGAGAACTACTTGACTTCGACGGTTGCGCCTTCGGCTTCGAGGGCTTCTTTTGCCTTCGCAGCGTCGTCCTTGCTGGCGCGCTCAAGGATTGCCTTAGGAGCACTGTCGACCAGGTCCTTCGCTTCCTTCAACCCGAGGTTGGTGAGTGAACGGACGACCTTGATGACGCCGATCTTCTTGTCACCGGCGCTTGCCAAGATGACGTCGAATTCGGTCTTCTCGTCGTCGCCACCGTCAGCGGCGCCGCCGCCTGCTGGTGCTGCAACTGCAACTGCTGCTGGAGCTGCTGCGGTCACGCCGAACTTCTCTTCGAAGTCCTTCAAGAGCTCTGAGAGCTCAATGACGGTGAGTTCTGCGATCCCGTCGAGGATCTGCTCCTTCGTGAGGCTACCTGCCATGGTGATTCCTTTCCTTGCCTTGATCGTTGGTGGTTGAGACGCCTACTCGGCGGATTCGCCCGTCTCGGGCTCCTCGGCCGCAGGGGCCTCTTCCGTCGGCGCTTCGGCCGTCGGCTCGTCCGCCGGAGCTGCATCAGCATCTGCTGGTGCTTCTTCTGGCGTTTCTTCGGCTGCAGGCGCAGCCTCAGATTCTGCAGCCGGTGCGGCAGCTGGTGCTGGCACGTCGGCGGCGGGCTTGGTCTCGAGCAAAGCCTTCAGGCCATACGCGAGCGATTGTGGCACAGCCTTGAACAGGCCGGCGAGGTTGCGCATCGGGGCGGCAATGGCACCGGCAAGCATCGACAGGAGCACTTCGCGAGACGGGAGGTCTGCGAGCGCTGCCACGTCGGAAGCACTCAGGACCGATCCGTCGACGACGCCACCTTTCAAGATGAGCGCAGGAGTTGCCTTGGCATAATCCCGAAGGGCCTTGGCTGCAGCCGAGACGTCACCTTGCACAAAGGCAATACCGGTTGGGCCAACGAGCAGTTCGCTGAGACCGGCGTTTTCGGTGTCGGCAATGGCACGACGCACGAGGGTGTTCTTGAACACCTTGTAGT
>CANFJV010000042.1 GCA_947447225.1 Acidimicrobiaceae bacterium
ATTGCCCAAACGCACTCTTCCATCACCACCATCACTCTTGGCGCTCGTGGGTTTGCCAGCGCCGCTGCAGTTCCCCACCCAACCCCTGGAACGGTTGATTCGCTCACGTCGGTGTCGTGCCCAACACCAAATTGGTGTGCCGCCGTTGGCACCACCTTTGGTGGGGCCGGCAAGCAATGGACGCCACTGATTGAAGTCTTCAATGGAACCTCATGGGTCCAACAACCCGCCAATGGACTGACGTCTGGCTACCTTCTCGGCGTATCGTGCAACGCTCCGCAGTCCTGCGTGGCGGTGGGGTCCACCAACGCGCTTGCCAATAGCGCGACGAAGCCCATTGTGGTGACCAAGACCGCCGGAGGTTGGGACGGCCAAGTGCTCCAGCGACCCGGCGTGACCTTGAATGCGGTTTCCTGCGTGGCCACACAAGTGTGCATGGCGGTTGGCTCCCAAACCATTGGCCTTACCACCACGCCGCAGATTCTCTCGGACCGTTCAGGTTCATGGACCTCCGAAACTGGAGTGGCCCTTCCAAAAGGTGCCTACGGCGGGGAATGGCGCAGTGTGACCTGTCCTGAGGCCAATCAGTGCCACGTTGTTGGAACCACCACCAAAGCTGGTCGTCCATTTGTCCTTCTTGCCTCGCCACTTGGGCCAGGTGTTCGTGCCATGTCGCCGGCGAGTGGACCAAGTTCGGGTGGCACGGTCATTCGCCTGACTGGCGTCAACTTCCAGCCAGGCACGATGGCTCACGTTGGCGGCGTTGCAGTTCGACCCACCAAGGTGCTGTCCACCGAGGTGCTCACCATTGTTGCGCCACCGCATGCACCAGGTGCGGTAGCCATCACCTTGACCACACGCTTTGGCACGTCATCAGCGACAAGTACGTCGACCTTCACCTATACATCTCCGCCTCCGGCGTAAACAGCGACGATGAAGTGTCACCTCGGTAGCATGCAGGCATGAGCGACCTCGCAACCTTTGCCAAAGACACCGTCACCATTGATGGGGTGACCAAGACCGTGTTTCGCAAGGGCACTGGTCCGTGCGTCATTGTGATGTCTGAGATCCCTGGCATAACCCCACTCGTGTTGTCGTTTGCCGACCAAGTAGTCGCCCTTGGACTCTCGGTGTCGCTGCCACAGATGTTTGGGACGCCTGGCAAAGCGCCGAGTGGGTCCTACATTGCCAAGTCCATGGCGAAAGCCTGCGTGTCGAGCGAATTCTCGATCCTTGCCACCGGCAAGGCGAGTCCCATCACCACCTGGCTTCGTGGACTGGCCAACGTTGAGCACGAACGATGCGGAGGGCCAGGTGTTGGAGCGATTGGTATGTGTCTGACCGGTGGATTTGCCCTTGCGATGATGGTTGATGACGTTGTCGTCGCTCCCGTGCTCTCTCAACCGTCACTCCCTGCCGCCATTGGCCGCAAGGCAAAAGCCCGTGGTGCAGATCTCGGGATCTCACCGGGTGATCGGGCTGCCATTGTCAAACGAGTCGAGCAAGGTGTTTGTGTGCTTGGGCTTCGTTTCACCGAAGACAAAGCGGTTCCCGCTGCTCGCTTTCAAGCACTCCGAGATCTTCTTGGCGAGGGATTCATCGGTGTAGAACTCGACTCGTCTGAAGGCAACCCCTATGGCCACCCCAAAGGTGCTCACTCGGTTGTTACTGAAAACTTGGACGATCGGCCCGGCACGCCAACGCGCCAAGCGCTCGACCAGGTGCTTTCCTTTTTCCGAGAGCGACTGCTCAGCGCTTAGGCGGGGACATCCCAGCCGCGCTTTTTTGCTTCGTCCTTGCACGTTGGGCAAAGCGGATATTTCTCCGGATTGTGGCTTGGCACCCAGACCTTGCCACACAGCGCTTTCACGGGGGCTCCCGTCACGATTGACTCAACGACGCTCGTGCCAACTGGGATGTAGTCACCTTTTTCCGGGGTAAAGCCTTCCAAGATGATGTGCGAGAAACGGTCATGGCCACCGTCATCCAAAATGGGGTCGGCGACTTGTGGGCTGATGGTGGAAAGTGGCTGCGTCACGCCTCCCACGCTAGTGCTGCACTGTGGCGTAAATCTCACTGGTACGTTGCGAAGGCGCATGAGAGGCCTACGTGCGGCACAAGAACTTCTGAAAGCTCCTGGTGGTGCAGCGTGAAACTCGGCATGGACCTCCAACCACTTCGGACCCTTCCGACCTTTCGACGGCTCTTTTTTGCCAGCGCGGTGACGAATCTTGGAAGTCAAGCCACCTACGTCACCATTGCCTTCCAAATGAGCGTATTGACCCACTCTGTTCTCGCCGTTGGCGCCATTGGTCTGGTGGAATTTCTGCCACTCATCATCTTTGGCCTCTATGGCGGTGTGCTTGCTGATGCGGTGAATCGAAAAGTGATGCTGCTTGTCACCGAAGTTGCACTGCTTGGCTGTTCCGGCGCATTGCTCATCAACTCGCTCCTTGACGCACCCTCGGTTACCTTGCTGTATGTCGTCATTGGCGCCCAAGTGATTGCCGCCGGCCTGCAATCACCAAGTCTTGATTCGCTTCGACAGCAAGTTGTCCCTCATGAGTTCCAAGCTGCCGCCACTACGTTGTCCATGTTCCAAAGGACGGTTGCCTCCATTGCGGGCCCCGCACTTGGTGGACTTCTCGCAGTCTCGGTTGGCTGTTGGTCGGTCTATGGGCTTGACGTTGTTTCATTCCTTGGCTCGCTGGTGTTGTTGGCTCGAGTGGCCGCGCCAGCGCGAGTGGCTGCCGCAACGGTGGTCTCCTTCAATGCACTGTGGAGCGGTGTTCGCTATGCCGTCACGCGCCGAGATCTCCTTGGCACCTACCTCATTGACCTCTCTGCGATGCTGCTTGCCTACCCGATTGCGATGCTGCCCTTCGTGGCTCAGCAGTTCCATGAGCGTTTCGCCCTCGCCTTGTTGTACGCTGCCCTCCCGCTTGGGGCGCTTGGGGCGAGCCTCACGTCACGATGGTCGACCAAGGTGCACCACTACGGTCAAGCCATTGCGCTCGCAGCAAGCGGATGGGGCCTCGGTATTGCCCTTTTTGGCTGGTCGAGTTCGCTCAGCTTGGCGATTCTGGGCCTTTTCATCGCAGGCTGGGCTGATGCCATCAGTGCGATTTTCCGCGGCACCATGTGGAATCAGTCCATCCCATCTGAAGTACGCGGGAGGATGGGCGGAATTGAACTGCTCAGCTACTCAGTTGGGCCAACCCTTGGTCAATCACGAAGCGGCGCCATGGCCGCAGCGTTCACGCTCAAAACTTCTCTTGTCGCCGGAGGCTTGGCCTGCACTGGAGTCTGTGCTGGCCTGGCTGCGGCGCTTCCCTCGATGTGGCGCTTTGATGTGCGAACCGACGCCAACGTTGCGTTGGTGAAGTCACTGCAACCCGACGGAGATGAATCGGCCTAGCTCGACAGATACGCGATGGCGAATCGACATTCATCGCGGCTCTAGGGTGTCTGCGTGGCTCGGAAAAATCGTGGCAATGCTCATCGCCCCTTTGGGATGAATGGGTCACATTGGCGAAGCGACGGCGCGGCCAAAGCCCGCTACCCGGACCAGCGATCCGCCCTCGATGCCGCGGCCTACCGCGGCAGTGAAGCTGGCTATGACTTGACCGCCTACCAATGCGACTTCTGTAGTGGTTGGCACATGGCTCGAGTTCGAGACGACTAGTTGTGGCAATGCCTTGACCCACCGGTGACTTTCTCGTAGGGTCGTTATCGGACAGTGTGTCCGATTGAACAGGAGCAACCATGCCGGACTACCCCGTGCTGTTGATGGACCCCATGACCTTTGTGCGTGGCGTCCCACACGACTACTTTGCCGAACTGCGAGCGCAAGGTCCGGTCCACTGGCGCGAAGAGCCTGGTGAGGTTGGCTACTGGGCGGTCGTTGGTTACAACGAGGCCGTGATCGTCAACCGTGAGTGGGAAGCCTTCTCTTCTCATGAGAAGAGTTCGCTCATCAATGAGTTGCCAGAAGAAGAACTCATGCAGCAGCAACTCATGATGCTCAACATGGACCCTCCGATGCACACTCGTTACCGACGCCTCGTCAACAAGGGTTTCACCCCTCGCATGGTGCGCGACCTTGAAGCATCCATCCACAGCACCACCGACGCACTGCTCGATGCTGTCATTGAATCCGGCAAAGCTGATTTCGTGGTTGATATTGCGGCTGAACTCCCCTTAGTCGTCATTGCCGACCTGCTCGGCGTGCCCCGTGAAGATCGCCACAAGATGTTCGACTGGTCGAACAAGATGATTGGTAACCAAGACCCTGAGTTCGCCATCACTGATGAAATGGCCCAATCTGCCGCCATGGAGCTCTACGTTTACGCCTCAACGCTTTTTGGCGAAAAGCGCGTGAATCCACACGATGACTTGATGTCAATCCTCACGCAGGTTGAAATCGAAGGCGAGCAATTGAACGGGCTCGAACTTGAGTTGTTCTTCTTGCTCCTCACGGTTGCGGGTAACGAGACGACTCGAAACTTGATCTCTGGTGCCATGGCGGCGTTCTTTGAGCACCCAGACCAGTGGGAACTCCTGCGCAATGACCGATCGCTCATGAACTCCGCCATTGAAGAGATGCTGCGCTTTGTGACCCCAGTGATGAACTTCCGTCGCACGGCGAAGTCCGACATTGAGCTCGGTGGCTGCCACATCAAAAAGGGCGACAAAGTGGTTTTTTACCACATCTCTGCCAACCGAGATGAGCGTGTATTTGCCGACTCGCAGAAGTTCGACATCACGAGAAACCCCAATCCGCACATGACCTTTGGTGCAGGCGGCCCGCACTTTTGCCTCGGGGCCAACTTGGCTCGTCTCGAAATCAAGGTGATGTTTGAGCACTTGCTTGACCGAATTCCAGATCTCGCCCAGGCTGGGGAAGTTTCCCGCCTTCACTCACCGTTCATCAGTGGGGTGAAGCACCTCCCCATCACCTTCACCCCGGGCGCAAAGGTTCTGTCGTAGTTCGGGCATCTACCGACGAGCTGCGAGAGCAGCGACACCGTGACCTCGTTGCGGTCGCACGCCAATGTTTTGGCGAGGCGGGATCAACTGACGTGGCCATGGAAGAAATTGCTGCCGCGGCTGGGATTGCTCGTTCAACCCTGTACGTCTATTTTCCCTCACGCAGCGACCTCCTCCATGCCGCAACGGGGGCAATGTATGCAGAGTTTGCCGAAGAATTACGAAAAGCTGCCCCTGCGCCAACGGCTGTTGCACAACTGCGCAGCCTCATTGGAGCGCTCGTGGTGGTGGTTGATCGCGACCGAAAGTTCTTTCGCCTGCTGCTTGGAGCCGAGGCCTCACCCTCTGTAGAAGGCGTCGCTATTGGCGCGGCACTCGCCAACATCGCCATTGCCATCAACGCAGAAACAGTGGCAATTTTGCAACGAGGTGTGGCGGAGGGATGCTTTTGCGCTACCGCACCGGCTCAAGCTGACCTCGTAGGTCAACAACTCTTAGGGGCACTCGCCGTGCGATCAAGTGAAGTTGGTGACGCGAACCTGGAAAACTTTGTTGACCGGATTGCCACCTTCTTGGCGCAAGCGCTGACCTAGCCTCACTACGTGGACCACGACAACATAGAGACGCCTCGCGTGACGCGCAGTCCAACGTCGACGTCCGCCTTTGGCGTCTCCCGTCGTGAAGGTCACGATGCGTCGGGCTTTTACAACCGCTTTGCCGCCCCCACGCTGTCACCTGACGACCACGTGAACGTTCATGTTGGACCAGAGATTTCCTGCCTTGTTGGCAACGGTGCCGATCTCTCCATGCTGAACGATGCAACGGTTGCACTCGTCGTAACCTCACCACCGTATTTTGCCGGCAAGCAATATGAAACAGAACTTGATCGTGAAGGTATTCCCGCCACCTACCTTGAGTATCTTGAGCTCTTGCGGTCGGTGTTCGCCGAGTGTGTGCGGGTTTTAGAGCCCGGGGGCCGCATTGCCGTCAATGTCGCCAACTTGGGACGAAAGCCCTTTCGGAGCTTGGCCGCAGACGTGACGGCCATTCTTCAAGACGACCTTGGCCTCCTCCTTCGCGGTGAGATCATTTGGCAAAAGGCCAAAGGTGCTGGCGGCAACTGCGCCTGGGGATCGTTCAAACAACCCTCAAATCCTGTGCTGCGAGATGTGACCGAACGGGTCATCATTGCGAGCAAGGGACGATTTGATCGAGCGCTTTCTGAACGGGCTCGAGAAAAAGCTGGACTCCCCCATGTCGCCACCACTACTGCTGATGAATTCATGGCGGCAACCCTTGATCTGTGGAGCATTGATGCCGAAAGCGCAACGCGCATTGGTCACCCCGCCCCATTTCCGGTCGAACTCCCGAGGCGCCTCATTGAGCTCTACACCTATGCGGGTGATCTCGTTCTTGACCCGTTTCTTGGATCCGGTTCGACCCTGGTTGCCGCCAAGCAATCGGGGCGTCGCGGGATTGGTGTGGACCTTGATCCCGCCTACGTCGCGCTTGCGAAGCAGCGACTCTCGGACGTCAACATGTCGTCGCTTGCGGCCGAGTCTGTGACCTTTAAGACCTTTGTGACCGAGACCTTAGAGAGCCTCGGGATGACGCCCACGCCCGCACCAAAGCGAAAAGGTGCGGTTGTCGCAGCGGACCTGCTCGCACAACACGACGGTGACGACATTGAGGTATTCATTGTCGGCGGTTGGACGGTTGCCCGAAGTGGTCTTGAATCGACCACCGCCGCCATTGAACTTGTTGGCAAAGCAACGCTGCTTGCCCAAGCAGGCGCCAAGAACCTCGTTTGTATTACCCCACAACTCCCAAGCGCCCAGTCAGAATCTGCTCGCATCCTTCGAGCCTGCGAAGGACTCGTGCACGTTTGTGCCGGCACGACAGAAGCGCTGCACGCCCATTTTGCAAAGTAACGACAAGGAGCCGTCATGACCATTACGACTGAACGAAGTGGCGCAATTGCGACCGTGACCCTCAATCGTCCCGAAGCTCGCAATGCGCTCACCGGGCAGATGCTCTCGGACTTTGAACGCACCATTTCGACGCTTGATGGCGATCCGGAGATCCGCGTCATTGTGCTCACTGGCGCAGATCCGGCATTTTGTGCGGGACTTGACTTAAAAGACCTTGCCAATACCTATGGCCGGGTTGGGGCGGCAAGTGATGCGCCAAAGATTGAGCGGCGTGGACTCTCTGTTGTCAGGTCCACGCCGATGATTGGCGCCATCAATGGACCAGCCGTCACCGGAGGGCTGGAACTCGCCCTCGGATGTGATTTTCTCATCGGCAGCCACCGTGCGACCTTCGCCGACACCCATGGACGAGTTGGCATCTTGCCCGGAGGTGGGATGACAATTCGCCTTCCGCAACTCATTGGCATCAACCGCGCTCGACAAATGTCTCTGACGGGGATGTTTATCGATGCCGGAACTGCAGCAGAGTGGGGCCTGCTCAACGAAGTCGTTCCCCATGGCCTGCTCATGGAGCGAACCATGGAACTTGCTGGTCAAATTGCTGAAGCCGATCCAGCAACGCTGGCGCAACTGTTGGCCATGTATGCAAGCAACGCCGATGCTCCAACCGAGTCCTACAGCCAAGAGCTTCGCTGGAGTCGCCGGTTCATGGCCGAACACTTCGATGATGCAGCCTTTGCCGCAAAACGAGACGGCATCATCTCGCGCGGGAGCAACGCCCAGCGCTCGTAGTTACATCCGTGGTGCCGGGTCCTGATAGGTCTTGGCCAAAGTCGCGATCCAGACCTGATCATTCAGCGGATCATCTGGCATCTCGGTAGGGATGCCACGACGCTTCAGGTCCTCATCGAAGCATTCGACAATGGTGCGAAGCGTCAGCGGATCAGCACCGCTGTCATGCAGCGCTGCTTCATCGGCACTATGAAACACATCGGCCTTCCACGAGACCGTGAAGCGAACGTCGGCATCGGAAAATTGTGCGAGCACGACACCGTCTTCATCTTTCACATCCCAGCCCGAGTCGCCGCGTACAAGGCGAGATTCACGGGTCAGCCCTTCAGGCATCGTGGCCCCCTTGCCACCAAGAGGTGAAACGGCATGGAACGTTGCCTCGTTATCGGCCAGCACGCTGACATTGCCGTATGGCGAGGCTTCGATTGCCATTGGCCCTTCTGGGCCTTCTGGCCAGTAGTGAAAATTCCCGCCTTCGCCGGAATAAAACCACGACACCGCCGTCACAATCTTTGTCCGCCACTGTTCAAACAGTCCAGAGGTCTTCATGGTCTTCAGCAACCACACGGGTTCGGTTGCCCGAGTGAAGCCCCGAAAGGCCGGGATATCCAAGTGAGGTGGGAAGGAAAATGGTGTCGGTCCCATGATGTTGACATAGACCGCTTGTGGGCGCACGACTGCATCTCGGCCACCGCCAAGTTCTTGGGCGGCAGCGGCAAAGTGTGGATTACTCAAGATGTCCTCAGCACCTGGAACAAGCACCTTTGCCTCGCGGGCAAAATCCTGACGGAACCACGGCGGCGTGAACGTGACCCGATCTTTACCAAGCGCGGCCATCTCCGCATCACTTGCGGCGTAGTTGGCAAGTGGCCAAAACGGACCCGCACTTCTGATGAGCTCCATAACCGCCTCTGGGTTCTCCCAGACTGGGCTAATTCTGACTGCGGTTGCTGCCATGATTCCCCCTCACGCTGCTGTGGTCATCTTCACACACTGCTTACACAATGGCGCCGCTTGCGTGAAGATGGTCAATCCGCTCGGTCGGAATTCCCCACGCGGCAAGACCTGCATCGGTGTGTGCTCCAGGAGGCGCACCTTGACTCGTGATCTGACTTGGCGTGCGGCTAAAGCGAGGTGCAGGCCCAGGCTGAACTGCTCCACCAAGGGTGACAAAACTGTTGCGCTCAGCGTTGTGGGAATAGTCCGCTACTTCGGCTGGCGACAACACCGGCGTGGTGCAGGCATCAGTGTCTTCAAAGATCGCGGTCCACTCGTCACGGGTCTTGGTCTTGAAGATCGCGGCGAATCGTTCTTTCATGGCTGGCCACTGTGATCGGTCATTTTGTGGTGGCAAGTCATCTGGATTGAGGCCAAGGCCTTCAAGCAGCAGGGCGTAGAACTGACGCTCAATGGCGCCAACGGCCATGTAGCCGCCGTCACTTGTCTCATACACCTCATAGAAATGCGCCCCGGTGTCGAGCATGTTGACGCCGCGCTCGTCTTCCCACATTCCAGCTGAACGGAAACCAAAGATGAAGGTCATCAGTGACGCCGCACCATCAACCATGGCTGCGTCGACGACTTGGCCCTTGCCTGAGGTCTTTGCTTCCAACAGTGCTGCACACATGCCAAAGGCAAGCAACATGCCACCGCCGCCAAAGTCACCCACCAAGTTGAGCGGAGGAAGCGGCGTTTCGCCTTTGCGACCCATTGGCCATAGTGCGCCAGCAATGGAGATGTAGTTGATGTCGTGACCGGCACGCTGTGAAAGCGGGCCCTCTTGGCCCCAGCCGGTCATGCGACCATAGACAATGCGCTCGTTGACGGCCCAGCAATCCTGTGGCCCAAGTCCCAAGCGCTCGGCCACGCCTGGGCGATAGCCCTCAATCACCGCGTCGGCAGAGGCAATGAGGTCCAAGGCAAGCTTTTTCCCCTCTTCGTTCTTTAGGTCAATGCCAACCGAAGGACGGCTTCTGGCCGAAACGTCGTACCACTTGTCATCGGGCTTGGCACCGCCAGCAGCTCGCTCCAAGCGGATGATGGACGCACCTGCGTCCGCAAGCAACATGCAGGCATATGGCGATGGGCCAATCCCTGCGAGTTCAACAATCTTGATTCCAGAAAGCGGTCCAGCCATGGCGTCTCCTTTGACCTTGCCATGATGCCACCTGAACCATGGTTGCTTGCAACTCCACAAGTGACTTCTGGCGTTCTACGCTGCTTCAGTGACCAGTCAAGACTCCACCTCCCTGCTTCCCCAGCCGTTCACCTTTGGCGTGGCAACCGCTGGCTTTCAAATCGAAGGCGGCTATAACGGCCCCGGAGAACCCACCAATAACTGGGCCCCTTGGGAACAAGCCGGCAAGGTCGAACCCTCGGGTAATGCGGTTGGCTTCTTCGAGGACTTTGAAGCCCACCTCGACCGGGCAGCTGCGATTGGTCTCGACGCCTTCAGACTGTCGATTGAATGGGCGCGCTGCTTTCCGAGTCGTGGCCAGGTCGATGAGCAGGTCGTTGAGCGCTACCTCGAGATTTTGAAGGCGATTCACGCTCGATCCATGACGCCACTTGTCACGCTGCATCACTTCACCCACCCAGGGTGGCTTCCCGTTGAGTTTTGGACCCTGCCTGAAGCGCCTGAAGAATTCACCCACTGGGTGAGGTTCGCTGTGTCGACCTTTGGCGCGCAGTGTTCCAACTGGATCACCACCAACGAACTGAACATCTACTCGGTCAACTCGTTTTTAACCGGAATTTTTCCGCCCGGGTGGCGAGGCAACTTCACCGCAACCATGGCCTCTATTGACCACCTGCTCACCGGACACATCTTGGCCTATGACCTCATCCATGAGCTCCAACCAGAAGCCATCGTTGCGACCAACAACTACTCGTTGTCGATCTATGAACTCGACCGACTGCCACTTGACCTTCTCGTGGCACGAAAGCAAGAGATTCGCGAAGCAGATCTCGGCAAATGGCTCGAGATGCGTCGACGCAACCACTACGACCTCATCCCCAAAGGTCCTGGCCAGATCTACCCGTTCATCGAGCGATGGCTTCGCGAGTGGGCATCGGCAAAAGTGGACCTTTCCACCGCCCTGCCTCGAGCACGAGCCGCGGTGTATGCGAGTGCGCATGCGTGCACCTTGGACGTTGCCCAACTAGACTATTACGCACCCGTTGCGGCCGAGCACCTTGTTCTTCCAGGATCATCAACGACGGGTGGCCGCTACACCTTGCCTGCTCGCTACCTTTGGGACGACCGACCAGACGGCTCAATGTTCACGACCTACTGCTTGGAAGCTCGAGATCTCGGGCTTCCCCTTTGGATTGTCGAAAACGGCATGTGCAACCGAGTGGTTGGTGCACGCAGTTATCCACGAGCTGACGGCTACACCCGACCGAAGTACTTGGCCGAAAACCTCGGAGCCATCCTCGATGCTGTTGCCCTTGGTGTTGACGTGCGCGCGTACTACCACTGGACGCTCGTCGATAACTACGAATGGGGTAGCTACGAACCTCGCTTCGGCCTCTACGGCTGTGATCGCCCTCGTGGCAACAACGTGACCGACCTCGATGCAATGGGCATTGACTCGGCTCGTGCCTACCGGGAAATGATTACTGGCCTTCGTGCTGGAGATGCAAGCGTCATTGGTCGCTGAGGTGAACCGCCGCACTGCTAGCGCGCCGGGGCGAGTCAATCTCATTGGCGACCACACGGACTACACCGGTGGACTTGCCCTCCCTGCTGCCTTGCCGTGGCGCACGTCGGTCGTCGCAACACCACTTCCCAATGAGGTTCGTGTTGCAACCACACTTGACGGTGAGCAACGCTCAGATGCGATTGGTCTGTATGACGATGCCTCACTGGCTCCCCCACATGTCCAACTTGCGCAATTTCTCGCTCAAACGCAAGGGCAAGGGGCACTGCTTTCGGTCACATCCTTCGTTCCTGTTGGGGCAGGTCTTTCCTCGTCGGCTGCGTACTGCGTGGCCGTTGCACTCGCCCTTGGACTGAAAGGAGACCCTTGGACCATTGCTCGACACTGCCAGGCGGCTGAAGCTGCTGCTGGCGCCAAGGTTGGTCTCCTTGATCAGATTGCCGCGCTGTGTGGCAGCGCCGGCCACGGTGTGCTCATTGACTTCACCGCTCACACCACGCAAAGTGTTGCGCTGCCGGAGGGAACTGAACTCCTCATCGTGGACTCCGGGGAACGTCGTCGATTGGCCACGTCGGCCTACAGCGATCGCCGAGCCTCGTGTGAAGCAGCAGAACGCATCATTGGGCCGCTGGCACGGGCAACACGGGAGAACCTGGCACTGCTCACCGATTCCGTTCTTCGACGTCGCGCACGACATGTCCTGTCAGAGAACCGTCGAGTGCTCGACGCTGCGCAAGCAGCAAGCTCTGGAGATACAACGGCGTTTGGGGCACTCATGAATGAGAGCCACGACAGCCTGTCGAGCGATTTCGAGGTTTCTACTCCCGGCATCGACGCACTTGCTGCGCAGATCAGAACGGCGCCTGGCATCTATGGCGTGCGCATGACCGGTGGCGGTTTTGGCGGTTGCGTGATTGCATTGGCCGAAGCAGGAGCTTCGGCGCGCCTTTCACTCAGCGCCACGAAATGGGTGGTTTCTCCAAGTAGCGGGGCAACGGTTGACAGCGACGAGCATGAAGATGCTTCCCGGTAGCCTGCACGACGAGGAGGGGTGATGGGATTCGACGATCTACTCGCAGCAAACGCGCACTATGCCGCATCATTTTCTGACACTGGAATGGCTGGTGCGGCAGCAAAAGAACTCGCCGTCGTCACCTGCATTGACTCTCGCATCGACCCACTCAAGGTCTTAGGACTCGCTCCAGGTGATGCCAAGATCATCAGAAATGCTGGAGCCCGTGTCACCGACGACGCGTTGCGGTCACTTACCTTGGCCCACAACTTGCTTGGGGCAAAGCGAATTTGCGTGATTGCCCATACCGAATGCGCCATGGTTGGCACGAGTGAAACTGAGTTGCGCGCTCGTGTCGCCAACGCAGCGCACGTCGATTCGTGCGAGATTGACCTCTTGCCGGTTGATGACCAGTTAGCAACACTGGCGGCAGACCTTGAGCGCATTCGCACCGCCCCGTTGTTGCAGAACGTCACCGATCTTGGCGGCTTCGTCTTCAACGTCCGCACGGGTGCACTCACCCAGGTGCTCTAAGCCTTCAGCTTTGACCGAACGCCGTTGAGGTCTCGACGAGGCGCTCAAGCACTCGAGCAGCCGAGCCACC
This sequence comes from Acidimicrobiaceae bacterium, assembly GCA_947447225.1. Lineage (GTDB taxonomy): Bacteria > Actinomycetota > Acidimicrobiia > Acidimicrobiales > RAAP-2 > CAIQEU01. The sequence goes on from CANFJV010000042.1 coordinate 12,991, forward strand.
ATCAATTGACGAAGCCCCGATCTCAAGGCCTTGGCTGACATCAGTTGCCGCTCCTGCATCGACGAGAGCCACTGCAGCATTCAGCAGAACGATGTCACGATGCGGTCCCGCAGCTCCACTTAGTACCTCGCGAACAGCTCGGACATTGACCTCAAGGGATCCACCGACGAGCGCCGAAGGTTCCACCAGGGCGAGGCCAAAGTCCCGAGGATCGAGACGATGCTCAGTCATGGTCGCAGAGGTTCCATCGCCATGAACCTCAAGCAAGGTTGACGGAGCGGTCAAGGTGACCTCATCCATGCCGTCATCGCCATAGACGACGGTGGCTCGAACCGTTCCACGGCGGCCAAGGACATCAGCCACTACTCGGGCTCGAGCGGGATCTGCCACACCGACAAGTTGCCGGGTTGGTCGAGCTGGGTTGGCAAGTGGCCCAAGGATATTGAAAATCGTTGGCGTGGCCAGTTCGCGTCGAACTGGGCCAACAAATCGCATCGCTGGGTGATAGCGCTGAGCGAAACAAAAACCCATGCCGGCCTCTTCAATACAGGCTTCCACCCCGGCTGGTCCAAGTTCAATGACGACGCCGAGGCCTTCCAACACATCGGCGGCACCAACTGATGAAGAAATGGCGCGGTTGCCGTGTTTCACTACCGGAACGCCTGCGCCAGCGACCACAAAGGAGGCCATGGTGGACACGTTGACCGAACCCGAGCGGTCTCCCCCAGTGCCGACAATGTCAATTGCCCCCTCAGGAGCGACCACTGGTGTCGAATGTTTGAGCATTGCCGAGACCAGTCCATCGACTTCCTCGGGCGTCTCACCCTTCATTTTGAGGGCAATCAGCAGCGCGGCAATTTGCGCGTCGGTTGCCGTGCCGGCGAGGACGCCATCAAGCACGTCTTCGGCCTCAGCGGCTGACAGATGTTTGCCAGACGTCAGCGAAACGAGCACGCCACCCCAACCGCCAAGTTCGCTCAGTCCCACCAGAGATCTCCGGCCAAGACACCCTTTCCAATGAGACCGAGTTGGACTTGGCTCGTGCCTTCCACAATGGTCAGCTGCCGAGCGTCTCGATACCAAAGCTCGGTTGGGTGTTCTTCCATATACCCAGCAGCACCAAGAAGTTGCACGGCGAGTCCTGACGCCTTGACTGCCATTTCAGTGGCGTAGTACTTCGACATCGACAACTGCGGCACATAGGCCTTGGTGAACTTGCCTTGGTCGGCCAAGCAGGCCGCTCGGTACGTGAGGAGTCGTGCGGCTTCAATTTCCGTCGCGCACTTGGCGATTTCCCACTGAATACCTTGGAAGTCCGCAATCGTTCGACCAAAGGCCGGACGGTTCTTCACATACTCGGTGGCATACATCAGCGCACCTTCGGCGAGACCGAGACCACGGGCCGCCACAATTGGCCGCATGGCGTTGAGGCCCTCCATGACAAGGCGGAATCCACCCACTTCGCCGAGAACGTTTTCCTTCGGGACAACCACATCTTGCAAGTGGAGTTCGCCAGTGTCGACCCCTCGAACACCCATCTTCTTGTCGGTCCGTGGAACCGAGACGCCGTCCCACTTGCGCTCCACAATGAAGCCAGTGATGGAACTGTGGAGGCGTGAACTTGGGTCACCGGTCTTGGCAAACACGATGTACCAGTCGGCTTGCGCCACGCCCGACATCCAGCACTTGGTGCCATTGAGGATCCAACCACCGGGGTTGTTGGGGTCAGGCGTTGCCCGGGTCTGCATACCGGCAACATCGCTGCCGGCGCCTGGCTCAGAAAGTCCAAATGCACAGCGTTCTGTGCCTTCGGCAATGCCCGGGAGATACCGACCCTTTTGGTAGTCGGTCCCCGAGATCATGATCGGTCCAGTAGGAAGCCGGGTCAAGAGCAACATCAGTGCTGCCGTATTTGAGTACTTTGCTACTTCTTCAATAGCAATGGTGAGACCCAAGATGCCAGCACCGGCACCACCGAATTCTTCAGGTATGCACAGCGCCAACAGACCGGCGTCACGGAAGGCCTCGAAGAGATCTTGCGGATACTCACCGGTCTTATCGATTTCTCGAGCTCGCGGCTTTACCTTGTCTTGCGCGAGACGACGGACACTGTCACGCAATTGCGTGAGCTCTTCAGAGAGTTCGAAATCCATGCAGCGAGGCTAGCGGCAATGCCCTTCATGAACGGGCGCCTACGCAGGCCTGCGTCCCGAAAGAATTATTTTAGAAAAATAATTTCAGACAGTCTTGCGACGCTGGCGCACCATGCGGCGACGCTCACGCTCAGTCATTCCGCCCCAGACGCCTTCGCGCTCACGGTTGTTGAGGGCATGCTCAAGGCAAGGCTCCTTCACCGGGCAGGTCTCACAAATTGCCTTGGCTGGCGCCGACGCGGCGTCATCTTCTGATGCTGGGTAGAAGATGTCCGGGTCGAGGCCTTCGCACGCGG